>NZ_JAIUDG010000014.1:0-171850 GCF_020179875.1 Paenibacillus sp. alder61
TTAATCAGGAGCAAGCTCCCGATTAACTCCGCTCGACTTGCATGTATTAGGCACGCCGCCAGCGTTCGTCCTGAGCCAGGATCAAACTCTCCAATAAAGGATCGGAAGGAGGCTCATACCCGAAGGTAATGAGGTGTTCCATCCGAGTGATGCTTTATTCGAAAGAGCCTTAGCTCAATCAGTTACTGACGAGAAAATTAATTCTCATAGGATGGACTTTCAAACGACACAAGGTCGATTTAAATTCCATCATTTTAATACTCACTCGTTGTTCAGTTTTCAAAGATCAACTTCGTTCATTTCGTCATCGCTGTGTTTCAGCGGCGACTTTTATAATATATCATGTTCGCCTCGTTTAAGTCAAGCACTTTTTTTCAAGTCATTTATTTAAATCTATTTGACTTGCTTTTCAAGTCCTGTGTCTCTCAGGGGCGAGATCTAATTTAACACAGAATGAATAGAGCAGTCAACTATTTTTATAAAAGATTTTTTTGGAAAAATCAGGTTGTTTATGCCCAATATCGTATTTCCCTGCCGCACACGGATGCGTCGCCGGAAATCACCGCTGATTGTTTAACGAGAGAACGATATACAAGCTTTCGAATCATCATCGGCAGTTCTTTCCGGATATAGCCTAATTCCGGCAACTCCAGCAGTTCCTGAATGCTCCACGCTTCCTTCCGGCTCCCCAGAATCCGCAAGAGCGGCGAACAACAGTCCTCCATCCTGGACATAACGGAAAATTCGCAAGCTAATAGCACCAGTTCAACGCGTTGTTCGAGGGTTTCCTTGCTGTCGGTAAGCTCGTCAAACAATTTGCGCACCACGGTATTTAAGGATTGAGTTTGCTCCCAAACACGATCCCCCGGTACAATCCCCTCATCGATCAATTCGATGCGAGCATAATGTTTTAAGGATTGCAGGACGCAATAATAAGCATCCATGAAATCCTGTTCATGGGCATAATGTTTGGCCTCCACATAAGTACGCAGAAATCCGGCAAATTCCTTTAGCTTCCGCCGTTCTCTCATCCCGCCGCCGAAACGGGTTAAATCTTTGCGCAACTCCGTCACTTTTCCTCCCACGTCCCAAATAACCTCCCCTTGCAGGAAACAATGCACGATATCGGGATGCTCACCGCTGACCACCCATTGCAGCAGCTCGTTTCGTCCGATGTACCTCATCTGATACTGCAGGGAGCCGCTTAAACAATGTTCAATCTGAATAAGGCTTGAATCCGTCTCTTCGCAGACCACCAATACGAGCAGCTCAAAATCATGCAGCAACGAGCCGCTAAACATACTGCCGGGGTGACGGAAGCCTACAGCTCCTAAAGCTTGATGACCGCTCTTCTCCTGGCTTTTAAAAGAAAAAAAGGTTGGCTCCACGTTACCCTCCTGGCTTGGCGTATTAATGCCGATTCGTTATAATATAGTTCTACGCTTCTTTAAAGTTTCCTTCTTCCATTTTGGAATGAGATTATTCAAAAGAATTGAGGTTTTATAAACATGTTCTTTAAATCCAGTAAGATTAATGAATTTCGTTTATGGGGCCTTCTGTTGACGATGTCCGGAATGGGACTGATGGTTCTGGGGACGGCAGGCATCGTTTTTTGGGGCCAATCCGGCAAGGTCATCGCCGGGATCGGCCTGGTGATCGGTTTGATTGCCATGATGGCCAGCATGGCCATCTATTTTTGGGCGGGGATGCTGTCGACTTCCGCCGTCCAGTTGGAGTGTCCGGAGTGCCACAAGCTGACGAAAATGTTGGGAAAGACGGACCGGTGCATGTTCTGTAAAACCATTTTGACCTTGGACCCGAGCCAGGCGACCATAACGGCGGAAGAAATAGAGCGCCAGCAAACACTCGGCCATTCCCCAGAGACTCACACGAACGTAAAAAAAGGTTGAACAAGGCTTCCCTTGTTCAACCTTTTTTTATTTAGATATTTGCTGCAACACTTCCCATGCTTCATCGGCAGCAAAACTTCGGGTCCATGTTGCTACTCCCGCCAAACCCAGAGACTGCGCCAGTTCGACCCGCCGCTGCAGCGACGTCTTGTCCTCCAGCCAAATGCGGTTCAATGCGTTGTCTTCACGATACTCCACGTAGTTCTGTCCGGTTTCTTCCGACAAGGACGGTTTCAGCTTTTTCTCGCGGATCAAGCGCTGAGCTTTTTCCATGCCGATCGCTTTTGATTTCATTTTGACTTCCCCATCCTTGACCGTTTCCGTCCAAACCCGCGTATATAGCGGAATTCCGAGGATGAGTTGATCGGGGGATACGTCGTCCTCTTCCAAGATGCGGGTGACGGAAGAACGCACCCAAGGTAGCGAAGCCACCGAACCGGCTTCGGGACTGGAAGCCCAATGCTCGTCATAAGCCATCAGAATCAAATAATCGACGGCTTCGGCCAGCGCCCTTCGATCCAGAAAGGCGGACCACATCTCGCTGTTGGATTTCGGCGTTACATCGATGGAGACGACAAGCCCGTATTCCATGGCCAACGGCCGCAGCTCCCTCATAAACTGGGACAGATTAGGCCCGTCCTTCGTATGAACATTTTCATAATCAATATTAATGCCATCAAGATCATATAACTTGGCGTAATGCAGCATTTGAAGGATCGTGTTCATCCGGCTTTCAAAAGAAGACAGCGCCTCCGTCGTCAAGTCCGGATCAAAGCTATTGCTGAACAACCCCCAGACCTGCATCCCCTGATTATGGGCCCAGCGGACATAAGCCGGGTCCGCCTTGCTGCGGACGTTCCCGCTGCCGTCGACCAACGAAAACCAGGTCGGGCTCACCACGTTCACCCCGGGCAATTTACCGATGGAGGAAGGCTTCGGAGCAACCTCGTAAACGGCCTCCCAGGTCATGTTGATCTTCTTGGCCTGCCATTTTTTCTTCGCCGGCGACAAGACCGGTTCAAGTTCGGGAACGGTACGATCCTCTCCGGCCACCGTGTCCTTTTGTTTTACATACCCCGTATATCCGTTATAAAGCTGGACATAATACCATTCATCCCGGGTATCCAGAAGCCTTAATTGGGTGCCTGGTTTCATATCGGCTAAAATAGGCGAGTGAATGCTCGCATCCGTCCGCAGCGGAACCGTAAAATCATCCTGTTTCGGATCTTCGCGAACAAGCCTGTGCTTGACCGTTTCACCCGGTTTCATGAGCAAAACCGCGCCGGAAGCGGCATCCTCATGCACTTCCATGCCGTACAGCTCCTTCAGCAGATAGGCGGGGACATACAGAACCCCCTCCTTTTCCTCAGGAGCAAAGCGCAGGCTCATCGGCTTGTTATTGACTTTTCCCGTCTTCTCATTGGTTTTCAGCAAAACTAACTTTTTGGGCGTTGTCAAGATGACGGACTCGGATTCTTCCTCATATCGAATATGGGGATCAACTGCGGTTTGAATCATCGGAAGAGGCAGCTTAAGCCCGTCCCCCTCGCCTATAGCGCTCCCTTCCAGCAGTTCTCCTCCGACAAACATCGGTTTGGCAACCTTCCCTTTCCAATCCGGTTCCGTATGTTCCCGGTTCGGCAGGATTTCCGCTGAGTACCAGTACGCTCCAACCGCTAGGATCAACAAAGCCAGCAACCATTTCCCCCGGCCTCTCCGTCTGGATCTTCTGTGGAGCCTTTTTCTGCTGTTCAACGTTATATACCTCGCTTCTTAAAAAAATAAAACGTGAAGAAACTCCCGAAGGAATCCCTCACGTTTCTCAATACCCGCAGGTTAACTGAATTATCGATTTCGGCAGGTTTCGCAAATTCCGTGCAGTTCCATCCGATGTCCATGGACGATGAAACCGGTCACCTCTTCGGCCTTCTGTTCGACTTCCATAAGGGATGGATAAGAGAAATCTTTGATTTTACCGCATTTTTCGCAAATGATATGATAGTGATCCGAAACATCCGCATCGAAACGGCTGGAATTGTCACCGTAGGTCAGTTCGCGAACCATTCCGGCTTCCATCAGCATCTTAAGATTGTTATATACGGTTGCCACGCTCATATTCGGAAAACGGGGCTCAAGCGCCCGGTAAATTTCATCCGCGGTCGGATGTCCCATGCTTTCCATAAGATAAGTTAAAATGGCATGACGTTGCGGCGTGATGCGTACACCGTTACTCTTCAACTGGTCTAGCGCATGCTGTACGCGTGTCGCCATAGTGCCCACCGCCTTTAAAATAATGCAAAAAAACACGCTTAAATAGATTTACAAATTTATTGTACGGTCATCACAAATCGTTTGTCAACGAACCTGCCGTTCCCACCGGGTCGGCACATCCCTTTTTAGATCAAGAGGTTCAGCGTTTGGTCACAATTAGGTCGCTGTTGCCATCCACCTTAATTTGATACTCCCCACTTCCGATGATTCCCTTCATCTCCTTGTTTTCGATGTAAAAAGGAAGATCGGTATCGATGTTGCCGTAACCGCTGGATCCCGCGAAGGTATAATTCCCGGTATCGGGAATCTCGATACGCATCTCGCCAACCGCACTATAAACGCTCCAATCTCCGCCGATCTCATCGGTGGAAACGTGAATTTTTCCATTAAGCGATTCCGCTTCAAGATTCAAAGGAACTCCATCGATCGTGATATTCCCGTTTTTGGTGCTGGTCTTGATCTCGGCTTCGGCATGAACCAGCGAAATATCGCCGACCATCGTGGAGAGCGAGGCATTGCCGTTAATGCCGTTCGCCTTCAAGCTGCCGCCTTGGGTGTCCACGCTCACATCACCGAATATCCGGTACAGCTCCGCGTTGCCGTTCAACGTCTTCGCCGAGACATTGCCGACCACATCCCAAAGCCGTAAATTTCCGTTCCCGGTCTGCAGTTTGATGGACTTCAAGGCTTGGACCCGGGTCAGCACCACATTCCCGCTGGAGGTATTGATGTCCAAATCCAAGAAGCGATTTTCCGGCAAAATGACGGTGAGATTTACCCGGGGATGACGCCTTCCGGATTCCCCATAGGTCAGATCCTTGACGGTAATCGCCAACGCTTTTCCGACGGAGGTATCGATCGTGGTCTTCTCCGCGATCTTTTCGGCTTCCTCGGTCTGGATTTGGTCTACCCAAACCGTGGAGCGGATCTGAATCCCTTCTATCTCGGCGCGCTTGATTTCAATATTGCCGTTGATGCCGTTAATATGAATCTGCTCGGTGTCCAAATCGATCGGAACCTCGATCACCGGCCGCTCCTCCCGAAACCCTTCCTCCATGCTAAACTCCGATCCGGCGGTAGCCAGGTCCAGGCTGACGCGATTCCATAGGTGAAGGTAATGGTCCTGCTGAGTAACCGCAAAAACCGAAAAACCGAGAAATACGGCGATGGCCATGCCCTTGATATCCGCGCGCATTCTTCGTTCCGGACGTTCCGTATGCCTTCTGTTTCGGATAAACACCACCGTGTATTCCACGCCGCTGGCGATCAGAACAACAGGCCACCAACGGGGCAGAAGCAGCAGCAAATCCCACCCGTTCATCCGGTCAATGAACAGCAGGACGCCTACCGCCATTAAAAGCGCCGAGGCGGTAAAGCGCCCCGTACGGATAAGGCGACGGCGGCACTCCCTCACGATCAGCCAACATCCGGCCAAGATAAGGGCAACCGAAACCGCATAACCCGCGGACCACTGGATGAAGCCTTCCAGCCAAGGCGGTTTTTGCCTGAACAGGAACAGGACCGCTCCCCCTGCCATCAGCAGGCCTCCCGCAACGATGCCGCGGCGAATCCCGCTATAGCCTTTTTCTGCTTTGCGCCCTTCCGGTAAGGCTTCCTCCGCTTCCGTTTGCGCGCGCTTTACCCTGGCGTTGACGACGTCCGTAGATTGCAGCACGTCATATATACTATAGAAATAAATGACCGGAATCATGAGGCCCAGCAAAATCAAAAACGGAACGTTAATCCCGGAGCGAACGGAAGAAAAATAAATCAGCGCCGAGGCGTCGAGCAGCACGCCATAGATCAAAAGGGCCCCTTTCGCGAACATCTTTAAATAGAGATGGCCCAAACCGGGAAATATCGCCCCGAGGAAACAGGCGATGAACTTGCGCTTTCGTCGTCTCGGCCGAAAACCGTAATTTCGAACCGCCTGTGCGCCGGGATGACGTCGTTGTTTTTTTACGGGTTTGTTATTCATCGCCATCTCCTTCCCCAGTAAATATATTTATATATTAGTATAATAATACCCTATTCTATTACTGCCTGTAATATGGAATAACTGGGCCCCGACAGACAAAAACACACCCTTCCGGCCGCATGGCCCAGAAAAGGTGTGCTCGTGTTAAGTCCGATGAAAACGGAAAACCGTGAGTCCCGCGCCGGGTATGGATTTGACGCTCTCGCCCGGCATAAATCCGAACTTCCGGTACAATGAGACCGCAGGTTCATTATGGGTCCCCGCCGTAACGGTAAATGTTCGGATCTCCGGATGATGGTCGATCACATGTTTCAACAAAGAAGCGCCGATCCCTTTGCGCAGATGATCCGGGTGGATCATCAACCGGGTAATTTCCAGGGTGTTTGCGGCGGTGTCCGCCGGAGCCGTCACAATCGCCCCGAGGAGTTCGCCATCCGCCGAAAGCACCCCGTAAAAATCCTCGTTACTGTTTCGAATGGACTCGAATGTTTCCGGCAGCGGCGGAACATCCCTTAATCCCATCGCCGCAGCCTCCAGACGGTAAGCCGCATGCTGGAGACTCCACAACTGCTCCACCGTGTCCGGATTCTGCAGCGATAGACGTACGATCATACGGATGCCCCCTTGACTGCTTCCGGCCGTTCCGGAATGCTAATCTTTCAGAACCTCGACCAATAGTTTGTTTACGAGTCCGGGGTTCGCTTTGCCCTTGCTTTGCTTCATGACTTGGCCTACGAGGAAGCCGATGGCTTTCTCCTTGCCCGCTTTATAGTCCTGTACGGAAGCCGGGTTGTTCGCCACCACTTCTTTGACGATTTCCAGAATGGCGCCTTCGTCGCTGATCTGCACCAGACCTTGCTCCTCGACGATCTGCTGCGGCAGCTTGCCGCTCTGCAGCATTTCCTTGAAGACCGTCTTCGCGATCTTCGAGCTGATGGTGCCTTTTTCGATCAGGTTGATCATTTCGCCGAGCCCTTGACCCGTCAGCTTCACTTGCGGAAGTTCCAATCCGTTGCTGTTCAGATAGCCGAGCAAATCGCCCATGATCCAATTGGATACGGCTTTGGCATCGGACGTATATTCGAGGCTGTTCTCGAACAAGTCAGCCAACGGCTTGGACGAGGTAATGACGCCGGCATCGTACTCCGGCAGTCCGTATTCCGCCGTATAACGGGCCTTGCGCGCGTCCGGAAGCTCGGGAATCGAAGCCCGGATCCGGTCTTTCCACGCCTGGTCGATATGGATTTTCACCAGATCGGGATCAGGGAAGTACCGATAGTCGTGGGCTTCTTCTTTGCCGCGCATGGAGAAGGTTTTGCCTTGGGCTTCGTCCCAACGGCGCGTCTCCTGGACAACTTCGCCGCCTTCGTCCAAAATCTCGGCCTGACGGTACTGCTCATATTCCAGCCCGCGCACGACGCCGCGGAAGGAGTTCATGTTCTTAAGCTCGGCGCGAGTACCGAATTCCTTCTGTCCCCACGGACGAAGACTGATATTGGCGTCGCAGCGCATGGAGCCTTCCTCCATCTTCACGTCGGAAACCTCGCAATATTGCATGATCGCGCGCAGCTTCTCGAGATAAGCCCGCGCTTCTTCCGGCGAGGAGATGTCCGGTTCGGACACGATTTCCACCAGCGGAGTACCGACGCGGTTAAAATCGACCAAAGAAGCGTAGCCTCCGTCAACGTGCGTCAGTTTGCCGGCGTCCTCCTCGAGATGAAGGCGGGTAATGCCGATGCGCTTCGTACGCCCATCGACTTCGATATCGATATATCCGTTCTCCCCGATCGGTTGATCGTACTGGGAGATCTGATAAGCTTTGGGCGAGTCCGGATAAAAATAGTTTTTACGGTCGAATTTGCTGACATCGCCGATTTCACAGTTCAAAGCCATGGCCGCCTTCATGGCGTAATCCACCGCCTGGCGGTTCAAGACGGGCAGAACGCCCGGATGTCCCAAGCAGACCGGACAGGTGTGCGTATTGGCCGGAGCGCCGAATTCCGTAGAACAGCCGCAGAAGATTTTGGTCTTCGTGTGCAATTCCACGTGCACTTCCAACCCGATTACCGTTTCATATTTGGATGTTGACATATTGACCCTCCTGTAAATCCCCCATTACAACGACGGGCGTTGTTTGTGGTGGTCCGTATGAGCTTCAAACGCATGGGCTACCCGAAGCACGCTGCTTTCGTCAAACGCTTTGCCGATGATTTGCAATCCGACCGGAAGGCCGTCCGCAAAGCCGCAAGGCACGCTGATCGCCGGAACGCCGGCCAGGCTGACCGGAATCGTCAGAATATCGTTAAGGTACATCGTCAACGGATCATCCACTTGCGATCCCAGCGGGAAGGCGGTGGTCGGTGCCGTAGGTCCAATAATAACGTCGTATTTCTCAAAAGTCTGGTCAAAATCACGTTTGATCAAGGTGCGAACCTTTTGCGCCTTCAAATAGTAGGCATCATAATAACCCGAGCTGAGGGCATATGTCCCCAGCATAATGCGGCGCTTCACTTCCGGTCCGAAGCCTTGGCTGCGCGACTCCAGGTACAAATCCAGCAAGTTGCCCGCATGATCGGCGCGCACGCCGTAGCGAACGCCGTCAAAGCGCGACAGGTTGGAGGAGGCTTCCGAGGAAGCCAGCAGATAGTAGGCCGCGACCGCATATTCCGTATGCGGCAGGGACACTTCCTCCCAAACGGCGCCGAGCCCTTCGAGAACTTTCAGCGCAGCCATGACGGCATCCTTAACCTGAGGGTCCACGCCATCCAAATATTCCTTAGGCACCGCGATGCGCAGCCCCTTCACATCACCGGTCAACGCCTCCAGATAGTCCGGAATCTCGACATCGGCGGACGTGGAGTCTTTCGGATCATGCCCCGCAATGGCTTGCAGGACGTAAGCCGCGTCTTCGACGTTTTTCGTAATCGGACCGATTTGGTCCAGCGATGAAGCAAAGGCGACCAGCCCGTAGCGGGATACGAGACCGTAAGTCGGTTTCAAACCGACGACACCGCAATAGGAAGCCGGCTGGCGAATCGAGCCGCCGGTGTCCGAGCCGAGCGTAAAATAGGCTTCGCCCGCGGCTACCGCAGCGGCGGAGCCCCCGCTGGAGCCTCCCGGAACGCGACTTAAATCCCAAGGGTTACGCACCGGGTGAAAGCTGGAATTCTCGTTGGACCCGCCCATGGCGAATTCATCCATGTTCAGCTTGCCGACCGTTACGGCTTCCGCCAACTTCAACTTCGCAACTACCGTCGCGTCGTAAATCGGATCATAATTCGCCAAAAATTGACTGGCGCAAGTCGTGCGCAGACCTTCGGTCACCATATTGTCCTTGATTCCTACAGGCAGCCCAAAAAGAAGGCCTTTCTCTTCCCCGCCGGCCAATTTATTGTCGAGCCTTGCCGCTTCCGCGCGGGCCCCTTCTTCATTCAACGTTAAATAAGCGCCTACTTGTCCATCCCGCTCCGATATTTTGGCGAAAGCCTCGCCCACCAAATCGGTCACGGACAGCTCCTTCTTGCTGAGCCGATTATGTACCTCCTGTAAACGCAAATCAAAAAGACTCACTGGCGCATCCTCCCTTCGTAATATCTATTCAAGTACCGCAGGCACTTTAAATTGCCCGTCTTCTTCGTCCGGCGCATTTCGGAATACCTTCTCCTGAGGCAGACTTTCGTGCACCTCGTCTTCGCGCATGACATTGCTGAGATGCAGGACATGGGTCGTCGGCTCCACGCCTTCCGTATCCAATTCATTCAGCTTGTCGGCATATTGTAAAATCGCGTTCAACTGTTCCGTGAACATTTCCCGCTCATCGTCGCTCAAGTTCAACCGGGCCAGCTTGGCCACATGCTCCACGTCTTTTACCTGGATGCTCATTTGCTTTCCTCCTTAAACGTCCCTGCGGGGGCTGATTAGTTCATTCTACCATGACGATTCAGATGAATAAAATTATATTGTAGAAATTGGACGAGTTCAATCCGTTAACGCGAAACCTGGCGAAAGCCTGCGGAACAGCGGAACATACGAAAAAGAGCCGGCATCGCCGGCTCTTTATATCCATGCTCGCAAATTCACCTGTTTGATGAACTCGGCCTGAGACATAACTTCCTTTGTTGGTTCCTTCTGCCCATCCGCATCCTGATCGCCGCCATTCATTACATGCATAAACAGCTTCTCGTTATGCGTCGCCAGAGCGTAATCGATCAGCGCTTCCTTCGTAGTCCGCTCGGCTTCATACTCCAAAAGCAGTTCCTCGGACTCCACATCACTGGAGGGAACGTAGTAATTGCGTCCTGTCTTTGGAGCGCGGATCACGTAATCAAACGCATTATCCGGATTACGGTCGTAAGCAATAACGTAGCCATATTCCCCAACAGGAAGATTCTGCTCAAAAGCATCTCCGACGATTACGACTCTCTCTCCCAACTGCAGCATCGTCTACCTCCCTGATTTATTCATAAGTTATTTTTCTATCCTACTAAAAAAATCGGAGATGGGCAACATTTTGCAAGGAAGTCGAGCCGGGAGCCGCGAAAATTTTAGGATTTGTTCAATTTTCATAGAAGCGCATGTCGATACCAGGCCAAAAGGGCGTTTCATACAGCCCACCTCCCAGTAAAGCCGAGTGCATAGGAGCGAGTGACAGCGGCTCGAAGAGGCGCTATAAAGCCGAGTGCGTCGAAGCAAATGATAACGCCAAAGCGGCGCTTTCAAGCCGAGTGCTTCGGAGCGAGTAATAGCGGCCCAAAGAGGCGCTATTTTGTCGAATTTGGCTCACCGGAGGGAAATAGCGGTCTAAAAAGGCCTTATTTTTGTGTAAATCGAGCCAAATCGTGATTTTCGGGCCCGAGCGGTTGAAATAAGGCCTCAAATGACCGCTATTATCCTCGCGAAGCCAAATTGGGCCCGAATAGCGCCCCAAAAGGCCGCTAATGCGGTAGCAGCTGGCTCGAAGCTTGGGCGGGTGCAATAATGCGGCAGCTGAAGGTTAGGGAATGCGTATTTACGGCTTGTCACAGGAGATCGGCGGACTTAAGATGGGGACATTCACTTTAAGGGAAGGAGTATAGCCAGTGAAAATTCCGAATCGTCGCTATGGGGATGTCCCTATACTGCGATCCCCAAAAAACGCAAAAAAAGAACGCAAACCGGGACAATTCCTCAGCTTGCGTGCTTCGCAGGGTTAACAATATTTATAGACATGATTCTAACAAAGGACGGTAGGCTTGTCCAGTATTTTTGCACTTTTTGTGCAAAAATTTGTTGTAAAACCGCTTAAGAAGTCATTAGAATTGGCCATCGGCCAGATCTCCCTTGGACCTCGGCAGATCGGCAAGGGCGTTTTGCGCTGTCATGGTGTCGAATTCGGCGGCTCGACACACATGAACCAGCAGACTTACAGGCCGTATTCGACCGGCAGTATGAGAAATTACGGGGTGCGCCGGACGCCTTCGCCACAACGGTTAATGGGCGGCACCTGTCCAGATTGGATGCCACGTCGGGGCGGGGCTCAAAAGATGCAAATATGCAGGAATTTCCGCCAAATTGTCGAGCCGTCCTACAAATTGATGCAAAACTGCAGGAATTTCCGGCCAAAGACTAGAGAGCGCTCTTTTCACGAGAAAAAGCCTGCAGATTTGCAGGAATTCTAAAAACTCAGCCCGATGCGAGCGAAAAAGATGCAGATTTGCAGGCATTTCCGACCATAGGCTCGATTAAACGCATCAACCCGAAACGTAAGGGTTGTTCGCCCGCTCGAATCCGATACTCGTTTTGGGACCATGGCCCGGATAGACCTTGGTTTCGTCGGCAAAACGGAACAAAGTGCCGCGAATCGAATTGTACAGGTCCGCCTCGCGCCCGCCGGGAAGATCCGTCCGCCCTACGCTCAATTTGAACAGGCAATCGCCCGAGAACAAATCGTCGCCGCAAAGAAAACTCACGCTGCCCGGGGAATGTCCGGGCGTATGGTATACCGTAAACTCGTGGCCGATCAGCTTAATCTTCTGTCCTTCGGCCAAATCAAACTCCGCCGGTTCGCACGCGATCGGCCCCGTCACCGTCGGCCACATCAAGGAACCGTTCAGTTTAGGGCTCGTCAGCCACTCGCTTTCCAAAGGGTGCAAGTAAACCGGGCAGCCCTTAAGCTTCCGAATCTCCTCCACGCCGCCGATATGATCGAAATGGGCATGCGTCAACAATATCGCTTCAATCTCCAATCCTTCAATTCTCCGCAGCAGAGGACCCGGATTCATGCCGGGGTCGATAATAACGGCCCGACCGTCGTCGTCCCCCCGGAGCAGATAAGCGTTCGTTTGCAAAGGTCCTAAAGAAAAGCTCTCTATTCGCAGCATATTATTCTACATTCCGGAGATCAGGGTGCGCAGCTCGCTGACGACCGAGGCGTTGACTCCGGCTCCTTCCTCATACTTCTCGGCCATCTTTTGGCGGACAGCTCCGATCTTCTCTTCATAATCTGGGGCCTCCCGGTCGGGATTCTCCCGTTTGAATTCCACCATCAACTCCTGGACATGGGCAGGCCGGGGTCCCCAGTGTCCAAGCACGTAACCGCCAGTATCGGCAAAAATAACAACCGGAACCGAACGCCCGCCCATGGTCAGAAAGTGATCCATCAGATCCTGATGTTCTTCCAAAATAAACACTTCCGTCTTCCATCCGGCCGTTTCGAGCACCCGGAACACCACCGGTACATTGCGGACGACGTCTCCGCACCAATCCGCCGTGAGAATCAGCACCCGCACGTCATCCCGGTAATTCAAACTCTCGAAAAATTCACGGTCCTCATCCCGGATCCAGGCAAAATTCGCATACCCCGCGGCAAAAGTCTCCTTGTTCCGTTCCATGCCCTCCATAAATTGCCGGGGCGTGATGCCCTTTCCGAATTTGTAAGCGACGTTGACACTCATTCCAATTCTCCTTTCTTTCGCGAGGTGCCGAACCATTTTACCAATAAATAAACGACAAGCAGCGCAAGGGCCACCAACAGAATCGGCATGATATACGCCCCGGCTTTCTCATCGATGTGTTTCCAATTTTCGCCCAGCAGCATACCCAGGTATACAAACAATACCGTCCACGGGATTACCGCCAGCGTGGTCAACAGCAGAAACTTGCCGACCGGCATTTTGGCCATCCCCGCCGGGATCGATATCGCATGTCTTGCAACCGGAATAAACCGGGCCGTAAAAATAACGCCGGGACCGTATTTGAGAAACCACGCTTCGGACACATCGATATGTTTCTTCTGAATCAAAATGTATTTGCCGAATTTCTCCAAAATCGGCCGTCCGCCGTAGCGTCCGATCCAGTAAATGAACAGTTGGGCGACCACCCCGCCGACCACGCCAAAAAAGACCGCACCTACAAAATTAATCGTTTTGAGATGTACCAGATAACCTCCATAGGCCAGTACGATTTCGCTGGGAATCACCTCAATCATCAGGCCGAGCATAATGCCGAAATACCCCAACTGCTGAATCCATTCAAAAAGAACGCCTATCACATTTGAAATCCATTCCACCTTGCCGTCCCTCTTCCCCTACATTTAAGCGCAAGGCTCAAATGTCTTTTTTCACCAGTCTATTCTATCATAGCGGGGGACATGCATCCACTCGCCCGTCCCGGCCAAAGTGTCTCCCGAGCCGACGGGCGCATATGCTGTTTCAAGAAGGAGGCGGGAACATGAACAACAAACCGGGGAAACACGCCGCGGCTTTGCCGACCCCCAGAAAAATCCGCCGAAGCTGCAGCAAAGAGCTCTACCGCACAATCAAACGGCTCGGCGTATATATTCCCGAAGAACGAATCAAGCAAGGTGAGGAACTCTATTATAAAAAAGTGATCGGAAACCTGCTGTGGATCGGCGAAAATATCAGCAACCGAAAGGTGCTCGCGGACTGGTGGGACGAAAGCGTCAGCGCCGAGCTCGCCGAATTGTGGCAAGTGGACCGGGACGCCCTCTCCAAAGCGTTTCGCCACGCGTTCGGCGGGTGAGGAGTCCCGGGAGGCGGCACGGCGGCTCAGCGGCACGTCAGCGCGGGCGGGCGGAAGCCTCCCCGGGGCGGGGAGGCGGCAATCCGGCGGCCCCGGCCCGCAGCTTGCGGGCGAGAGCGACGGCTTCCGGAGTTAAACGGAAGCCCCTGTCATTGCGAAGCTGCCGGGTCTGCTCCGCCAGACGGTGGAAGCGCCGGAACGCTTCCATCCCCGCCGAAGCGGTGGAGGCCGCCTGCGGCAGCTTGCCCGCGCTTTTCAGCCTGTCCGCCAGCAGGCTGATGCCTTCCAGCGCCGCCGTCTGCACGGCACGGCTGTAGCGGTCGAGCTCCGCCGCGCGGCGGAGCGGACCGAGCGCGGCGGCATCCCCCTGCCGCGCAAGGGCAAAGCCCAGCGCGAGCGCTAGGCCGGGATGGCTCCGCTCGTAGGCCATCCCGCCGCGGAGCACCTCGGCCGCCGCTTCGGCTTCGAGCCGGCCGGCCAGCGCCAGGCGGAGCTCCGGCCGGGCCGGGGCCAGCGCGAGCGCCCGCTCCAGCAGCCGCGCGGACTCCGCCGCCGCCCGGACGCCAGGCGGGCCAACCTCCGCCAGCCGCTGCAGGCGAAGGCTTTCCGCCTGGCGGAAGGCGGACAACCCGCCCGTCAGCAGCACCGCCGCCAATCCCCCCGCCAGCAGCCGGTCAAGCTGAACGCGTCTTTTACCGTTCATGCGGTCGACCAACCTCCGCGTCTTCCCCGGCCTACGGCCGAATGAGCCGCCAGACGGCCCCAGCCCCCAGACCGCCAGCCATAGGACAAGCATCCAGTACAATCCGTAGCTCATGTCGAAGTCAACCGCGCTGTGCAGCAGCAAAACCAGGAAAGCCGGCAGCAGCCTGCCGGGCATACGGGAACGCCGCATCCGGACAACGGCGAAACCCAGCCAGACGAGTAACGCCAGCAGCCCGATTCCCCCGAGATCAAGCGCCAGATCGAGATATCCGCTGTGCACCTCGTTTCCCACGTAAGGGCGACTCTGGACGGTGCGATGCAGCCACCGCCAGGTATCGCCTCCCCGGCCGAGCCACGGCCATTCACGCAGCAACCGCAGTGCGTCCGCATACATCTCGCCCCGGGCGAGCCAGGTAGCGGCACTATAGAGCCGTTCGCGCAAGCCGGCGAAGGCCAGCGCTGCACCGAGCGCGGCGGCAAGCATAGCTGCAGGCACGGCCGCATGCAGCACGGCGCCTGCAGCTAAAGCGCCGCTCCCCCGGCGCCGGTCGCCGGGCGCCCCGAGCCGCTCGGCGCTGCGGGCCGCCAGCGCGGACAGCGCCGAAGCGGCCGCGAGCCCGGCGGCGAGCGCCAGCAGCCCGGGCAGCGCGGGCGGCGCCAGCTGCGCGGCGGCGAGCTGCCGGGCGAGCGGCGCGGCCACGGCCAAGGCGGCGGCGCTGTGCAGCGCGTAGCGCAGCCGTTCCCGGCCGCGCAGCAGCAGCCAGCCGGCGGCCCAGCCCGCGGCCGCGGCGGCGAACGCGCCGCGCGACTCCGTCAGCAGCAGCGCCAGGGCGAAGACCGGGGCCAGCGCGCCGGCCCCGCAGCCCCGCCAGCGCGCTGGCCGGGTGAAGGCGGCGCCCGGCATCCGGGCGAGGGCGGTCAGCCGCTCCAGCAGCGCGGCCGCCATCACGGCCCCGAAGGTGTTCGGGTACTGGAGCAGACCGCCCAGCCGGGCCCCCGCCGCGGCCACTTCGCGATCCGCCGTGCGCAGGATCGCCCCCGGGGCGGGCAGCAGCCCGTACACGGCCGCCAGCGCCGTGACCGCAAGCCCGCCGGTGACGAGCAGCCAGCCCCGCTCCAGATAGGCGGGGCCGCCCCGTCCCCTCCCCGCGGCCAGCAAACCCAAAGAAAAAGCCCCCAGAAACAGCCAGTGGATGGACGCCAGAACCGTCGATTGGTAAGATACCGGACTCATCAGCAGCTGAATTCCGTAGAAGGAGGCGATGATAAAGGGACCGGCGATGAGGGGCCAATCCCCGCCCGGAAGTGCGGCATCCCCTCCCCTACACCACGATTTCCTTAACAAGGCGACCATCGCTGCAGCCGCCGTCAGAAGCCATAGCGAAACCGGAACGAGCGTTAGAAGAGACGCCCGGTGAAACATGCCCCCGGTCAAGGCCAAAAAGGCGACCGTCCCCAAGACCGCTCCCCGAATCATCACGTCCGACCGTGACTTTATATTGAATCTTCCTGTTGCTCTCCGTTCCTGTCCGGCCATAGCCTCCCCTCCTCGATACAAAAAAACAAGCCAACACCTCAAGTGTTGACTTGTTTTTATCGCCTCAAACGCTTATCCCGCTTGATACGCCGGGACGAACTGCATGTCACCGGCTCTTTCGCTGCTTCATTTTCCTGCGGGGAGAAGGTCTCCGCAAGCTTTTTCGAGGTAAGGCACGGCGCTCAAAAAGTCCCGAAATGCGGCATATTCGTTCCATAAGCGCTCTCGTTCCGCGGCCGAAACCTCCCCCTTGACCGCCCGGATCAGTATGTTCTTCGGGGTGTGCTCCATGTCGATAAACTCAAGCAATTGGGTTTTGTAGCCGAGAATATCCAACAGCTTGGCCCGGATGGCGTCGGTCGCCAACGCGGAAAAGCGTTCCTTCAAGATGCCATGGGACAAAAGCGGCTCAAGCACCGGGCTTGCCACTTGCCCGAACAATTCGTGCTGGCAGCAAGGGACGGACAGGATCACCGACGCGTTCCAGCGAACGGCCTTCTCCAGCGCGGCGTCGGTCGCCGTATCGCAGGCGTGCAGGGTTACGACCATATCGACTTCGCTCAATTCGTCATAGTCCGCAATATCCCCGACAAGAAAGCGCAAATTGCGGTATTGCAAATCTTTCGCCAGCATTCCGCAATGTTCGATGACATCCGATTTCAGATCGAGTCCGACGACATTCAACTCTCTTTGCAATTCGATCGACAAATAGTGATATAACGCGAACGTCAAATACGATTTGCCGCAGCCGAAGTCCACGATCGTTACCGGCCGGTTTTCGGGGAGGTGGGGAAGCACATCCTGGACCATTTCGAGGAACCGGTTGATCTGCCGGAATTTATCGTACTTTTTGGCCAATACCTTGCCGTCCGCGTTCATAATTCCGAGCTCCACCAAGAACGGAACCGGCTTCCCTTCCTCAAGGATGTACTGTTTGGCCCGGTTATGGGCGAGCGTCCCCGGTTTTTTGGTAGGGGACTTGGTCAGAATCGATACTTTGTACTTTTTGCTGATCAGCACCTGATAATCGGCTTGCGCCGTGCACAGGAGCCCTTGGCGGAACGTCTCCGCGAACAGCTTCATAACGGCGGACTCGAGCTCCGCGGCCGGGATATTCTCATGAGTAACCTTTTTGCTGAAGTGATAAGTGAACTGGTAATGAAGCGTGCCTTTAAGCAGGACCGGTTTGATGACGGTCTTGTTGTAACTGTCTTCCCCTTCCCCCGCCTTTCGGCGCTGGCTCAATGTCGCGGAAATAAGCCCGCCCTGCTCCGAAATGTGACGTACCAGATTGCGTAATTCCTCCATTAAGACCGCTCTCTTTCCAAAATGAGTTGAATTGATTAAACCAATACGGGCTGTGCTTTACACGCCGTTTGGGCCGACTTCATTGTATGCTAAACCGGCGGTTCTGGCGAGCCAAGCTTCCAGTCCTTCCCGGACTTCAGTCTCGGGGAGGCCGCCTTCCTCCAGCTTCCCCGGGTCCAGCGCCAACAAGCGGGTATAAAAGGCGACTCCCTCTTCCCGCCGGGCCGACCCGCTTTCCAGCAGACGATACAGCGCATTTTCCGCAAGCGCAAAATTCCCCCTGCTTTCTTCATAGCCCATAAGCAGGCGTTCGGTATCCTCCGGAAGCCGGAAACCTTTCAGACTTTCCTGTAGCTCCGACACTTCGCCGTGCAGTTCCCATAATCCGGGGTCGGCTCCGTACGTATGGGCCGCCAAATATAGGTGCAGCGCCTTCCTCGCGCGGAGGACGCCTTCCTCCGGCTGTCCCGACGCCGTCAAGACATCGGCTTCTTCCTTCATCAGCCGCGCCAAACTTTGCAGTTTATCCGACTCCACCGTCCCGCCGGTCCGCATCATTTCCACGATGTCTTTGGCCGAAAGGGAGCCGAGCAGCCGGGAGTTCAGCCGGAACAGCTTTCTATAAAGCTCGTCGAGCTCCCATAAGGCTTCGGTCCATTTGCGCTGCTGCTTCAGACCGAACACTTTGCCGATCATCTCCGTCATTTCCTCAAGCATCCGAACCAGGTAATCTTTCCGCAGCATAGGCTCCGTCTCCTCTGCAAGGTTGGTTTATTTAAGAACAAATTGTAAGTCATTTTGACGTGAATATCCAGTTAACGCAAAACAGGAGGCCTCCCCGCATCGGACGAACGACGCGGGGATGACCTCCGGTGATGGCGCTTCAGTTGTCCGAACACGCGATTGCCTAAGCGGCCGTTACTTGCTCGCGGACGATACGCCGCGCAAATAGTCGCGGATGACGGCGGCGAGCTGTTCGGGCGCTTCGTACATGCTCATATGGCCGGCGCCCTTGATCACCGCCTTGGTGACCGACGGTCCTTCCGTCGTGAAGGTGCGTTCGATCGGGATGACGGCGTCGTTTTCTCCGGCTACCAGCAGCACCGGCAGAACGGTGGAAGACAATACGTCACGGCGGTCCGCCCGTTCCCGCATAGCCAGCGCGGCGCCTGAAGCTCCTTGCGGCGGCGTCTTGTACCCGATTTCTTTCGCGCGGTTCACTTCTTCGGTCAGCGTTTCGCGCAATTCCGGCGCGAACAATCCCGGCACAAGCCCGTCCACAAACGGGGTAATCCCTTTATTGCCGATCGTGGCCACGGCCTGAAGGCGCTTCTCTTTGGCCTCCTCGCCGTCCGGGTAAGCGGTCGAGTGAATGAGGCCGAAGCCTTTTAATCGTTCGGCATACCGTTGGGCCAGAGACAAGGTGACGTATCCGCCCATGGAGTGGCCGAGCAGCGTAAATTTCGAAACGCCCAGACGGTCCATCAACGCGACGACATCGTCCGCCATCCGTTCGATCGTATAAGCTCCCATCGGAGCGTCCGTCGAGCCGTGTCCCCGAAGATCCGGCATGATTACCCGGTAATCATCGGCCAACATCGGTCCGATTTTCTCCCAATAAGCCGAGCTTCCGCAGAAGCCGTGAAGCAGAACAACGGCCTCTCCCTGGCCCTGTTCCTCATAAGCCATCGTGAATCCCTCAACAGTTACTTTTTCCATCACGCTTCCCTCTCTTTCTATACCTCATACGGGTTTATATTCGTTTACTGTCGCTCTTAAGTTGTATGTAGTGATCGTCCCGATTCCTATATTTAATCCGATTCACGCGCCTCTGAAACCGCGCCCGATCGCTTCGGCCAATTCGTCGGCCATCCGCATCACCTTGTAAAGCGAAGTCATTTGCAGCGTCCAGTACGGCTTAGGCCCGTTGATGTTGACGACGGCCGCCACGCTGTAATGGCCAACGGCCGGCAGCGTTCGTCCCACCGATTGGGCGGGGAGCAGCGGCTGACCCGACGCGAGATAGCAGCCGACGGAGGCCGGCGTTCCGAGGCAGGCATCGATCGCCACGATGATATGCTCTTTGGGAACCAGGGAGGCCCGCATTTCCAGGTTGGAGGCATCGCAAGGAAAATCCAGCGTCCCGATCACATTCGCAAACCCCTGTTCCGTGAGGCGTGTTCCGACTAGCGGACCGAGCGCATCGCCTGTGGATCGGTCGGTGCCGATGCAGAGAAATGTAATCTCCCGCGCCGCGTGCCTCCTTCGTACTTCCAAAAAGAACTCGGGGAGATCGCCGCCGGTCAGCTTTTTTCGTGCAAAGCCCGTTTCGGGCAGTACCTGCCTTTCATCCATGAGCATTTCATCCCCTCTCTTTCAACCGAATTAACCTGATTGTACCGCAAATCCCCCGGATCTAGCAAAAAGGGTGTGCCCGCGGGCCAAGCGTGGTACAATAACCGGGATATGAAACGAGAAAGGATGTTGATGATCCATGGACTTAACTCAAAAAAGCCAGGAAAACGTGGAATATATGATCGAGGCGATCAAAACGAAGCTGAAAATGGCGACCGGAGCCGCCATGAACGCTTCCGCATTTAACACGGACCAATATGAAGACATTTTGGACATTTATGATTTAGTGATGAGCAAAGAACGGCTCAGCATTTCCGAGGTGGAGGCGGTCGCTCAGGAATTGGGCAATTTGCGCAAGAAGTAACCTGCCTCTGTTCCTCGTTCTTCTTCGCCCGCATTCGTTTAAGGCATGTCGACGATCAAAAGCTCCGCCATACCTTCCCCCGTCTTCCGGAGGACCAGATCGTCCGGGCAGCGAATTCTTGCCGCATCGCCGGGCCCCAGCGAAAACCGCTGGTTTTCGCACGACAGCTCGACATGCCCCTCGACGACAAACAGATGCTGTCTTCGATGGGATGTACGGATCAAGTGCTCCTCCTGATCCGTCAGCACGGGGGCAAACAGATTTACATCCTGATGAATGCGCAGGAAGTCCCCGTCTCTTTTCCCGCTGATGACCGGCATCCAATTCCCGATCCGCTTCTCCCTTGGAATTCGGCGGGAGCTCTCGGCGGGAGGAAGACCTTGGCCCTCCGGGAGAAACCACATTTGAAGGTAACGCGCCGGCTCGACCGGGGAAGGGTTGGCTTCCGCGTGGATGATCCCCGTACCCGAGCTGAGCACCTGGAACGAGCCTTCCTCTAAAGGCTCCAGCCCCGCGGACCCGGCGGAACTTTTCAAGGAACCGGATATTACATAGGTGACGATTTCCAGATCATGATGGGGATGGGCCTCCAGTTCTTTACCGGGAGCGAGCGTATGGTCGTTCAACACCAGAAGGCAGCCGAAATGGGCGTTCCCGGGGTCATTGTAATCTGCGAAGGAAAAGCTGAATTCGCTCTGGACAGGACCGGCATGGGCCGTATGCCTCTCTTCCGAAGTGACTATTTTAATCATCTTAATCCTCCTCGCCTATAACACCATACTGGATTTGCTACATTTTTACCCCTATGCCCCATCGGCTAATCAATAAGCGCGACCCTTCGGTCCGTCATACATCGCCAAGCCGGAAAACCGTTTGTGTCGTCCCTACCTTCATGCCTTCGTCATTGCGGATTTCCGTCGAAAACGCCGTTCTCAGTCGTTCCACGGTATCCTTGTTGTCGTAGCCTAACTGCTCCAGAATCGTCAGTGCGATCAAGCCCCACTCCTCTTCGGACCCATCCATGATTTTGAAGGCGACGCCCAGCCGCTCTTTTCGCAGACCAAAAGCGTAAACGCCCTTAAAGCCTCCTTTGGCGACCAGATTGGGATCTTGAAGCAGCAGCGTATCGATCCGTCCGGTACCGCTGACCATCTCCGGATGGCGGTTCATCGCCTTCCCGACCGTAGCCGCCGCCGCGGCTGTCGCGCGATCGTCAATGCGGTCGGGACAAGCGAGTTTCAAATAAGCGTTAGCGAGCGCGGACAGCGGAAGATGGAAGACGGGCAGACCGCATCCGTCGACGGCACGGCGTATGCTCGGCAACGGCAGGCCGGCGAGGGAGGCCAGCGTCTCCCAGATTTCCCGCTGCACGGGATGATCGGGATCGCTGTAGCTATCCAGCGGATACCCGCGCATTTTGCTGTAGGCCATGAGGCCCAGGTGCTTTCCCGAGCAATTGTGATACAGACGCCGGCGCTCCCCTCCGCTGCGCAGCAGCCGCTTCTTTGCGGCGGCATCCAGCGGAAGACTTGGCGCGCAAAACAGTGCGTTTTCATCGAGACCGGTTTTTCGGAGGAGGCTCTCCAATGTCTCGATGTGCATTTGCTCGCCGCGATGCGATGCCGTCATAATCGCAATTTCGTCGTAACTTAAACCGAATTCCTCCGCAATCCCTGCGCGAATTCCCGGAATCGCCTGGAACGGTTTGGCCGCCGACCGGGTAAATACGCCAAAATCGGGGTCCCCTACCGCTTTGATGACCCTGCCCTTCTCATCCACAATGCATATATGACCGCGGTGGGTGCATTCCAGCATCCCCCCGCGGGATTCTTCCACCAATATATTTTCCATGGCCATCTTCCTTTCGCACATCAAACTTCCATCCCTCCAGTATAGTACAGCAGGCCTCGGTTCGCCATTCATGAATACCGAAGAAAACGTGACCGCGGCAAAGCATCCGGTTGTTTCACCTCGTCCCGGATCGTTTATATACGAAGTAAGAAAAGCACCTGAAGTCACCATTTCAATCCGCTTTTTCATCCAATGACGAATATCCATATAAAGGAGCGATGCAAAATGAATAAAGCCGAGACGGAATACCCAGTACAAAGCGGTGGCACCTTTACGAAGGGGCTCGTGATCGGAGCGCTGCTCGGTGCGGCCGCAGCCCTGCTGTATGCGCCGAAGCCGGGACGCGAACTGCGCAGCGACTTGTCGGACAAGCTTTCCACCGCGACGGACAAGTCCAAGGAGATGGCGGCGGTTGCCTGCGAAAAAGGTTCCGAGCTCGCCAAAACCGTTGTCTCGAAAACAACCGATCTTGCCAAAACGGTCGGCACCAGCGCCAGCAACATCGTGTCCAGCGTAAAAGAAGCATCCGCGGATGTGTCGGAGGACATTAAGCAAGAAGTTCAAACCGTCGGCAAAGAGGCGGAAAAAAGCTCGGAGGACGTAAAACAGGAGGTTAACCAGGCTTCGAGTGAAGCGAAACGCGAGTTTGGTTCTTCCGTGAACTGATCTATGTAAACGGGGCTGTCCCCTGAACATCGCCAGCTCGGGCAGCTGGCGATTTCTGTTTGTGAGCCTAAATTCATCGTCGCAAGGAGGAAGGCCGATGGCACGCTTAAATCCGTACGGCACCAAAGACACCAAAGACCATCCCTTTGAACTCAGGCATGAAGTAAAACGGTTGAACGGCAAACTGGACAGCATTGCGGATATGCTGGAGAAAGCCGACTTTAAAGATATTTTGGAAAACTATACGAATCCGAAAAAACGGGTGCTAACCAACTTTGTGGCCGGCCTCTCCCGCGGGCTGGGACTCAGTGTGGGGACCTTCGTCATCCTCGGTCTGCTGGGCTGGCTTCTCAGTTTGTTCGTGGATTTGCCGATGGTTGGCGATTATATCAAAAGCCTGCAAGATTACATTCAATCCAAGCCGTAAGGATACAATAACTTTGCATTTTGATGACTATAGCATGGCAAAGGAGGGTTCCCCCATGGGATTCAAATCAGCGGAGGAAGAACAACAGGAGTACGTGGAGAAACAGATTCGGGAGGCTCGTGAAGGCGAATACTCCGGGCATAAGGATATCGTTTCGGCCGAGAACGGCTCGATGGTCAATGACATGGAGGACTTAAAACAGCTTGGCGAAGATATGGATGAGATGAAGACGAACAGCGAGGATCATGAAGAGGGATTAATGAACGATCCCGAGCAATAAACCTTCCGGCACGGACGTCGAATCGGAAGTGCGCACAAAGGTTGCCCTTATCCGCAGGGCAACCTTGTTTTTGATCGTGATGTTCACAGATTTGAATTTTCCTCTTCCACTTCCAGCAAATCCCCGGTCCACCCCTTTGCCCGAATCCAGATGTAGAATCCCGCTGTGGTAAGCAACGTGATTCCGCAGATCAGCGCAAAGCCGAACAGGCCCTGTTTGACCCAGGGAAGAAAATCGAAATTCATCCCCCAGATCGCCCCGATCACCGTGGCCGGGGTGAATACCGCGGTCATGATCGTCAAGGTTTTCATAATGTCATTGCCCCGAAATCCCGAAACCGCGTCATCAATGGAAATCAAGGTGTCGATTTCTTTCTCGTAGTGTTTGACGAGGCCGCTCATTCGCTCGGCGCGATATAAAAAACGCCGGAACGGGATGCTGTCCTCCATTTGCTCCAAATAAGCTTCGCGCGCAGCCGTCACCAGTTCCAAAAAAGGAATGAACAAATTGGACCAATGCAGAAGTTCGAAGCGGGCGCTCAAAATCCGGTCCATCAAATACTTCCGGTTGCGCTTCTTCATCAGCTCCTCAACCTTCCGCAAATTCCGTTCAAAGCGGTCCATCCCCACCCGAAAGTAATGAAGAATCACCCTGGTAAGGACGAATAACCCGTCGACCGGCCGCGGGCAATCAAGCAGCATGATCTCATTGTCTTTTTGATTCATCACCCGAGTGGTATTGGCATCAAAATTGATGGTGACAAGCACGTCGGCGCTCACAAAAAAATGAGCCAGCAGGCAATCGGCCTGCGTATCCTTGATCTCTTCCTGCACCGAATAAAACAGGGAGCCATATAGAATGGGCTCCCTGCCGTCCGGAAATCTTACGGATAGTTGGTTGGATTCCATCTTGGGAAGCGCATCCAGCCATTCCCGAGTCAAAGGGTAATTCTGCCGGAGACGCCTGACCTTCGGGCTATCCCATTCGTCCTCCTTCACTTCGAGGTCGATCCATGACCAGCCTTGTCCGCTCCGCTTCACCCTCAGTTGATTCTCCACTTCCATGGCTGTACTCCTTTACTCGATGCCGTCACAACGTGTTCGAGTTGGACATAATCTGCTTCAGCTTCTCCGTCGCCCGCTTTTGAATCCGGGATACGCTCATTTGGGATACGCCCAGCTTCTGGGCGATCGCGCGCTGGGATTGCCCCTCTTGAAAGGCCAATAACAGCACCTGCTGTTCCTGCTCCTTCAGCTGGCTGAGCGCTTGTTGCAAATCCATCCGCTTTTCGACGGTATCGTAATCGTCCGCATCCGAGCTGATCAGCTCGCCGAGCGTTGCCGCGCTTTCCTCCTGAGATAACGGCGAATCCAGCGACACATAGTGATAGCATTCCCGGCCGGCCAATACTTCCACCGTCTCCTCCACGGATAACTCCAGATAGTCGGCGATCTCTTTTACGTCAGGAGACCGCTCCAACTTCACGGTCAGTTCATCGATCGCCTGCTGGACGAGGGCTCCCTTCTCCTTGATTCTTCGCGGCACTTGAATATACCAGGACTTGTCCCGCAAAAAATTCTTCATGTGACCGATCATGCTCTTCATCGCGTAAGGCTCAAAAGGAATTCCCATTTCGATATCGTACTGCTGCAGCAGACGGATCAACGCCATTTGCCCCACTTGGTAAAGATCTTCATAGAGATCGGGACGGTTGCGCGCGATTTTTCCCGCCGCCATTTTAACCATCGGCTCATATTTCTGAATCAGGACGGTGGCGATGTCATTGTCCTTGGTTTGTTGATATTCCCAGATCATACTGGTGGATTCGTTTAAAGACTCGGGGGGAGTCAATTTATCCGTCATACCTTCTCCTCGCTCTTCATTAAGCGGCGAGTCATGACTACCTTTGTTCCCTTTCCGGCTTCATTCATTACGCTAACGTCATCCATTAACGCCTGCATGAGATAGAAGCCGAGACCGCCGATTTGGGCTTCATTCAAATTTTTATCGTGCAGCGTCGACCGTTCACCCCACGAATCAAAGCTCTCCCCTTCGTCTCTGACCGTAATGGACAATGCATCACCGATGATTTCGAAAGTAACCTCCATCATGCCGTTCGTATCCTTGTAAGCATACAAGACCGAATTGTTGCACGCTTCGGATACGGCCACCTTCATGTCTTCGATTTCTTCGTACGAGAAACCCATTTTTGAAGCTATTCCATACAGGTTTAACCTGACTATATCCACAAACTCCGCAGTCGCCGGCAAACTGATTACAACTTTTTGAACCTCGTCTATCATGATACTCTATCCTTTCCTATTGGGAGTTCTCCTGGGCGGCAAAAAACTTCGCGATTCCGGTCATATCGAACAGCTTTTGAATTTGGTCCGGCACTTCCTTCACCAAAAAGCCGGCTTCCATTCCATGCCTGGTCTTTAAGATCGACAGCAGAATTCCTATGCCGGTACTGTCGATATATTTGAGTTCTTTCAAGTTGATGACCAGGTCTTGTTTGTCGTTGAGAGCAAGGGGCTCCATCACCTGGCGAAAATCCGGAGCAACGGAAAGATCAAGCTCACCGCGCAGATAGACGGTGCATGTCCCGTTTTCCACTTGCGACGTAACGGTAAACTTCTCATTTTTATTTGTATTCATAGACACTCTCTCCTGAATTGTGGTTTCTTTATAAATAACCCGGACCAAGGCCGGATGAATCAGTGGACCGAAGTTTCAGTCATGTAATTCTTGCTGTATTTGGATAAAACCGTCTTTACTGAAGCCAGTTTGAGCGGCTTGCTGATGTAATCGTCCATTCCGGCCTGTTGGCATTTGGATCGGATGCCGTCCATCACGTTGGCCGTCATCGCGATGATTTTCGGTTCCTTGCCGGGGATCTGCTGCTCCCGAATTTTACGGGTAGCCTCCAGACCGTCCATCTGCGGCATCTGCAAATCCATGAATATAAAATCATAGTTTCGGTTAGCCGCCATTTTCACGGCTTGAAGACCGTCCTCAGCCACCTCCGGCTCATAACCGAGCTTCTGCAGCATATTGACCATCAACCGCTGGTTAATCGGATGGTCGTCCACAATCAGCATGCGCTCCTTGGACTCCGCTTCGCCCGGAAATACCGATTCTTGGGCGGCGCAAGCCAATTCCGCGCTTTCATCCACATATTCGCTCGCACGGACCGTAAAGACAAACGTAGCTCCTTTTTCCTCCAGGGTCTCCACCCGGATCGAGCCGCCCATCATCTGCACCAGCGTTTGGCAAATCGCCAGTCCCAAGCCGGTTCCTCCGTATTTGCGGGTCATGGAAGAATCCAGTTGGGAGAACGGCTTGAACAGGCGGTCCACTTTATCGGGAGCAATCCCGATCCCCGTGTCCTTCACGGTAAACTCCAGCAAATGCTTGTCCCTGTCTTTTTCTTTACAGTTGACCATCAGATAGATTCCGCCCTGTTCCGTAAACTTCATGGCATTGGCAACCAGGTTGATCAGCACTTGGCGGAGGCGGCCCATGTCGCCGTACAGAACCGGCGGAATCCGGTCGTCGACGAAGGAAACCAGCTCCAGCCCTTTCCGGGCGGCATCCACCGAAAAGAGGCCGATCACCTCCTGAATCGTCGATCTGAGCTCAAACGGGCTTTCCTCCAGCTCCATTTTGCCGGATTCCATTTTCGTAAAATCAAGAATATCATTGATAATCGTGACAAGCGTATCCGCGCTGCCCCGAATAATTTCGGCGTATTCCTTCTGGTCCTCCTTCAGTTCGGTTTCCAGCAGCAAATCGATCATGCCGATAACCCCGTTCATCGGAGTCCTGATTTCATGACTCATCATGGCCAGAAACTCCGTTTTGGCTTTCGCCGCAATTTCCGCAGCCTCTTTGGCCTTGACCAACTCCTCATTGGTCCGCTCCAATTCCAGCGTTTTTTGCTGCAAAAGCATACTTTGGGTTTTCAGCCGCTGATTCGTCAGGTACATGTCCACAAATCCCTCAATCTTCGATTTCAGAATTTGCGGGATAAAAGGTTTCACCATGTAGTCGATCGCTCCGGCGGAGTACCCCGCGAACAAGTGCTCCGCCTCCTTGCTGTTGGCAGAGATGAAAATGATCGGAATATCCTTCGTCTTATCCCGGGCCTTTATCAGCTTAGCGGTCTCGATCCCGTCCAGTCCGGGCATTTGCACATCGAGCACAATAACCGCGAAGTCCTCTTTCAATAAATACCTCAGGGCTTCTTCGCCGGAAGTCGCTTTGACCAAATTATATTGTTCACTTTCCAGGACCGCTTCCAAGGCCATCAGGTTCTCGGGGCGGTCATCTACCAGCAAGATATGAATCGGCTTTTCAACCCCCATGGAATCCTCCTGCATCCTTCATTTAATCTTCCGATACATTTTCTCCACCCGGTCCAGCGGTTCATAACAATCATCGTACTCCGTAAAATGAATCGATTCCTTCGCTCCCAGCACCAGGACGCCGAAGTGGCTCAAGCTTTGATGGAACAAGGAATGGACCCGGTTTCTCAGCGTTTCGTCAAAATAAATCATCACATTCCGGCAAAAGATAACATTGAACTCGTTAAAGGACTGATCCGTGGCCAAGTTGTGCTCGGCAAAAATCATGTTCTTGCGCAGAAAGGGCTGAAATATGACGGAATTGTATCTCGCCGTATAGTACTCGGAAAAAGAACGGGTGCCCCCCGCATCCTGATAATTTTTCGTATACAGCTTCATTTTCTCAATTCCGAACACGCCCTCTTTGGCTACCTGTAACGAGCGGCCGTTCATGTCGGTGGCGTAAATCCTCGCCTTATCGTATAGACCTTCCTCATGGAGAAGAATGGCCATCGAATAAACCTCTTCCCCCGTCGAACACCCCGCGTGCCATACCCGGATATACGGATAAGTTCTCAGCAGGGGAACGACCTTTTCGCGAAAAGCGCGAAACAGGGACGGGTCCCGAAACATCTCCGTGACGGGAATGGACAGGCTGTAGACCAGGCGTTCGAAACACTCCCGGTCATGCAGCACTTTTTCCTGCAAAGCGGAAATGGTCGTCACACGCTCCGCGTGGACTTGGTGCCATATCCTCCTTCTAAGCGAAGGAAGCGCGTAATTGCGGAAATCGTATCCGTACAGCCGATGGACCCCTTCCAGGAGCAGTTCGATTTCCAATTGCTCCCGCTCGTCCGGCGAGGTCCAGCCGCACGTATCGTTATCCGGATATTCCGAAAAATCACTGGGTGTCATAGGTTCAACTCCGATTACAAAAGAACTGGGCATCCCTCCCTGAACGGGAAAAGATCCGCTTACCGTATATTTAACCTTTCCTCAAGGTTACGAATACAACCATACCCGCATTAGCGAAAGCAATTGATCCGTCTGAATCGGTTTTTTCACATAATCCGAAGCGCCCGCCTCGATGCATTTCCCCCGATCGTCCTTCATCGCTTTGGCCGTAAGCGCGATGATCGGCAGTTTGGCGAACTGCGGCATCTTCCGAATTTCGCGCATCGCCTCATAACCGTCCATTTCCGGCATCATCATGTCCATCAATACCAGATCGAAATCCCTCTGCTCTTGAAGGGTCTCGATCGCTTCCCGGCCATTCTCGGCATAAACCACATTCATGCGGTAACCTTCGAGAACGCTGGACAGGGCGAACACGTTGCGCACATCATCGTCGACAAGCAGAATCTTTTTGCCTTCGAACAATTCTTCCTTGTTGTGAAGCTTCTGCAAAATCCGGCGCTTGTCCTCCGGCAGCTCCGCTTCGACGCGATGGAGAAACAGCGTGGTTTCATCCAACAGGCGTTCGGGCGATTTCACATCTTTGATGATGATCGACTCGGCATATTTGCGGAGCCGCAGTTCTTCCTGCTTGTTCAGGTCTTTGCCGGTGTAGATGATGATCGGCAAATCGTTCAATTCCTCATCGTCGCGAATTTGGTCCAGCAGATCGAAGCCCGTGATATCGCTCAGCATCAAATCCAGCACCATGCAGTCGTAATGCTGCTCGCGAAGCTCCCGCAAGGCCTCTCCACCGGTGGAAACCGCCGTGATCATGACATCGTCATGGCCGATGAGCTCGATGATCGAATGTCGCTGCACATCGTCGTCCTCGACGATCAGCAGATGTTTGAGACTCTTTTCGGTAAAAGATTCGATATGCGAGAAGGCCCGCTCCAGATGCTCGCGCGAGGACGGTTTGCGCAGGTAAGCGATCGCCCCCATCATAAGCCCCTGCTTCGCATCGTCAACGACCGAAATGACATGCACCGGAATATGCCGGGTTTCGGCGTGGCTCTTCAATTCGTTCAGGATGGACCAGCCGTCCATCACCGGCAGTTGGATATCGAGGATAATGGCATCCGGCAAATACTCCCTCGCCATTTGCAGTCCGACATCCCCTTGGACGGCAATCAGGGTTTTATAACCGTGGCTCCGGGACATATCGAGCAGAATCTTGGCGAATTGAATATCGTCCTCAATGATGAGCATGATTTTGTCGCCGCTGGCGAGCAATTCACGGTCGTCCTCGACCGGTTCCGCCGCGGCCGCCGTCTGCTCAACCGGACGGACGTAAGTGCTCTGGCTGTAGTAAGGGGCGACGACGGCATTCGAAACGGCCGCTTCCTGCTCGGCCACAAACAGCCGGTTCGGCGCCTCCTTCGGCAGATACAATGTAAAGGTGCTGCCTTCGCCCTCTGCGGACCGCACCGTGATCAGGCCGCCCAACAGCTTCGACAGCCCCTGGCTGATCGACAGGCCGAGGCCGGTACCGCCGTACTTTCGGCTGGTCGTACCGTCCACTTGCTGGAACGCTTCGAATATAATCTCCATCTTGTCTGCCGGAATACCGATCCCCGTATCCGTCACCGCCATTTCCAGATACTGACGGGAAGGATCCAGACCCTCCGGCAAGTTTTCCGGCTCCGCGGTACCGATACGGAGCGAAATTTCCCCTTGGCTCGTAAACTTGAAAGCGTTGGACATCAGATTCCGCAGGATCTGCTTGATCCGGTGCCCGTCCGTATGAATTTCGGCCGGAACGGAAGCATCCGCCTCGATGTTCAGCACGATTCCGCTCTTCTGCGCGACCGGACCAAAGTTTTGTTCCACGAAGCGCGTCAAGTCGTCGAGTCGGACCGATTCCCGGTTGATCTCCATCTTGCCGGCGTCCACTTTCGACAAATCGAGGATCTCATCGATCATTTTGAGCAGATCCGCGCCGGACATATGAATCGTATGCGCGTACTCGATCTGCTTCTCGGTCAGGTTGCGCTCCTTATTTTCATATAAGAGCTGGGACAGAATCAGCAGGCTGTTTAACGGGGTCCGCAGCTCGTGGGACATATTGGCCAGGAACTCCGACTTGTACTTGCTGGTTTGCGCCAGCTGAGCCGCATGACGCTCCAATTCCAGCTTCGTCTGTTCGATTTCGTCGTTCTTCTCCTTGACCTCCTGCACTTGTTCCTCCAAGGCCCGGGTCTTGGCTATCAACTCGGTGTTGAAGTGCTCCAGTTCTTCCTGCTGCCGCTGCAGCAGTTCTTCGGAACGCTTCAGCGCCTGCGTCTGCTTCTCCATACTTTCGTTGGATCTGCGCAGTTCCTCCTGCTGGGTCTGCAGCTCTTCCGATTGAACCTGAAGCTCCTCCGTCAAGGCTTGAGACTCCCGAAGCAGTTCTTCGACCCGCAGGCGGCGGTTGATATTGTTCAGAATGATCCCCAGGTTGGAGGCCAACCCGGACATCAACTGCTCCTGAACCGGGGAAAACGGCTCGAAGGAGGCGAACTCGACAACCCCCATCAATTCGTCTTCAAACATGACGGGATGGATATAAATGTGGTTCGGCTGCGACTCGCCCAACGCGGAACGGACGGAAACATAACCGTCCGGCGTCTCCTGCAGCGAAATCGGCTTCCTGTCGAGCGCCGCTTGTCCAATCAGCCCTTCTCCAACCCGGAAGGCCTCGGGAGTATTCAAGTCCCGACCGCCGGCATAGGTTCCGGCCAAGTAGAGCTGATCGGGGTTCTTATCCTCGTAACGGATATACATCGCTCCGTAACGGGCGCCGACCACCGGCGTAAACTCGCTGATGAACATTTGTGCGATCTGCTCCAATGAATTGATGCCATGCAGCAGATCCGTAATCCGGGCAAGGTTCGAATTGACCCAGGATTGGTCCTTCTGCAACTGAAGGAACTTTTCCTCCGCCTGCTGCTTCTCCTGCAAATCTTCCGACATCTCCTGAAAAATTCGGGCGACTTCCCCGATTTCGTCCTTAGTGGGAATAGCCACTTGTTGAATGGCGTCCAATTCTCCCTTGCCGAAATGGTACATCATTTGATTGACCGCATTTAAACCGCGGGCAATGCTCGGTAGAATCCATAGGACGATCCCGAGCCCTACCAGAAGCCCAACCGCCATCGTGGAAATGGTCAGCCGGATCGAACGTTCGTATTCCGCCTGCGTTTCCTTGATGGCCTCTTGAATTTGCGCGTTGTAGTAATCACGATACTCGTTCAAGGTGTTCAGCAAATGATCCTGAACCTCTTGGCCGGTGGACAACCGGTAATTATTCGCCGCCTCGTAATCTCCGCGATTCAGCAGGGCCAGCACATGGTTTTTATAGTCCTCGAAGGCGTCCAAGGCATTGTCGATCGTTCCAATGACCTGCTGCTCATCGGCGGATCGGGCTTTCAATTTGACCTGTTCATAGTAATCGGCCGCTTTTTGAGTCTTGGTTTCCAATTTTTTCTGCTCAACAGCCGTATAGTCCTTATCTTGCCTTTGCAGCATATTCGTTAAAATGCGCGCGATATCGTTGTATTCGCCCCGCATCCCCGATGTGTTCTGTATCACGAAATATTTGTCGCTATAAATGTTGTCCAATTCATCATTCATATACCTTAAACGGTCATAACCGGTGAACGTCAAAATCAGCATGATGATTAAGAGCGAACTGAAGCCGATGACCAGCTTGCTGCGGATTTTCATGCCTTGCCTTCTCCTCCTTTTAATGTGATCCACACCAGGCACTTGTCATCTTCCCGGTCCTGGGGGGGATCTTCATGAAACAGCAGTCTCTCCATCTCTTCCTTATTAAAGTCGTGCGAGACCCGCACTTGGCGCTCCAGCCAATCCAATTGCTCCTCCTGCGTACCGTCCACGCATTCGATCAACCCGTCGGTATAAAGCACCACATGGCCTTCACCCTCATAAAAAACCGTCTGCGGCGCCGCCTCGATTTTGTCGAACAGCCCTACCGGCGGACAAACCGCATTCAGCTTGGCGACTTCCTTGCCTTCTTGATAGAACAAGGCCGGAGGATGCCCCGCGTTCACATAATCGATCTTCTTATGCTTCGTATCGACCACGAGGTAGATCGCCGTGAAATAGTACTGTACAAGCTGGCTGTCTATATAGAGCATATTGAATCTGCGGTTCAGTTCCTGAATGACTTTTTCGGGTTCGACATAGGTGCTGACGGTGTCCTTTAGGACCGAGGCGATAAACATGCAGAACAGCGACGAGGATATACCGTGGCCCATCATATCCAGCAAAATGATCCCGTATCTCCCGTCTCCGAGCGGATACCAGGAATACAGATCACCTGCCAGTTCAAAGGAAGGTTTGTAGAGCGCGTCGATCTCAAAGTGAGGATCCCGGATAGGCGAGCTTAATACGGCATTTTGAATCAATGCCGCCAGCTTCAGTTCCTCCTGAATCCGCTGGTCCCGCTCCTTGTGCCAGTCCTTCTCGTGCTTCAATCGTAAAGCCAGACGGATTCGGGCCATCAATTCCACCTTGTTGATCGGTTTGGTAACGTAATCGACGGCTCCGGCATCAAGGGCTTCAGCGAGCTTCTTGGAATCACCGACCGCCGTGACCATAATGATCGGAATGTCCTTGAGGTTCTCGTACTGCTGCAGTAGCCGGCAGGCTTCGATGCCGTCCATCTCGGGCATCATCATATCCAGCAAAATCAGATCGATATCGGAATAGCCACTCCCCATCGGAGCGCCGGGTGTCTCAATCCCCAGCCTTTGAAACATTTCCAGGGCCGAAGAAACGGCCACCGTGTCTCTATAATCTTCTTTCTTCAAAATCTCTCTTATAATAATGATATTTGTCGGATTATCGTCCACGATTAAAATTCTCATAAATCTCTCCTTAGCCATCTGAAAAGATCTAAATCTGTTCTCAGAATATCATGTTTCCACGGGGAATTGTCATAATATGACAAAATTCTACCTACATAGACAAGATTTGCACAAAACTCCAAAAACATAGATAAGGAATGGGGACTACCCGCCCATTCCTTATCTATAAGTTTGGAAACCTGAAATATTTAACTCAGGCCGTTCTCTTCGCGATGACCAACACTCTGCCCAGATCCAGTTCCTTCTCGTAAAATCTCGCTTCCGATTCGGTAAATCCCAGAGAGATGATTTTGGCGCGGAGCTCGTCGCCGCGCGACCGGAACAGATTGGCGATCGCGGTAAACACGCCCTCTTCCTTCAGTCCGATGTGGCCGGCATCGGCCGCCTCGGCGATCCGATCGCTCCGATCCTGGTCATGGGCCAGCACATAAATATGTTCAGCTGCATATCCGGCGGAGTGAAGTTCTTGAACCGTCTCTACAGCCTGTACACCATTCTCTACGATTTTGGCATAAGCTTTGTTGTCGATCGTGCTCATGATACCCGCTCCCTTCCAAGCAGTCTATTCAATACATTCCAAAAATCTAGGTTTAATTACCCTGTTAGCTCTTAAATGAAACAGCTTGAAGCCAAGATTTTACGATACGGTATCGTCAAATAAATCCGCCCCGGTGATTTTGCCGGTGTCCGCATCCTTATAAAGTTTCAAAGCGGCGTGTCCCCGGATGTAGACGTCCCCGTCCTCGGCCACAAAGTCCGGCTTGCCGAGATAACGCTCCAACCAAGGCTTTTGCAAAGGTATGACCTTGCCGTTCAATGTGATGTTTTTTGGAGACGGCCCCGTGTGTACGTAGTAAACAAGATCTTCGTAGAGACCTATCGCCAAGTTGCCGTAATGAAGTTCCGTAAACCCCGTAAAATCATCTTCCTCGATTCGTTCCGGTTCCCCTTTTTTCGACAAAATCAGCTGAACATCATCGGATAAAGAGACACCGCCCATCGAATCGAAGTGTTCAAGCCGCTCCGCGGTCATCGTTCCCCGCGCAAGGGAAGAAAGCGGAGCTTGCAGCAGGGCCAATTCAGCGACAGGCTCCGCGGGGGGCGGCCCCATGGCAGACGACGCCGAAAAACCGGCAAAGGGAGAAAGTAGTCCGACCAGCAGCAACAGCGCGTTCAACATGTTCCTCACCCTTTCTGATTGTTTCCGTTGTCCGGCATAGGGCCCTATCCGCAAACCTGTTCAGCTATCCCTTAAAAGATAACCTATGTACCGCCCGGAATCAGGAACGGTATTTCTGCCACAACCCTGCGGCCACATCCACCCATTTCATCCAGCCCGGCGATTTGTGCGCGTCTTTCGGGTGCGGCGCCTGATACGCCGGATCATAGTTCTGCACTTCGGCCGGCGTCTGAGCTACCACCTTGTTTGAAGAAACATTGGCAGCCTTGGACCGTTTGGGCTGGCTTTTAATTCGATCGATAAACGCCGTGGAGACCTGCTTCGCGGCCAGGGTAACCTCGTTCAATACTTCACCCACGTTTTTCACCGATTCGAGCACCGGATCGATCTGCTCCATCTTATGCTGCAAATCCCCGGTCAAATCGTTGGCATGCCGCACCACATGCTTTACTTCATAACTAAGCTCGTCAATTGTCTTTTGAACTTCCTGCAAGGTTTGCGTCGTTTTGTCGAGCGATTTCTCCGCCGCTTTCAACGTTTTGATCAAAAAGATGACAAGTACCGTAAATGCTACGGCAATCAGCGCAACGCTCAGTTCCCAAATCATACCGTTCCCTCTCTTTCTGTAAGGATGCTTCGATACACCATAGTTACCCTAAGCCCTTAGTCCCGAAACAAAGCGTCAAACAGCCAAAAACTGCCTGTTTACGGGCTTGTTTCAGACCAAAATCCCCGGGTTAATGAAAGCTACAAGCAACCGGTTCTCCCGGATGACCCTCCTAGAGGGAAAGCCGACCGGTTGGCAAAAACTGCTTCCTAAGTACCACTATACAACAATTTATGATGAAAGGAAGATGATTCGCATGCTGAAATGGTCTATGATTTTTTTGGTCATTGCCTTGATTGCCGGAATATTCGGATTCTTTAATATCGTCGCGGCAGCGGCCTCCATCGCCAAAGTGCTATTCTTCATTTTTCTTGTCTTATTTGTGATTTCTCTGTTTGCAGGAAGAAGCCGTTCTTTGTAGAGAAAACGATTTAAGGCTCCTTCCCTGTCAAAATTAGAAAAAGCGCGAGATGCCAAGGTTGAGACCTTGCTCTCGCGCTTTTTCTAATTTTGTCTTACAGCCATGTTTCCAAATATCCGGCCAACTCGATCCAATCCAAAGCAAAGCGCATTTTTAGCGAATGCTCCTGAAAATCGACCGCCTTAATCTTTACTACGTCCGGAAGAGCGGCATCAAGCTGAACGGTGATCGGCTTCAAGCCAAAAGTTCCCGGGGAAAGTTCCAAACGACGTGCCCGCAGAAATTCGGGAGTCAGTGTCAACTGTCCGGCGGAATATTCCATCCGGTATCCGGCACGGAAGCCCGCCTCTAGGCCCCCCCAAGAAACATGGATACGGGCCTCCAGCCGGTCTCCATTCAACTGAAACTCCGCCCCGGTCACGGTTACCGGGAGGTCATTCTTCTCCAGATAATCCGTCAGCGCTTTTTTGGCCAGTTGGTTCAATTCCCGCTCGGATAGCGTCAATTCCGCCCGCCGGGTCTCCGCCATCGCAAAGAGCTTGTCCTTCCATGAAATCTCGGAATACCGCAGGTCCAGTTGATCCGTTGGACGGATATACAAAATCAGACCAATGACGATCGACACGACCGCCAAAAGGATAAACCCGATAAAAAGTCTCCTTTTCCTCATGCTGCCTCCTTTCATTTCCCAAAAATGCCCGGAAATAACTGTAAAAGAATTTAACAAAAAAATGATTCTTAGGTTGCTTGGCTGTTTATATGAACTATTAGAATATATATTTTATACTGTTTAAGGAGGAATAGATTCATGAAAAAAATAGCAGCACTATCCGCTTCCATGCTCCTCACCGCCGCTTTGGCGACGAGCGTGTCGGCAGACCCGGCCACGACGACTACAGAAACGAACGAGGTTCCAACCGTCGTGGGACAAACCGTCGAAGTAACCGGAACTTCTTCTTCGCAGGGGTCCAGCGTAACGGACATCACTTACTTGGATTTGGACGAGCCGATCGTCTCTCCGGATGAACTCATTCTTGCGCCAAAACCGGTTACGCTTACCAAGATTACGTATTTCTATGAAACTCCGGGCGGCAAGGCACTGAGCGCCCTGGCGCCCCAAAAAGTCAGTCCGACGGGCCAAATTGTCAACAACTGGGTTGAAATATATACCTGGCTCGGAAAAGCCTGGATTTATCTCCCGGGCTACACTCCTACCTATTAATTTATAAGAGGATGACGTGAAAGTCATCCTCCTAACGCGAAATCGCTCCGCAGACACGGGATCCCCTGTTCTTGCGGAGCGATTTTTTTCACTGCGATTATGATGACTTAAAGATTATTTCAACACACTCCCGCCATATAAGAAGCGGTGTTTCCAAGATCCATCAAACTTGTCCACACGCACGCCGCCCGATTTGGCCGAATAGGTATGAAGCAATTGACCGTCGCCCAGATAGATGGACACATGCGTAATCCGCTCATTGTTGACGTCCACCCCTTGATAGGCCGATGGGGAGGAGCCGCGATACTCCATAAAGAAGACCAGATCGCCTCGCTTCAGGCTTCCGATATCGTAAACCGCGGTGCCGTTGTCCCGGACCCATTGCCCCTGTTTGCGGGAATCCGCGGGAAGAACGATGTCGAGCGCTTCACGGTACGCTTGGCGCACAAAATCCGAGCAATCAAAGCTCGTTGTCGTGCTGCGGTCCGAACCGAACTCATACGGGGTCCCCAGATACTTTTGCCCCGTCCGGATGACCGATTCGATTCGCTCGCTGATGGATGGAGCCCCCGGAGCGGGAGCAGGGGACGGCGTAGGCACGCTAGGAACCGGCACGGTAGGCGTCGGCCCGGGAACCGTGCCTCCGATTTCCAAGTATTTGTCGGACGTACTCACATAGCCGATTTGCCCGCTTTCGGTAAGTACTTTATAGAAATAATTATTGCTGCGCTCCAGTACCGTAACCGCGCTCCCTTTCCGCAGCATACCGAGCACTCGTCCGGATGCGGACGGCTCGTCCCGGAAATTCACGCCGTATTTGACGACGGCGGAAGCCCCTTGCGGACTTGGCGTCGGCGTTGCAGCCGTTTCCCCAACGCTGATATATTTATCCGACGCACTCACATAGCCGATCGAGCCATCGCCGCTCTGCACCTTATAAAAATAGTCGTTGCTCCGTTCCAACACGGTAACATCCGAACCTTTTTTCAATAATCCGATCACCCGGCCCGAAAGCGAGGGTTTGTCGCGCAAATTCACTCCGTTCTCGATGTGGCCTCGAGTCACAACCGAAGAATTTGCCGCTGATACATCTTGCTGCATGGACGTAAAAGTAGTTAGCATTACAACGCTCATCGCGATTACCGCTATGCTTCGTTTCATAATTTATGCCTCCTGAGGATATTCTTGATGTCTATAGGCGGATTCTGTATCGTTCCTCCTTTCTTTGGACTTGTTCCCATTATAGACCATGTCGAACTTTGTCTGAATCCGTCGATTCACACACATTTCGATGGCGTTGTACTCCTATTAGACTAGCTGGGAGGCAAATAAAAAGGGCCCGATTTCCTATACAGGAAACCGGGCCCGGTCTTTCGCCTTACTGACTCTTCTCTTTTCGCGATTCCGCCGATTTCGGTTCAACGTGGACATGGACATGCATCACATTTTTGATTTTCCGCATCCGCTCCTCCACTAAATCACTGATATGATGCCCTTCAATGACCGACAATTGCGGATTGACTTCGATTACGACGTCAACGAGCACATGATTTCCGTGTACGCGGGCTTTTAAATCCTTAATGCCCTCCACTCCCGGAATCCGGGCGATGGTCCCCCTTAAATCGCTGAGTTCCCGCTCGTCGAACCCGTCCGTAAGACTGTGGGTCGATTCACGGAATATTTCCCATGCCGTTTTGCATATCAAAATCCCTACCGCTACCGCGGCAACGCCGTCCAGCCAGGGGATGCCGAACTGGGCTCCCACAATCCCGACCGCGGCCCCGATGCTCACCAGGGCGTCCGAAAGATTATCCTTGGCCGCCGCCATCAGAGCCTGGTTATTGATCTGCTTGGCCAATTTGCGGTTATACAAATACACGCCGCCCATCGCCACCGCACAGATCAAAGCTACTCCGGCGGACAAAATATCCGGCTCGGCATGCCTCCCCTCAATCAGGCCGCGCACCGCCGTGATAATGACCTGGATGCCCACCATAGCCATAATAAACGACGCAACCAGAGCGGCGATCGTTTCCGCGCGGAAATGGCCGTAAGCATGATCGGAATCCGGCGGCTTCTGCGAAATACGCAGTCCGATCAGCACCGCGACAGAGGCTACGATATCCGTCAAATTATTAAAGCCGTCCGCCAGCAGCGCGCTGGAGGCGAATATGTAACCGCTGATCAGCTTGAATGCCGACAGCAGCAAGTAAGCGGCGATACTGACCCAAGCTCCCCGTTCCCCTTTTCGTATATCTTCGTAAATATCCAAGTTCTCCGCACCTCCAGACCGGAACATCAAGACCTAAGTTATCAAAGTCGTTACATCATCGTAGCAAATGAAATCCGTGTAAGTCCAGAGAAACAGTGTTGCCCCCGGCAAAAGTGGTCAAGGCTCATTATTCCCGTTGTACGCTTATTTAAAAACGTTTAAAATAAGGGCAGCCCCCTTCTATTTTGAGGAGATGATTGTGATGACGGAAAACAAAGAGCCCCGGAAAATCGATCTGGCCGAAGCGATGCGCCAGAAGCTGCAGCAGAAGAAACAGCAGCAGCAAAACGCCAACAAACCGGGGATGATGGGAAATCAGCAGACCAAAACGTTGAAAAGCCAAAACAACAAAAAGCCGAATAATCAGCGCCGTCGGACCGGAGGCTCCTAGAGCCCTTGCCCGGCCGCAAAAACAAGCCGCAGCTGTCGTAAACAGCTGCGGCTTGTTTTGTTGCGTATCCTTCGGTACGGTATTCGGTATTAATTGTGAATTGCGGTCCGGTTGATGTTACGCCTCTTCCGGATACATCGTCTTGCGCAAGTTTTGAATTTCTTCGCTCTCCAGATATTCATCATAAGTCATAACACGGTCAATAATACCGTTAGGCGTGATTTCAATAATCCGGTTGGCGATCGTTTGAATGAACTGATGGTCATGGGAGGTAAACAGAATCGTCCCGTCGAAATCGATCAGCCCGTTGTTCAGTGCCGTAATGGACTCGAGATCCAAGTGGTTGGTCGGTTCGTCGAACAGCAGCACGTTGGCGCCGTTCAGCATCATTTTAGCCAGCATACAGCGAACCTTCTCGCCCCCGGACAACACGCTGGCCTTCTTCAGCGCCTCCTCGCCGGAGAACAGCATCCGGCCAAGGAAACCGCGCAGGAAGGTTTCGTCCTGGTCATTGGAGTACTGACGGAGCCAATCGACCAAATTGAGGTCCACCCCGTCGAAGTATTTCGAGTTGTCTTTCGGGAAATACGCTTGCGATGTCGTTACGCCCCAGCTGTATTCACCGGCATCGGCTTCCAGCTCGCCCATCACGATTTGGAAGAAAGTCGTCTTGGGCAGCGAATTCGGACCGACGAAAGCGATCTTGTCGCCCTTGTTGACGACGAAGCTCACATTGTCGAGCACCTTCTCGCCTTCCAGGCTCTTGGTCAGACCGTCCACCGTCAGCAGCTGCTTGCCGGCTTCGCGTTCCGCTTTAAAGTGCAGGAACGGATATTTCCGGTTGGACGGACGGATATCGTCGAGCGTAATTTTGTCGAGCTGCTTCTTCCGGGAAGTCGCCTGTTTGGATTTGGAGGCATTAGCGGAAAAGCGCTGGATGAAGGCTTGGAGTTCCTTGATCTTCTCTTCCTTCTTCTTGTTGGCATCCCGCTGCATTTGCAGCGCCAATTGGCTGGACTCGTACCAGAAATCATAGTTGCCGACGTACATCTGGATTTTGCCGAAGTCGATATCCGCGATATGCGTACATACCTTGTTCAGGAAGTGGCGGTCGTGAGATACGACGATGACGGTGCCTTCATAGTCCATAAGGAAGTTCTCGAGCCATTGGATCGATTCCAGGTCCAAGTGGTTCGTAGGTTCGTCCAGCAGCAGGTTGTTCGGACGTCCGAACAGCGCTTGCGCCAGGAGGACGCGGACCTTCTCGTTGCCGCTGAGCTCCTTCATTTTCTTGTCGTGCAGATCGCGCGGACTGCCGAGACCGATCAACAACGCGGCCGCGTCAGGCTCCGCATCCCAGCCGTTCAGCTCCGCGAATTCGCCTTCCAGCTCACCCGCGCGCATCCCGTCCTCTTCGGAGAAATCGGCCTTGGCATAGAGCGCGTCCTTCTCTTTCATAATCGAATAGAGGCGCGCGTGCCCCATAATTACCGTCTCCAGTACAGGGTACTCGTCATACTCGTAATGGTTCTGCTTCAGAACGGCCAGGCGTTCCCCCGGCGTCATGCTGACTTCGCCCTGGTTCGGCTCGATCTCCCCCGCCAAAATTTTCAGAAAGGTCGATTTCCCCGCTCCGTTGGCTCCGATCAACCCGTAACAGTTGCCCGGCGTAAACTTTATATTTACATCTTCGAAAAGTGCCCGTTTTCCATATCGGAGCGTTACACCATTTGTACTGATCATTTAAATAATCCCATCCTTTATCCATTGTCCACTACTGGGTCAATATTATAGCATAGATCCTCCCCGAAGCCCATTCATTGATCATGAAGAAGCTGAAAAATGAAAAAGAAGCGAATCTCGGAAATCTTCGAATCCGGTATCACCGGTTATCCGGTTATCTGGACATCGGGTCAGCCGGGACACATTAATTTAATCTTCGGGCCTGGAAAAACTGGAAGATGAAGGGGTTGGTTTGTAGGAGCCGGTTGTTTTGCGGCGATCTAAGGGGTTCAAACGGCCTGAGAGGTGATTGTACGGAGGAGTAGAAGTAGAAGCGCGGGCGCACCTTCCATCAGCTTCGACAAAACGGTCGCGAGGCCTGCAATACACTCTCCCTTGAAGTCGGCAGGTGAGTGGTTAAGGGCCTTTTGGGGTGCTATTTTGTCGAATTTGGCTAGACAAGACGAAATAGCGGTGTTTTGAGCCCTTATTTTGAGAAAAAACGGGGCAAAACCTGATTTCGGCGCCTCCGCCAAGACAATAGGGCCTTTTTTGACCGCTATTTTTCCTCCGGAGCCGAATTGGGCCGGAATAACGGCCTTTTCGGCCGCTATTCCGGCGGAAGCTCCCGCTAAACAGCACCGGCCGGCCAGCGCGGGGCGGAACACAGCGGCCCCACCTATGGACGGCCTCGGCCTGCCCTTGGCACGGGCCCATCAAGCCTCGCCTGCCCAGCGCTCCCTTGCCCCATTCCCAGCTCCGCCGTCATGCTCGCTCACGCCTGCTCTGCCCAGCCTGCGCTTCCCCCGGGCTCCGCCGTCACAGCCCGCTTGCTCTACGCTGACCGGCCTTCCGCCGGGCACCGGCCCTCCCCCGCCTTGCGCTGACCTGCCTGCCCGGGCCTCCGCCGTCACACGCCTCGCCCCCGACTGCCGAGCTCCGCCGTCGTTCCCGCTCCCCCGCCTGCTCCGCCTGGCCCGGCCTCAAGCCGGGCTCCGCCGTCACGCCTCCGGGAAGCGCAGCGTCTCGCCGTGCAGCAGCACGCGGATCGCCGACTCCGGAATGCCGCGCTTCCGCCGGTCGGCTTCGAGCCGGTCGAGCGCCTCGCGCGCCGTGTCGTCGGCCAGCCGGAACGTGCCGTAATGCATAGGCACCATCAATTTGGCCTTGACGTCCACGAAAGCCTGGAGCGCCTCTTCCGGCGTCGTGTGCTGGCTCGTCATGAACCATTCCGGTTCATACGCGCCGATCGGCAGCAGCGCCACGTCGATGTCGAAGCGCTCGCCGATTTCGGCGAAGCCGCGGAAATAACCGCTATCTCCGGCAAAATACACCACCTGCCGCTTCACCTCTTCCCGGGGATTCGCCGGTTCCAGCACGAATCCGCCCCAATGGGAGGTGTTCGTATCGAACAAAGTGCGCCGGGTCCAATGCTGGGTCGGCACGAACGAGATTTTGGCGTCCCCGATCCGCAATTGCTCCCACCATTTTAATTCCCGGGTCCGCTGGAAGCCCTTGCGCATCATTTTACGCGCCAATCCGCTGGGCACGATGATCTGCGTCCCGCTTCCGTAAAGCCGGCGGATGGACGACACGTGCATATGGTCGTAATGGGAGTGCGAAATCAAAATCACGTCGATATCCGGAACGTCGTCGATGGGAATCCCCGGTGCCCCGAGCCTCCGCTGAAACCCCATCCGGGAAGCCCAGACCGGATCCGTTACGATATTTAAGCCTTCATATTGGATGAGAAAGGTCGAGTGACCGATCCAGGTGATCGACGTTTCCTCTTTATTGCCCAGCAGATAATCCAGTTGGGGTTCCGAATTCGGGATAATGTAGGAATAATCTTTTTTCTTTCTGCGGCGTTCCTCCCGCCATTGCTTAAATTGCTTTAACGTTTTGTCCGTACTGACATTGTCAAGGTTGTTGTAGCGCGTTCTCGGCATACCGAGACTTCCTCCTTCCATTCCTGTCCATCCGCCGGATGATGTTATTATTCATTGTAAATCACCCAAGGAAGCAAATCCAAATTTGACGGCCGGTCCGATCGGTCATACCGATTAATCCGAAGGATCTTTATACCTCCAGGCGAATACAAACAAAAACACAAGCGCGAAAACAACGACAAGCCAAGGCGCCACCATGATCATAAAATGTTCCATCCGCAAACCCTCATCCTTTCTTCGGCGAATGGCCTCGCACATATTTAGCGTCGAACAGGAACAGCCGCATCAGCAAGATAAGCGAAGGGACCAAGACGAGCAGCCCGGCGACGAAAGCGGTAATCAGCGCTACCGCCATCGTTTCGTTCGTGATGGCTTCATAGATGCTGACCTGTTTATACAAAATGTACGGCAGATGAGACCGGCCATAGCCGTACCAGGCAAAGCCGAACTGGAAAATAACCAGCAAAAACGACCAGCCGAGGTGACGCCTTTTCCAAACAAAGTAAACCGCCAGCAGGAAACAAATCAGCGAGGCGATAAACATCCACGCCATCTTCAGCATATTCGCGAAATGCTCGGGATTTTGCAGGTTAATCTGAAAAAAGGCAAACACACAGGCCAGAATCGTCGGCCCGCTCCACATCAGCGCATAACCCCGCAGCACCTCAAAGGCGCCGGAGTCGCCGGCCCGGTCGGCGTAAAAGGCCAAAAACATGGCCGAAATATATAGCACCGATACCAGGGCCAGCAAGATGACCGACCAGGTATACGGATTACTGAGAAACCGGCCCCAATCCAACACGACGCGTCCCGCTCTTTCCTGGATAATCCCGCCTTCGGAAATCGCCAGTACGGTCGACAGAGCCGCCGGAATCAACAGGCCCGTCGCCCCGTAGATGGCCATGTAGAGCTTGTTGTTCTCTTTGCTGCTGCCATAGGTATTGTAGGCGTAATAAGCCCCCCGCAGCGCCAGGAGAACCGTGGCCAGACTGCCGGGAACCAGCAGCGCCGTCCCGTAGTAATAGGCGGAATCAGGAAAGAAACCGACCAGACCCACCACGAAGAAGATGAGAAACACGTTCGTCACTTCCCAGACCGGAGAAAGATAGCGCTGGATGATGTTGTGCACTTTATTTTTATGACCGGTAATCACGCTGTAATAGCTGAAAAAGCCCGCTCCGAAATCCACCGAAGCCACGATCAGGTACCCGAACAAAAACGTCCAAAGCACCGTAATGCCGACCATCTCATAACTCACTTCCCATCCCCTCCCGCTATACCGAGCTCTTTCATCTCCTCAGCCACATCCTTGTTCCGGAACAGCTTGGCGAGCACGTAAATGCAGGACACGCAGAGGATGATGTACAGTACGATGAACAGAATCAGCATGGAGCCCACATGCTCCGACGAAGTCGCCGCTTCCGACACCTTCATGTAGCCCCTTACGATCCAGGGCTGCCGGCCGAATTCGGCAAACATCCAGCCAAGTTCAATCGCGGTCATGGCCAGAGGTCCCAGCGCCACGATGCCGAGCAAAAGCCATTTCGGATACCCCTTTCCCCGCAGCTTGCCCGGAAGCCGCTTCCGCAGCAAAAACAGGAAAGGAATCAGCACAAGAAGCATGCCGATCGTAACTTTCAGATCGAACATATAGTGTATCAACAACGGCGGCCGCTCATCCTCCGGGAACTCCTCCAGGCCGATCACTTTCGTATCCGGCGAACTGCCCGCCAAAATGCTGAGCGCGTACGGAATCTCCAGCGCGTACTTGACCTCGCCATGCTCGTCCAGTACGCCGCCGTAAATGAGCGGGGCCCGCTCCATCGTGCGGAAATGCCATTCGGCGGCCGCCAGCTTCTCCGGCTGGTATTGAGCGAGGAACTTTCCCGAGAAATCGCCGATGACCGCGGTGCTGAGCGCAAATACGAAAGAGGCGGTGACCGTGAGCTTCAGCGCCTTTTTGAAATAAGCTTCCTTACGTCCGCGGAGCAGGCTGAACGCCGCGATTCCCGCCAGCAGCCCGGCGCTCAGCGTATAGGACGAGGCCAACACGTGCGACACTTTCGTCGGCGTCGCCGGATTAAACATGGCCACCAACGGCTGGACATCGGCGAACACGCCGTTCTTTAACGTAAATCCCTGCGGCGTGTTCATAAACGCGTTCATAGTCGTTATAAAAAACGCGGAAGCCGAGGAGCCGATGGCTACGGGCACCAGGAGCAGCAGATGGTAGATCGGTTTTCTGAACCGGTCCCAGGTATACAGATAGATCCCGAGAAAAATCGCCTCGATGAAAAAGGCGAACGTCTCCATAAACAGCGGAAGCGCGATCGCCCGGCCGGCTACGCGCATAAAGGTCGGCCAGAGCAAGCTGAGCTGCAGACCGATGGAGGTTCCAGTCACCACGCCGATCGCCACCGAGATCACAAAGCCTCGGGCCCACCTGCGGGCCAACAGCGTATATTGGGGATCATTCGTGACGATCCCCCGCCATTCGGCCAAGGCGATCATCATCGGAATCCCGACGCCGACGGAAGCGAATATAATATGAACGAACAGCGTTACCCCGGTAAGAATTCGACTTAAAGTCACCGGATCCAGGGACATCATGCCGACACCAACTCCTTAGTAGTAGTTCATGAACCGAACGGCACTTTTGATAAACGCATATAACATAATGGCGGCGACAACGAGACAGACAATGGTCAATGTTTTTTCCTGCTTTTTGAACATGGTCTTGTCCCCCTTCTGGTAACCGTCCCTTGTTTTCCCATGGGTAGCATGTGCTAATCGGGTTTCACTTTATTCCTTACCCCGCCCTACCGCGGTTGAAGACACCGTGTCGCAAATTGTTGGGATCTCGGCCGGCATCGGTTAAAATAGACTTTGGAAGGAGATGTGAACATCCTATGAAAATTGTATTTATCGAACCGACTCCGAGTCCCAACTCCATGAAACTGCATTTGGACGAGACTCAGGAACCGGGGATCCGCAAAACATACACGCTCGACAACGCCCGTTCCGCGCCGGCCTGGATCCGTCAGTTGCTCCAGATCCCGGGGGTCAAGAGCATTTTTCACACCGCCGACTTTATCGCGCTGGACCGGAAAGGCCATGCCGACTGGGCGGCGATATTGGCTGAGGTCCAGGAGCAGTTCGGGCAGGAACGGGTAGACTCCGCCTGGGATCCGGAGGCGGCCGAAGCGGCGGGCTACGGCGAGGCCCAGGTGTTTGTCCAGTTTTTCCGCGGCATCCCGATGCAAATCCGCGTCAAATCCGGCACCCGCGAGGAACGGATTTCCCTCGCGACGCGCTTCGTCTCCGCCGTCACCGAAGTGGCCAGCGCCACGCTGATCAAGGAGCGCAAGCTGACGGACTACGGCGTCCGCTACGGCGAGCTGGAGGAGATCGCGCGCGAGGTCGAGCAGGAGCTTGAGGCGGCCTATCCTCCGGAACGGCTGGAGGCGATCAAGGTTCAGGCGATCGCGCACGGACGCAGCGAGACGGAATTCGTCGAGCAGCGGCGCGAGCTGAGCCTGGACGAGGTCCGCGAACGGCTGCGGCACGAGGATTGGCACGTGCGTTACGCCGGGCTCGAGGCGCTGCAGCCGGGACCCGAAGCGCTGCCGCTGCTGGCCGAAGCGGTCCGTGATCCGCAGATGCAGGTCCGCCGGCTCGCGGTCGTGTATCTCGGCGACGTGCGCACGCCGGAAGCGCTGGAGCTGCTGTACGGGGCGCTGCGCGACAGCTCCGCCGCCGTCCGCCGCACCGCCGGCGATACGCTGTCCGATATCGGCGACCCCGCCGCAACCGGACCGATGATCGCCGCGCTGCAGGATCCGAGCAAGCTCGTCCGGTGGCGGGCCGCCCGCTTTCTTTACGAGGTCGGCACGGACGACGCTCTGGATGCGCTCAAGGCCGCCGTGGACGATCCCGAATTCGAGGTCGGTCTCCAGGCCCGAATGGCCGTGGAGCGGATCGAATCCGGCGAGCAGGCGGCCGGTACCGTTTGGCAGCAGATGGCCAAACGCGACCGCCCAACCGACAAATCGTAAGACAATGTCATAATTTTGATATTGTCCGGCCGACCGGCTTGCTATATACTAATACATTGTTGCAAGACCGAGTTTATCAATTGAATAGGAACCTCATCATTTCAGGTGAGGTAGAGGTCGCGACTGTGAAGAGTACACTGGAGGAGGCGTTTGAAGCCGCCCGTGATTCCTGTGGAAAGGCGCCGTCGCCGAAGCATCGCCGCATGGCTTCTGTACCGCGGCGTGCTGGGGCTGTTACCGAAAGGGACAGAACTGTCACGGTTATTCTTCACCGGAAGAACCGTGTTGAGCTATCTTGCAGAATGGTGAGGGTGCATCGGTATATATGTCAGGCCGCGGATCCCTTTCCGCGGCCTTTTTCTATTTTCCCGGTCCCGCAGCTTGAATTTCCCGCTTCTGGAGGATACTAGATGCAGGAATGACGCAAATCTTATTTATCTTTTATAGAGTGGAGTGTTATGGATGAGCAAAAAAAATATCAGCACCGCGCAGTCGCTCAAGCCCGGCTTGAAAGCCCGGCATATGACGATGATCGCGCTCGGCGGCTCCATCGGTACGGGCCTGTTTCTCGCCAGCGGCGGCGCGATCGCATCCGCAGGTCCCGGCGGCGCCCTTCTGGCCTACGCGGCCGTCGGCATTATGGTGTATTTTCTGATGACCAGCCTGGGGGAACTCGCAACTTATATGCCGGATTCGGGTTCTTTCGAAACCTATGCTTCGCGGTTTGTCGACCCCTCCCTCGGCTTCGCGATGGGTTGGAATTTCTGGTACAACTGGGCGATTACGATCGCGGCCGAGCTGTCCGCGGCCACGCTGATTATCAAGTACTGGTTCCCGGAAAGCTCCTCCCTGCTGTGGAGCGTTCTGTTCCTCGCCCTGATCTTCGGACTGAATGTCCTGTCCGTCAAAGGCTACGGCGAATCGGAGTATTGGTTCGCCATGATCAAGATCGCCGTTGTCATTGTGTTCCTGATTGTCGGCGTGCTGATGATCTTCGGCATTATGGGCGGTGAAGCGATCGGCTTCAAGAACTTTACCGTGGGAGACGCTCCGTTCCATGGCGGATTCTTCACGTTCCTCGGCGTCTTCATGGCCGCGGGGTTCTCCTTCCAGGGTACGGAAATGGTCGGCGTGGCGGCCGGGGAGAGCGACAATCCGCGCGAACATGTGCCGCGGGCCATCCGCCAAGTGTTCTGGCGTATTTTGCTGTTTTACATTTTGGCGATCCTGGTGATCGGCCTGATTATCCCGTACACCAACCCCAACCTGCTCAAAGACGGGCTGGAGAGCATCGGGGTCAGCCCGTTCACGCTCGTCTTTGAAAAAGCCGGCATGGCCTTCGCCGCTTCCGTCATGAACGCGGTCATTCTGTCCTCCGTGCTGTCGGCCGGCAACTCCGGGATGTACGCGTCTTCGCGCGTCCTGTACTCCCTGGCCAAACGCGGCAAAGCGCCGAAGTTTCTCGCCAAACTGAGCCGCCGCGGGCTGCCGGTCAACGCTCTGCTGCTGACGACGCTGATCGGCATGACCGCCTTTTTCGCCTCCCTGTTCGGGGACGGTGTCGTCTATAACTGGCTGCTGAACGCCTCCGGGATGTGCGGATTCATTACGTGGCTCGGCATCGCGATCAGCCATTACCGTTTCCGCCGGGCCTTTGTCGCCCAAGGACGGGATTTGAAGGATCTGCCTTACAAAGCAAGATGGTTTCCGTTCGGCCCGCTGTTCGCTTTTGTCCTCTGTATCATCGTCATTTTGGGACAAAATATGGCCGCCTTTACAGGCGGCCGGATCGATTGGTATGGCGTTGTCGTTTCTTATATCAGCATTCCGCTGTTCCTTGCCGTCTGGCTGGGGTATAAATGGATCAAGCGGTCGAAGCTTATCCCTCTGCAGGAGTGCGATCTCGATACGCCGGCCCGGCCGATGGAATAGGGGCGGCACAGAACGGCGATCCATTAGTAGGGTCTGGGTTTAGTCCGTTTCCCAGTGGATCTCCACGCGAAGGTCCCCTGTCCCGTCCAGGGGCTCGGCAAAATACTGGATGTGATCGATGCTTCTTAAATCGTAGAGGGTCCCGAGGTTCTCGACCAGGAGGTCCTCAGCGCCGGCATAGCGAACCGTGACGGTAAGCCCGCCGGCCCGCAGCTCCTGGCGGACCTTCTCCTTCAGCTCCGCCGCCGTGCGGACGGCGCTGTCGGGGTCATACAGTTCGAAACCGAGCTGCCGCTCCAGGTTTCGGTACGCCTCCGCATCCGCTCCCCCCCGGTTCGCCAGCCCGCGCACAACTTCGCGGTAAAGCGTGGCAGCCGCCGGATAGCGCGAAGCGGTCCAATGATGATCCTTCCGCATCTGGGCGTCGGTTTGTAAATAATATTCATATCGGATCCCGTCCTTCGGCGCGGACAGCGGATCGTTCCAGGTGGTATCGAGATGATACCACCTGTTTTCTAATCTTACGAGGTTCCAGGCATGGAGCTGGCCGCCGGCCACACCCTCGACGATCCGGTTTTCGATCCCCGCTCCCTTAAGAAGCTTGTAAGTCAACAAGGTGTACCCCTGACAGACCGCTTGACCGGACTTTAAGGCTTCATAGGCCGTATACTTCTTCAGTTCCTTGTCATACTCCAAATTCTGCACCACGTAATCATGAATGGCCTTCACCCTCTGATGACTGTTCATATCGGGCGTGATAATCCGTTTTAATATTTCCGCGGCCTTCTGATCCACAAAGCGCGTATTCTCCGCGGTTTCTCGATAGTCGACGTTTAAATGGATCTTCGCCATACCGGCCGTTCCCCGCCAAGTATAGGCGTACCCTTCGACCACATATTTCGTGTACGGGTCGGATTCCAGCGCTCCGTCCATCGCCTGCTTCAGCAGCTTCTCCAGTTGTTTCGTCGAACCCTTGTATTTGATAGTCATAGAGGTTGCACGGGCCTTCAGTCCGGCGGCCATCTTCTGCTGTACAGCGTCAGCGGAGGTGACATAGGCTTTGCTTTCGGTGGAGGCAAATACCGGAATGGTGCTCCAATTGGCGGGAACGCTTCCTACCAGCACAGCTCCCAGCAGCCCTGCCATCATCCAACGTCTAGTCGTACCTTGTCCCATATTCCCTCTAACCTCCTCTATATGCCAACGGTCGGTTCCTGGAATGTGATGCGGGCGAATCCGGTGTCTTTAAGCCCATTGTAGCACAGGCTGTCCTGCAAAGGTCTTCTAGTTTTGTCGAGGCGGATGTGGGGAAAACCGCGAAAAATGTTCCCCCGCCGATCCAATGAAATGACGTGAAATCGACTTATTTTATGACATCGTCTTGCCCAAATCGAATCAAGCTTTGGTATAATTAAACTAATAACTTGTACTGTGATATAAATCATTGCATATTCAAACTCAATAGAAACGGAGCGGTCAAAAGCTATGACCATTGTCAATCTTTCGGATATTTCCATCGAATTGTTCGTTACCGTCATGTTCTTTTTGCTGATTATCGCTCCCTTGGTCAGTCTAGGGGTGCTGCGTTTGTTTCAGGGCCGGAAAAAAGCGGGCTTCGGCTTGATCGGAAGCGGTGTCATCGGCTACTTCGTCTTTCAGCTTGTGGTAAGTCTGCTTAGCTAACCTCGTTTGTTTAGGCAATCCATAAACCGGCTCAGGCCGTGCAAAAATAAGGAGCTGTCCAGGTAGCGGTGCAATCGCTGCGGCGGAACAGCTCTTTTCTATCGACGATCAAACCGCAGCACAAAAAGGGGACCCCACGGTCCGATCTCCGATCGTAGGGTACCCCTTCGTTTTTTTCGGAAAGGCGCTTATTCCGCCTCAGCCAAAACTTTCTCAAACTTGGTTTTGTTTATCCCCAAAATGCGATGCTCCCCGATTACGGTCACCGGAACCGCCCGCATTCCCATATCCCAAACCTGTTGGGCGTACTCTTCGTTCTGCTCGATGTTACGCTCCTCGAAAGCGACGCCCTTCTCGCTCAGAAAGCTTTTGACTTGACGGCAGTGAGGGCAGTTGGTGCTTGTGTATACAATGACATTGTCCACGACGGGTCCCTCCCTTCCGACTAGGATTAGTTCGCGGCCACCGCGGCGGCTTGATGTTCCAGATTCTCGATGTATCTCTCGCAATCAAGCGCAGCCATACATCCGCTGCCCGCCGCGGTAATCGCCTGACGGTAGCGCGTATCCTGCACGTCTCCGCAAGCGAACACGCCAGGGACATTGGTTTCCGAAGTGCCCGGCTTCACGATAATATACCCGTTCTCATCCAAATCGATTTGTCCGCCGAGGAAGCCGGTGTTCGGATGATGTCCGATCGCCACGAACACGCCGGCCGCCGGAATGATCTCCTCTTCCCCGGTCGCGTTATTTCGCACTTTCAGCCCCGTTACGCCGACATCATTGGTTACCACTTCCAGCGGCGTGCGGTTGAGCGCCCATTCGACCTTCTCGTTGGAACGCACGCGGTCCTGCATGATCTTCGAGGCGCGGAGCTCGTCGCGGCGATGCACCAGAGTTACCTTGGAAGCGAAGCGTGTCAGGAAGCCCGCTTCCTCCAACGCGGAGTCTCCCCCGCCCACGACGATGATTTCTTTCCCCCGGAAAAAGAAGCCGTCGCATGTGGCGCATGTGCTGACCCCGCGGCCGACATTATCGGTTTCTCCCGGAATGCCGAGGTATTTGGCGGAAGCACCCGTCGACAGGACGATCGTTTCGGTTACCAGTTCCCCCAGACCTTCCACTTGAAGCTTGAACGGCCGGGAGCTCATATCCACGCTGTTCACCCAGCCGGTCCGGAATTCCGCTCCGAAGCGTTCGGCTTGTTTGCGCATATTATCCATCAATTCCGGCCCCTGGATCCCCTCGGGAAATCCGGGAAAGTTCTCGACTTCCGTGGTGGTGGTAAGCTGTCCGCCCGGCTGCGGCCCTTCGATGACGAGGGGGTTCAAATTGGCGCGGGCCAGATAAATCGCGGCGGTTAACCCCGCCGGTCCGGTTCCGATAATAATCGATTTATACATATAATAAATCCTCCTTCAAAGGCAGTCTGCGAATACTACAACTATGAAACTAATTATGTGGAATCCCCGCCGGAGTGTCAACAATCGTACCGGAGGGGTTCGGTGAAGTTTATATGAAGGTCTGATGAAGATGATCGCCGCATCTCCCGAACCATTTATCGAAGCAGACGCAGACCGTTCAATATGACGAGAATCGTGCTGCCCTCGTGCCCGATGACGCCGAGCGGAAGCGGAATCCCCTGCACAAAATTGCCGGCGATCAGCAGCAGGATCACGACTCCGGCGAAAATCAGGTTCTGCTTCACGATCCGCCGGGCCCGGACCGCCAGCGAGATCGTATCGGCGACGCGTTCCAGATGGCCGTTCATCAGCACGACGTCGGCCACTTCCAGTGCCGCGCCGCTGCCGCCGTCGCCCATCGCGATGCCGACGCTGGAGGCCGCCAGCGCCGGGGCGTCATTGACGCCGTCGCCGACCATCGCGGCCTGCCCGAACCGGGCGCGGAGCTCGCCGACATGGCGGACTTTGTCCTCCGGCAGCAGGCCGCCGTAGACCAGGTCGATGCCCGCCTCCGCGGCCACGGCCCGGGCCGTCTCGACGCGGTCGCCGGTCAGCATCGCGGCCGTCACGCCAAGCTGCCGCAGCTGCGCCACGGCCCGCTTGGCCTCCGGGCGAATCTCGTCGCGAAGCGCGATCAGCCCCGCATAGCGACCGTCACACTGGATGACGGAAACGGTGTGCCCCGCTTCCGCCAGCTCCAGCGTCTTAGCCCGGAGCGGATCCGGCAGCATCGCGTCCTGGAGATCCGCCTTGCCGATCCGCCACAGCCGGCCCTCGACGACCGCTTCGACGCCCCAGCCCGGCTGGGCCTTCATCTCTTCCGCCGCGGCAAGCTCCAGCCCCTCTTCCTCCGCCCGGCTCACAATGGCGCGGGCCAGGGGATGGCCCGACAGCCGTTCCGCCGACGCGCAGGCGGAGAGGACTTCGCGGCGGTCCCAGCCGTCCGCGGCGATCAGGGCGGTGACGACCGGCGTCCCGGTCGTCAGCGTGCCGGTCTTGTCGAACGCGACGACTTTGACGCCCGCGAGAAGATCCATGTAGGCCGCGCCTTTGAACAGCACGCCCTTACGGGCGCTCCGCGACATCGCGGACAGCATGGCCGGCATGACGGAAGACACCAGGGCGCAGGGAGAAGCGACGACCAGAAACACCATCGCCTTATAAAACGTATGCGGCCAGGACCAGCCGAACGCAAACGGAGCCAGCAAAAGCAGCGCGGCGGTCACGAAAACAACGCCTTTCGCGTAACGCCCCTCGAGCTTTTTAATAAACCGCTGGGTTTGCGGAGTTTCCTGTTCCGCCTGCTCCACCATCGCGACAATTTTGGCGAACAGGGTGTTCTCGGCCGGCCGCGTCACCTCAACATAGAGCGCCCCCTCCCCGTTCAACGTCCCGGCATACACTTCATCCTCCGCGGTTTTGTCGACCGGAATGGATTCCCCGGTTATCGCCGACTGATTCACGGAGGACCCTCCGCTGCGGATGATTCCGTCCGCGGGAATGACCTCCCCCGGTTTTACCAGGACCAGGTCGCCCGCAGCCAAATCCGCCGCCGCAACCTGCTTGACTCCGCCCTCTTCCACTCTCAGCGCCGTTTCCGGTTTGAGCGCGATGAGCGCGGAGATATCCTTGCGGCTGCGTTCGCTCGCAAAACTCTCCAGCGCGCCGCTCAGCGCAAAAATAAAAATCAGCATCGCCCCTTCATTCCAGTAGCCGATCGAGGCGGCTCCCACCGCCGCCGCGATCATCAGCAGATTGACGTCCAGGTCTTTGTCCCGGATTAGCGTGGCGATACCTTCGCGGGCTTTCATGAATCCGCCGAGGCCGTAAGCGGCAATATACAGCATCACGGAGAGCTCGCGGGACCATCCCGAAACTCCCCAGCCTGCCAGCATAAGCGCTCCGCTGCCCAGCGCCAGCAGCATCTCGCGATGGCGTAACAACCGCAGGAGCGACTCCCGGCGTCGTGGATTCGGTTCTTGGGTATTCTTCGTACTCGCTGATACGGACAATGATTTATGGATGGCTTTGGCTTGCATTTCGATTTCCTCCTTCGTAATGTGCTTCAGGTTAAAAAGGGCTAATTGAGAATGAATACTATTGTTAACCCCCTTAAAATGGCACATGCTGCTCCGGGATAGCCCCGAAGCAGCATGTTATTGAGAACGATAATCATTTTTGAACTAAGACAATAATTTTGTATTGGTGAAACTTTATTGCCATTTTAAACTAACCCTCTGCATTTGTAAAGGCAGGTCGCGGAAAATAGACGGTTACTTCTCGGAAAATACGATTTCTTTCGGCCCTACGATAACCTTCGTCTGCTCCGCGATCACTTGCGCCTCCGCCTTCTCCGTCCCATCGGCACTCCGCTTTTTCTTCTTCAGCACATCATAAGTAAAGAAAGCCGCACCCTTCTCATCGATTCCGTAGGTATCGTTACCGTCCGGCACGATCCTGTAGGATTTGACGAGCGCGGTGGATGCGTCAAGCCAGCTTACGATATCCAGCGCGCGGTCGTCTCCCGCTTCCGCCCGAAGCGATCCCAAAGCCTTTCCGTCTTTGTCATAGAAATCGATCCGCTGCGGTGCGATGCTCAGATAGTCGATATCGATGTCCTTGATCCGGCCTTGCCCCTCCGGCGATGACTCCATCCAGGCGATCGAACCGGCCGGATTCCATTTCAGCTTCTCGGACGGGACGTACTTGTCCGCAGGCAGCTTGATTTTCCCCAGCGGGGTGCCGTCCATCTTATAGAAAGTTACCTGCCCGCTCTCGTCGTCGTGAACGAACCGTTCCAGGTCGGGCGACGGGAACAGGGAGGGAGCCCCGGTCGTGGAGTGGGGAATCACCCGGAACAACCGCTCGGGAGCTTCATCTTTGCCGCCCCGCAAATCAAACACCCTGACCAAGCCGAGATAGCTCTGCAAAAACAGCTTTTTCCGCCCGCCATCCCACCGATACTGATAGATATAGTCATAGTCGCCTTTCTCGTTCAGCGGCCAAAAATCTTCTCTGATCCGCGTGATTTCTCCCGTTCGGGCGTTGAATTCGGAAAGGTGAAACTTGCCGCCGTTATTCGTCATTTCCGGTTCGAGGAACAGTACCCTCGTCTCATCCAGTTTGACCAGCAGCTGTCTAATAAACGCATTGTACCAGGGGTTATTTGTGTCCGTTATCGTCTCGCTCCACACGGTCTTTACCTCGGCTTCGCCGGGTTTATGGGACAACATCACTTTAACGGCCCCCTCGTCCCCGGAAAACACGTTGGCCATCACCAGCGTCTCTCCCTCCAGCTCAACAATAGCTCCGTTATCGATGAAGTAATCCTCTTTCAGACCGGCCGGTACCGCGACTAGCGCTCCGTCCGCATTGCGGCTTGCGTTGAAAGCGCCCGGCGTCCGTTTGTCCTGCTGCGCCGCTGGCGGGGTCTCCGATGCTCCGCCTTGCGCTTCTTGCTTGACGTGTGCATCCGCCTTTTGAGCATTCGTTATTTGAGCTTCCGCTTGCTGCGCACTCCTCTTCATCGACAAAGATGTATTCTCCCTGGCTCCTTCAAGGCCTTTCCCCGGACCACTCGTCGGAGAGCAGCTCGCCAGCAGCAGTCCGGCGGCGACCATCGTCGGGAGCAGCCAATCCATTCTCTTCAAAATATAACCTCCTCCATCCTATACGATCATGATGGACCGTTAATATACGCTGCCTATAACATAAACGATGTTGTGCTCCCGTTCGTTTCACCTTAGCTATTTATTTACCCGCTATTTGCTCTCCTATAAAAAAAGCCGCCGCCCGGGACGGACCTCACCGTGATCCCGGGACAGCGGCTTTCGCTTGATTGACTGGAATTAGGCCTGGCTGGCGGCAATCGCCTGCTCCAGGTCATAAATAATATCGTCGATGGATTCCGTGCCTACGGACAAACGGATCAACTCGGGATTGACGCCCGCCGCGAGTTGGTCCTCCTCGCTCAACTGCTGATGCGTCGTGCTGGCCGGATGAATGATCAGCGACTTGGAATCGCCGACATTGGCCAGGTGCGAGAACAGCTTCACGTTCTCGATCAGCTTGCGGCCGGCTTCAACCCCGCCCTTAATGCCGAAGGTCAGGATGGCCCCTTGCCCTTTGGGCAGATATTTCTTGGCGAGCTCATAGGATGCATGGCTCGGGAGTCCCGCATAGCTGACCCATTCCACATGCTCATGCTGCTCCAGGTACTGCGCCACTTTGAGCGCGTTCTGGCTGTGACGCTCGACCCGCAGGTGCAGCGTCTCCAGGCCTTGCAGCAGCAACCAGGCGTTGAACGGCGACAGCGAAGCGCCCAAATCGCGCTGCAATTGAACGCGAGCCTTGATGATGTACGCGAGCGGCCCCACCGCTTCCGTATACACGACCCCGTGATAACTCGGATCCGGCTGCGTCAGCCCCGGGAATTTGTCGTTCGAGGTCCAGTCGAACTTGCCGCCGTCCACGATAATGCCGCCGATCGATGTGCCGTGTCCGCCGATAAATTTGGTCGCCGAGTGAACCACGATATCCGCTCCGAATTCAATCGGACGCAAGAGATACGGGCTCGGGAAAGTATTGTCGACGATCAGCGGAACGCCGTTCTCATGCGCGATCGCGGCTACAGCCTCGATGTCGAGCACATCGCCCTTGGGATTGCCGATCGATTCGGCATACAAAGCTTTGGTCTTCTCCGTAATCGCCGCGCGGAAGTTTTCCGGATTGGAAGCATCCACAAATGTCACTTTAATGCCGAGCTTCGCCAGCGTGTTCGCAAATAAGTTATAAGTTCCGCCGTACAAGGTGGACGAGGAGACGATCTCGTCCCCCGCACCAGCAATATTTAAAATCGAGAAGGTAATCGCCGCCTGTCCCGACGCCGTTGAAAGGGCACCTACGCCCCCCTCCAGGGCGGCGACGCGTTTTTCAAACACATCGTTTGTCGGATTCATGATCCGCGAGTAAATATTGCCGAACTCCTTGAGGCCGAACAGGTTAGCCGCATGCTCGGTATCGCGGAAACCGTAGGAAGTCGTTTGGTAAAGCGGAACCGCGCGGGAATATGTAGTCGGATCGATTTCCTGACCCGCATGAATCGCGAGGGTTTCCGGTGCAAATTGGCGTTCTTCTGACATGGGTGATTCCTCCTTTAAGTGGGCATTATGAAGATTGTTCATCATATATTGTTCACTATTCTCTCACATAAAATGTTATTTGAAAATAGGAAATCCGATAAAAAAACTGAGAATTAAAATAGCATGCAGGAATAGCCCCCGAAACTCCCCTACAGAGTGCTTTATCGCCTGATGTTTGGCGGCATAAACAAAACGACGGCAGATCAAGCTCCGCGGAAAAGTGGAGCCGGCTGCCGCCGTACAATTTTACTTTATGAAAAAACCATCCATCCCTCGCTGTCTATAGACCTAACGCTTCCGCCGCAGCGCTTTCCCCACCTAGACGACCGGACGTAAAGGAGTAGCCGAGCCCAACTCCGTTGCCCACGTATGTATCGTTGAACAATACGCCCTCGGATTCCAAGCCGACCGCATACAAGCCTTTGACCGGTACCCGCTTGTCATTCAGCACTTGAAACTTTGTGTTGACCAGCAGCCCGCCGACCGACCCCAAGTTGTTGACCTCGGCGATCACTGCATAATAAGGACCTTCGGTTCCCATCGGTAGCAGGTATTCCCCGGCCTTCCCGAATTCCGTATCGATCCCCGTTTTGGTGGCTTCCGCATAGTTGTTGAACGCCGCTCTGAAGACCTCAACATCCATGCCGGCGTTTTGGGCCAGTTCTTCAACCGTCTCGCCTTTGTAACCGTCCCCGTTCTTCACCATCGATTCAAACACCTTCTCCGCGTTGTCCCACGGCTGCTCCAGCGTAAACCGATCCTTGAAATCGGCATAGAACTCCGGTGGCATGCCGGGAAGCTCCGGCGCTTTAACCCCCTTCATCCCTTTAGAGGCAAGGGCGTCCAATTGCGACTTAGATACGATCACCAAATGGTAAGGTCCGTTAAACGCACTCGTATTAGCGGCCGCTACCGAAGTGAGCGTGGCCGCCTCATCCCGGAATCTTGCCCCTGATGGGCCGACGTTCATGAAATTAGGCAGATAGGACACCATCAGCGGATAACTGGCTTCAAAGGAAGAGTACTCTTTCTTCAACTTCGCCGTCGCTCGAGCCAAGGTCTGGTGAAGCATCTGACCGCCGAAGTTGTCCGGAACCTTCGCTCCGGCCGCCCAGGCCATTTTCAGCCCCTCGCCCACATTTTGACCCAAACCTCCGTTGACGCCTTCAAAACCGAAGCTCTCCTTGACCATTTCCTTATTCCCGGCATAACCGCCGGTCGCCATCACTACGCTTTTTGCCGTGATCTCCAAGGTGGTACCGTCGGTTTTTACCGCTTTGACGCCGGTCACCTCTCCGTGCTGCCCAGTCATAAGTTCTTTGGCCGTTGTTTCCGTCAAAACTTGTCCTCCATGCTGTTCTACGGATTCGGCCAACATATTACGCAGCAGCTTCTCCCGGGTGTCGTAAGCCGGCAGCATATGCAACTGCTCCCCCGCAAAATTGATAAACGTAGTCTCGTAGCCTTTGCTCTTTAGCCAGTCGTAAGTTTCACCGGATTTTGTGACGTACTGTCGGATCGCCGCCGCATCCACTCTCCAGTGGTTATTGACAATCCAATCGGCGATTTCTTTTTCCACGTTTACTTTCACGCCGTTTTCAACGGCGACCGAGGAGTTGTAGAACTTCCCTGCCCAGGAGAGGTTGCTCGCCCCGCCGATAACGCCGGTCTTCTCGAGAATGATGACCTTCGCTCCTTTGTCCGCCGCCGTTACGGCCGCCGACACCCCTGAGGCTCCGGCACCGACAATTACGACGTCCGCCACTAGTTTTTCCGTTTTGCCTTCGCCGGCCTTTTTGATCTTAGCGGCTTTCAGCGTCTCCAGATCTCCCCCGGCCTGTTTCACCGCGTCTTCAACCGCGGCTACCAAGGCCTGACTGGAAAGGCTCGCTCCGCTGACCGCGTCGACGGACAGGGTCTGTCCTTCAAGAATTTGTTTTTTTACCTGCTCGATCGCGTTATCTCCCAAACCCGCAGTTTCCGTTTGACTGATAACCTGAATATCCTTGATGCGGTCCGCCTGCTCCATGGTCACTTCTACCTTGATAGTTCCGTCTTTTCCTTCGGCCTGTCCCGTATACTTGCCCGCTTTAAATCCGCCGGAGGCTTCATTCACCTTATCCCCTTGACAACCGCCCAGCACAGCTGTAATCAGAAAAAAACAGCAGCTGAGTATAAAGACTTTCATCCATCCCTGTTTCATTTCATTCTTCCCTCTCTTTTTTACTCGTTCTGATTTAGCATCTTTAAACAGCCTGATAATGTGATTTTTTTCACTTATAAAGATATACTAAAGTTGCTTCACCCACAGGCTCCCCCTGAAGTTTAAACCTTGGTGCAGCACCAAGGTCAAGCGAAATCGCCGGTAAAGTTCCGCGTCAAATCGCCATATATACCTCCAGGTAATACCAGGTTTGTTTCTCCCGTTTTTCATTCACAATGATCCGCCCGACGATGTCGCCCCGCAAACTATATCCGTTGTTCCGCAAGTAATCGAACATAAAGCTTAGAGATGATCTCGATATATTCTCTTTCTGATGCACCCGGATCGTCGCCGAGATGCCGATGGCCGGAGGCAAATACTCCGCTTGTTCCGGCACGGTAACTTCCAAGCTTCGCACATCGTCTTCCATCAAGGATAATCCCCAGCTGTAATCCCAGTCATCCTGCTCGTCCGCGTCCGTCTCTCCCGACTCGATCCGGAAGGAGTAGAACGTAAACGGAAGCAGCTCCATCCAGGTCGTTACATCCCATTTCAGGGCATCGTTTCTCAATAAGCGGTTCTTCTTCGTTTGCTTTAACCGATACATGCCGGGTCTCGTTTTAATATGGCATTGATTCATCGTTGCCTCCAGAGATTCAAGCTCCCGGTAAATTTCGTCGATCTTTCCCAGGAGCATGGTGCTTCTGCGAATCTGAGCCTGCAAATTATGACGGCTGTCGCCCACTTCTTCCCTAATTTGGTCCAGCGTCGATTGCTGCATCATATCCGCCACGCTTTGCAGGGGCAGCTGCAGGCTCCGATACCAGCGGCTCATCAAAAGATCCCTCGCGTCAAAATCATCAAAATACCGGTAGCGGTTCTTCTCATTTTTGCTGGGCTGGACAATATTGTGCTTCTCATATAACCGTAACGTGTCCCGCGTGATCCCGAGCAGAGCCGAGAATTCGCCAATATTGTATTCCATCATTCACGTCCTCCATTCCTCTTAATCATGGACGACTCTCATCATACAAGAGGGACTCGTGAGATAATATAACCGTGTTCACAAACCGGGCTCAAGCGCTAACCATAATCACCCGTCAAATGGGTGGTTTGCTCTAAAGCTATAAGCCTTTATTACCGGCTCGCGTCTAAAAGCGCTAGCTTTCACTACGTTCAAGCTACTATGTGCCTTTGCCGCTTTTGCCTACCCTTGAAGGGATGCGATTATTACTAGCTAGTACCCGTCAGACAATCTTGCTAACATAAAATTCCTGCATATCTGCATGCTTTTTTCCTGTTTGGACTCAAAATTTCTAAATTCCTGCAAATCTGCAGGAATTTTCGACGAAACCGGCTCGTTTCTCTAAAATCGCTGGAAATGCCTGCAGATTTGCATCTTTTTTCGAATTCCCACGGGACCGGCCAGAAATACCTGCAGATTTGCATCCTTTTGGAGTTACGCCCCCATTCAGATGGCTTTTGGCTATAAGCATCACTACACCACCCGCATAGCAGGTGTTTTTTGTTTCGCACGCTTGCCAGCTCAACTGGCTAAAGCCCAAAAAAGACACTTCCCCCGGAAGCGTCTATCATATCTAGATTTAGGAATATACGTTCATTCTGGCCTTTTCCCTAATTAGCGTCGGATTGTACTTCGTACTGTTTAAGCTGTACCGCGTATCGCGAACCGGCTTCGTCCGCGGAGTCAGCCGTATGTTCTTTAACGCACCACGCTATCCCGTCCGTACTGGCGGACAAAGTAGGCGTCCTCCAAGGTCGGCTCCGCCAAAGTCAGCCCCGGGAAAGGGCGATTTCCCCCGATCAGGCGAACATAAATGCCCTCCGCCATCTCACGAAAGTGAATCATATTCCGTTGGGAGCAGTTCTCGAACTGCTCCCGGGTTATAAGGCCCTCCCAAACTTCCAAGGGCAATTCGTCGTTCCAGCGGCGCGTCCCCCCTTCGAAACCGATCTTTCCCCGGTTGAGCCAAATGACATGATCCGCCGCTTCATCCCATTCGTTCATTTCGTGCACGGCGGCGATGACGGTCCTCCCTCCAGCATAACGGGACAAGTAACTGATTGCCATTTTCCGCTCGGCTGTATCCATCGCATTAAGCGGCTCATCCAGGAACAGAAAATAAGGTGCGGCCAAAAGAGCCTGAGCCAGGGCGATGCGGCGGCGAATCCCAAGCGAAAGCAGCTTGATCTTGTGGTTTCGGTATGGAATCAGGCGAAAATCGGACAATAGCGCATCGATCCGTTCTCGATGATACACCCCCTTCAACTCCGCCAAATAAGCGAGCAGACGGTATACCTTCATCTCCTCGTAGAGTTCGATCTCGGCCGGCACATAGCCGATTTGGCTCCTGAGCAGCGGCAGATCTTCGGCGGCGGACCGCTGGCGGTACAGGATTTCCCCCCTCCGGGGCAGTTGAAGGGTCGCCAGCAGCTCCAGCAGCGTTGTTTTCCCGGCTCCGTTCGCCCCGACCAACAGCGTCAGCCCCGGGGGGATGCGGAGCTTCCCGATTTCCAGGGTCAGCTCCCCCATAGGGTGGCGTATATTTTCCAGCATAATCATGGCCGCTCTCCTCCGTCCGGCCCCCCGCTCATACGCAGGCTGCGGTAGTAGGAACGCAGAAGCAATATGCCGCCGGCAAGCAGCATTCCCCCGTCCACGGCCGCATTAGCGTTCATTGTCCATTCGTGCGTCCGGGTATATTCCTCCAGCACGAACCAGAGCACATAGGCTGCCGCAGCGACCGCACAAGCCAGGCTCATGCCTTTGCGAAACAAAACGTACATGGCCGCTCCCGCGGTCAACATGGAGATCCCCAGCCATTCGAGTAAAAAGGGGATAAACGGCAGCGTCGTTTCCCCGGCCCACGAAACGCGCAGCCCGACCACCACCGAACTGATCAACGCCCAACTCAACATCAAGGCGATGACCATAAGCATTCGGCTGTAGACCACCAGCGCCGGCGGGTAAGGGGTAATGCTTTCTATGGCACGCATACCGCGGTCCCAGGAGCGGTAACTGAACAGCATGGACGCCAGGAGCATCAGCGGCGTTATAATCGGGAACAATCCGCCGGGAATTGTATCCCCGAATAGCATGATCCTGTAGGGCCGCTCCGGATCGATCAATAAAATCAACATAAGGAACACCGCCGACCCGGTCAATATTAGCGATTTCCGGTTTAAACGGAATTGGCTCCACAGCAGCCTGCGCAGGGAAGGCGTCTCCACCTGTGGATTAAAATCCAGCGATGGGGATACCGCTTTGGCTTTGAGCTTGTCGAAGTCCGGCTGCAGGGCCGCTATCAATGCCGCGGTTTCCGAGGGCGACGGCGGCGGCAGGACGGCTTGGCGCAGGGGCTCGGCCAGCTCCTTTTCCAACTGGGCCAATTCTCTATCAATGGAGGGGTTCATGAGGGTACACCTCGCTTTCTTGTTTTTGCTTGATTCGCCTGCCATAGTCGGAAGAGGCAAATTCCGATGATTTGGACAGCGCCCGCTTCAGCTTGCGCAGCGCCCCGTACAAATGGGATTTGACCGAGCTTAGCGGTATTTCCAGCATCTCCGCGATCTCCTGCAGCTTCAGTTCGTGAAAGAACCGCATTCTTACGATGTTCTGCTGGACCTCGGGCAGCCATTCCAGCGATTCGGCGATTTGCTCCACCGTTTCCTGCCTCTCCAGCAGCTCTTCGGCCCCCGGCGAGGGGTCCGCATCCTCCGGCATTTCGTCCGCGGCCGCATGCTCGGAGCGGTAAGAGGCGCTCCTCCAGTAATCGCGGCACAAATTCAGCGCAACCTTGTATAGCCAGGGCCTGAGCTGATCCAGCGCCCCGTGCCTATCCAGATGCCGAATGAGCCTGATAAACGTCTCCTGCACCAAATCCTCCGCTTTCGCCCGGTCCCCCAACTGCTGCGTAATGTAGCTGAGCAGAGGCCCGTGATATCGGGTCACCAGCAGCTCGAAGGCCTCCTGTTCCCCTTGGGCCATGCGCTCCGCCAATTGTTGATCGGAAATCATGCCTCTCCTCCTCTCTCGTTCCTGGTCGTTCTCAATTTATATTTTTGAATTCCCGTCTTCTTCCGTTTATTCTTCTTCCTCAACAATCCAGCGATCCCTTTTCCCGATCAGCCATAGCGAGAATCCCAGCAATCCCCCGGCACCCGCCAGCAGAACAAGACGATTGGCCACAAAGGTGCCGTCCACGGGAAGAAACTCGGCATATAGCGTGAATCCCTTCAATAGATCGCCCCTGCTGATCGTATCTAAAACCCAGATCGAAAAACCGGATACAAGTCCGCCATAAGTTTTTCGGAAAATAAGCATGCCAGCCAGGGTCAGGGAAGACAGCAGCATGAACGCAGGCAAATTCTGCAGCATAAGTGCGGGAATTCCCGTGCTCACCTTGACCCCTTCTCCCCCGGACCAGGGATACATCAAAGTCTTGATTTCTCCGAACTTCGCCAAGTAAACGAGCATCCACCCTACATTCAATACGGAGGCGTACCCTAAGGCGAGCAGCCACTTCCGCAAGGCGATCAAGTGAAGAGATACCGGATAAGTGGCTATCATTTCCATCCCCCCTCCTCCGAGTTCCCGTTGGAACATCACGAGGGTCATCATGATAACGAGGGGAAACATGCCCATCTCGGAAAAGTAATATACCATTCTTGGCCGGTTCGGATCGCCGCTCAGAATGCCGATCAGGTACAGCAGAAATATCAGGACGACCAGTCCGGCAACAGGCTGCTTTTGCAGCTTGAAGTCAAAAGAAAGGCCCCGGCGGAGTTGTTCCAAAGCCGTCTTCATTGGCCCATCACCCGCTTCCATACCTGTTCCCACTCGGAATAAGGAATTTTGCGATCCTCACTGCTGTCTTTGCCGTCCGAATTCCGGATTTCCAGCCCCCGGTCATAAAAAATATTCAGCACTCGCTTCACCTGCTCGAGCTTCCCTTCGTCCAAAGCCTTGCCCACCTGATTCATCATGCGCAAATTCAACCTATTCGGATCGCGCTCCTTCTCATTGGAATAAAGTTCGTAAAGCAGATTGCTGTCCGCTTGGCCTAGGGTCAAATCCTGAGTGCTGTAACCCTCCTCTTCGTAAAAGTAAACATACCACATCAGAGCGCGAAGCTGGAGCCGGATGTCCTCTTCAACCTGGAGGTTCGGATCCTCGTCCCGCCGACTGCCCAGCAGCATTTCGTTCATCACGATTTTGGCCAAATATTCGGGATAGGAATTGTTCGACATAATATAGGCCTGGTTCTCCACGCTGTAAGTAATATAACTGTAATTCGGCAGATACAGCAGTTGAGTCAAGCGGGGATTAAAATGGTCCACCCAGCCGGCGAAATACCCGTACATGTCCTGCCAGCGTTGCAGCACTAGATTCCCGAAACGCTGATCATAGGGGGATGTCATCACCTTCCCCGGAAAACCCGGTTTGGTCAGTTCTGTAAAAGTCCCGCCAAACAGGCTTAGCCCATCCCTGATTTGTCCCTCAAATATCTGTGTCCCTTCCTGCCGTTTCGTTTCCGGAATGCTCGTATATAACGGATAAGCAAAGCCTTCCGCCTTCAGTTTCAAAGAGGTGTTTCCCTGAACCAGCAATCGAGAGCCCAATTCAATGCCGGAGTCGTGCTGTGTCTTTACGTAAATGGATTGATAGCCGGGCAGCGGATACCAGGCGATATAACCCGGAAGAAACAAGCTCATTCCTTTGCTAAAAGCATAGACGGAGCCTTGCCCCTGGAAGCCCGGGGCATAATCGAACAAGGTTCCGCCGTAGGCGACCTCAACTTTAAGCGCGACATCCCCGGCCTTGGGGAGCTGAATCGCCAGCCGCTCGCCATTATGGGTGAAAGAGGCGGGGTCGCCGTTTATCTTGGCCTCCTTGACCTGAAAGCTCCGGTTTAACGTCAGATGTATCTCGTTCCGTCCGCTCAACTCCCCAGCCGGAATATTGAGGACTGCCCGTAGATCCAGAAAATCCCCCTTCCGTTTTTTCAGGGTGATATCGTAGTCTTCGATGACAAACATATCCGTCTTTTTCCCTTCTGGAGAGTCCTCTCCCATCATTTCCAGTCCCGGATCGGCCAGTTTCGCCCGGTAACCGTCGTACCGTTCTTTCCAGATCAGCCCGTAAGGGACAAACGCGCCGACCGCCAGCAGCAGAGCGAGCCCTCCGGCCGTCCATACCGCCAGCTTGTGTTTGGTCGGGCGTATCCGGTCCAGCACCGTTACGCCGACCGCCAGCAGCAGGAGCGTAAAGGAGAACACAAACATACGGGAATAAAACAGCTCATTCCCAAGGACATCAAACCCCCAAGCGTCATGCGGCGCTCCCTCCATAGTAAGCAGTCGGTTCAAATGAAAAGTCCGCAACAGATTTAGGCCGGCTTTATCGATCAGAAAGATATCCATAAAGAAGGTGCCGAACATCCAGGCACAAAAGCCGATGAGATAGACGACCCGATTCGGAATCGCAATCGCCAGCAGCATGGCCAAGGCGAAGGTAACCAGGTAGGACACCTCATAGGTCATGGCAAAAAAGACTGTATACTCGCGGGTAATTTCCGGAAGCACGCCCTGACTTCCCGAAAACCAGGCGTATAGGCCCGCGGCCACGAGCGTAAAAAGGGAGCAATAGAGCACGCCGGCTAAATATTTGGCGGAAACTTTAGTTCCGTAGGAAACCGGAAGCGCGGAGCTCCATTCATAAGAGGGCCGGCGGATATCCCTGCGGACACTCAATATGCCGAGAAACACGACCAGTCCCAACGTCATGGTTTGAATTAACGCGTGCATGTTGTAAGCTTCTTGAAACAAATTTTGCTCAGGAGAAACCCGACCGAGCGCCAATCCGTTAAACAGGGCGAAAAACACAGGAAGAGCAAGCAGCCAGGGATTGCGGAAGAGCATGGCCAATTCAAAAACAAATTGCCTCCACCACTTACTCATAGCTGTAAGCCCCTTCCTTTCGACCGCTCCGCAGCAGCGCCAGGTAACCATCCTCCAGGGACGGGCGAACCTGAACGGCGCCGGACCCCGCCGGAGGGGTCTCCCCGATGATCCGGCAGCGCAGTCCATTCTCTGTCCGGCGGGTGGAGACGATCGACATGGGGTCGAGTCTTGCGAATTGCTCCTCGCTGACCACTTCCTCCCAAACCTTGCCCCGGCCGAATTCCTGAAGCTCCGTCAACTCCCCGGACATTCTGACCCGCCCCCGGTCAAGGACGGCGATCTGCCGGCAGTTGCTCTCGATATCGGCTACGATGTGGGTAGAGAGCAGCACGATCCGCCCCAAGCTGAACCGGGTCAACAGATTGCGGAAACGGACACGCTCCTCCGGGTCGAGCCCGGCCGTAGGTTCGTCGACGATGAGCACCTGCGGCGATCCGAGCAAGGCTTGGGCGATGCCGAGACGGCGCTTCATGCCCCCTGAGTAAGTCTTTACCCGTTTCCCGGCTTTATCCTGAAGATTGACCTCCTCCAGCAGACGCCCGATCTCCCGTTTACGCTGTTTCGGGTCGTTCATCCCTTTCATCGCGCCCACGTAGTCCAGATACTCGCTACCCGTCAACTGCGGGTAGACCTGAAACTGTTGGGGCAAGTAGCCGATGATTTTGCGGATATCTTCCGCTTTCCGCAGCGGGATCCCGTTGATTGACGCCTCGCCCGAGGTGGGCTCCACCAGCGTGGCCAGAATCCGCATCAGCGACGATTTTCCCGCTCCGTTCGGGCCGAGCAAGCCCACCATCCCTTCGTGAAGCGTCAGCGTGACATCGTTTAGGGCCAAGCCGCCTCTCCGGTATTTTTTGGATAAGTGTTTAATTTCTATCATAAAAAATCCTCATTTCCAACCAAATTCAATACTCCGCGCGGATCGTATCTGTACCTGTAACGGGAAGGCTGACAAAAAAGTTCGTGCGACGATTAAAAAATCAAACTGGAAATATTACAAAAAACCATCCCCCGGCAACGGCTGCATTATGCATTATGCATCAAGCGTTAAGGTTCCGAAGGATGGCATTACCCGCCAAAATCAAAACGACCCGTTTGAACGGGTGGTGCTCTAAGGCTATAAGCCTTTATTACCGGCTTGCATCTAAAGGCGCTAGCTTTCACTACGTTCAAGCTATTATGCCGCTGCCGCTTTTGCCTACCCCTGAAGGGGTGCGATTATTACTAGTACCCCGTCAGACAACCTTGATAACATAAAATTCCTGCATATCTGCATGCTTTTTTCCTGTTTGGACTCAAAATTTCTAAATACCTGCAAATCTGCAGGAATTTTCGACGAAACCGGCTCGTTTCTCTAAAATCGCTGGAAATGCCTGCAGATTTGCATCTTTTTTCGCATTCCCTCGGGAATCGGCTTAAATACCTGCAGATTTGCATCTTTTTGGAGTTGGAAGCTTGGAAGCACTCTAGGCGCCTCTTTGGATGTGACATATCACTTCGATTAGCTATTAAGCCACCCTTTTCCTTTCGTTATACATCGTAGCTTGAACACTCTTATGATAACGACCCCAATCAGATGGTTTTTGGAATATAAGCATCACTGCACCACCCGCATAGCACGTGGTTTTTTGTTTCGCACGCTTCGCGAGCTCAACTGGCTAAAGCCCCAAATAAAACAGGCTGCCCGTTAAGGACAGCCTGTTTACATCGTATTTTTAATAATCCGTGCGGCTGCTCAGCCCCTGCGCGATCGCAACGCCCGCGCTCGTTCCGAGCCGGGTCGCTCCCGCCGCGAGCATCGCCTCCGCATCGGCCAAGCTTCGCACGCCGCCCGAGGCCTTGACGCCGATGCCGGGGCCTACCGTCTTCGCCATCAGCTCGACCGCCTCAATGGTAGCTCCGCCGGTGGAGAAGCCCGTCGAGGTCTTCACGAAATCCGCGCCGGCCGACACGGCCAGCTTGCAAGCCCGTTCGATCTCTTTTTCCGTGAGCAGACAGGTTTCCAGAATCACCTTCACCAGCGCCTTGCCGGCAGCGCTCTCCACCACCGCAACCATGTCGCGGACCACGGCTTCGTCGTCCCCGTCTTTCAGCGCTCCGATATTGATGACCATGTCCACTTCCGTCGCTCCGTCGCGAATCGCTTGAGCCGTTTCAAAAGCCTTGACCTCGGAAGCCGACGCGCCCAGCGGAAATCCGATCACCGTGCACACCTTAACCTCCGGAGTGTCCTTCAACGCCTCCGCGGCCGTCTTCACCCAGTACGGATTGACGCATACGGAAGCAAAACGGTGCTCCTTCGCTTCGGCGGCCAGCTTGAGGATCGCTTCTTTGCCCGCATCGGCTTTGAGCAGCGTATGGTCGATCCGGCTTAATACTGATTGTGTCGTCATAAAATAGTACCTCCGCTTTTAATATAGGCTGGTGATTTGTACGCCCTCGGGAAGCTTGAAAGGGTGCTCCTTGTTAATCCGATCGTAGAACATAATTCCGTTCAGGTGATCGATTTCATGCTGCATGACGATGGCGTCGAAGCCTTTGAACCGAAGCTTTAACTCCTTGCCTTCGCCGTCGTAGGCTTTAATCTGCACCTTCTCGTAACGGGGCACGAAGCCCTGGACCACCCGGTCCACCGACAGGCAGCCTTCGCTCTCCGGCAGATAGATCATCGCCGCCGAGTGGCTGACGATTTTGGGGTTATACAAGGCGATCTCCCGGTCATTCCCCTGATCGTCCGTGAGCAAGGCGGCAAACATCCGCTTGTTTAAGCCGATTTGGTTAGCCGAGAGGCCAACCCCGGCCCGGAGCTTGTATTTCTTGCTGATTTCCGGGTCCTGGCTGTTTTTGAGGAAAAGCAGCATCGCCGCCATTTCCTCCCGATCCTCCTCCGTCGGCGGAACGCTTACCGGCTCCGTCACCACGCGCAAAATCGGGTCGCCCTCCCGAACGATATCATCCATAGTAATCATATAATCGCTTTTAAATTTACTCATGAGTGAGCCCTTCATCCACCTTCGCATACTAAATTTTCCCGTCCATTCAGATCAGCCCCCAGCTTAGCATGGGGCGAGCCCCGTGTCAAAGTCAGCGTTTGATCTTCATCCCCCAGACCGAATCCTTTTGAAAAGCCGCCGCCTCCCGGAGCTTCTCCAAACGGATATCTTCCGGATAATGCCGCTCCAGATACAAGACGAAAGCCTCCCGGAGCCGGATCTCCTCGTCAAGCTTATTATACTCGTTAGGGTGCTTCTCGAGTTCCTGAAGATTCGCTTCCCATAAGGCGAGATCCTCATCCGAGGAACAATCTTCCCGGGTTCGCGCGTTTAAAGCCCGAAGCTGCGCATACGCGGCCTTTACTTTACCGGACAGCCTCTGCTTCTGATTGAGCCAACCCAATATGACGATAATCAGAAAAAGCCCAACCCATAATAAGATATCTTTCAAATCTTCACCCCGGTTGTTCGATTCATGCCTAAAGTATCACAGCGGGAAAAACCATGTCAACCGACGCTTAAAACGATCCCCGTTAGTATGGTCCACAGCCCGAAAATGATGATTAGAATCAGCACCGTTTTCCTGAAAAAAAGCTCATTCATTCGGCGGCCCGCTCATCGAGACGCTTCCGTTCAGCAGCCCGCTGGCCAGGTCGGCCGTTACGAACCGCAGCTTCTCGCTGCGGACGGGAAACGAGCGCCCCAGCAGCATGATCGCGGCGAACAGGAGGATCAGCGCCCCGGCAATGATTTTTAACCAAGTCTCCGATATGTATAGGAGCAAGTAGGTTCCGAACGGCGCCGCGACCATCCCGGTCAGGATCAGGAGCAGCACTTTACGTACGGCGAGGTGTTTATAGCAGGCCGCCAACAGAATGACAAGCATTCCGAGCGTGATCAAAGGTTTATTTCCGTAAGCATACGATCTTCTTCCTTGAATGAAAGATGATTTAAGTAATTCTGTGCGGCCAGCCTCTCTGGAAAGCCGGCTACGTAGCTCGCTTGCGATCCGTACAGGGGAATAAGGGTGTTTTAAGGCGCGATTTTGTCGAATTAAGCTCATCGGCCAACAGTAGCGGCGTTTTAAGGACTTATTTTGGGAAAAAGCGCACTGGCGTTGCATTAAACCCGACATGGTGCTGCCGATCCGCAATCTCTCTTGCCGCCCGTCATAATAGCGGCGTTTTGGGCCGTTATTTCGGCCAAATTCGCTTTCGCGGGTAAAATAGCGGCCAAAAGGGGCCTTATTTATCTGGTTGGGCTCCCAAAATCAGGTTGCGGCCCGCTTTTCCCAAAAATAAGGCCCCAAAGGACCGCTATTTCACACGGAAAGGACGATTTCGACAAAATAGCGCCTCAAATGGCCGCTAACCTGGGCTGCTAGGGAAAATGGCAGAGCTCGCCGCCCCAGCCTAATTATAGTAAAGAGCCGACACTATGCCGACTCTTCATTAAGAATATTACTTATACTGCGAGCTCCGTTTCAGAATGATCGAACCGTGAAGCGGGAGCTCGACCCTGCCCGTCTTAACTTCCCCGGTCTCCAAGTCGGTGTATGCCCGGTCATCCAGGCGGACCTGAGCCGGTTTGCCGGAAAAGTTCAAAAGAAACACGTAGTCGCTCTCTCCGTCCGAACGGAGCTGCGCGGTTACGCCCTCCGGCAGCTCGGCATCCAAAGCCCGGCGAACCCCGGCTTCGCGGATGAGCCGGCCGTACAGCGAATCGTAGAACCCTTCCTCCCGGACGCGTGCCGCCAAATAATAACCCTTCCCCGCTCCCTTTTGATTTACCGTAAGCACCGGCATTCCGGCGTAAAAATCATCCCGGTACGTCGCCAGTATCTCCGATCCCTCTGTATGAATCACTTCGCAGAGCTCACGGATTTCAAAGCTTCCCTCAAACTCCAGGCGATTTGCGGGATTCATCACCAAGGCGTTGCGATCATGGTCGTGAAGGCCGTCGATCTCCTCCGCCCAAATGCCGAGCGTCCGCCGAAGCGGTCCCGGAAATCCATTCAGATAGCAAAGGTCATGCTCATCGACTACGCCCGTCCAATACGTGGCAAGCAAGGTGCCTCCGTCCTCAACGAATTTGTCCAGGCGCTTCCCGGTTTCTTCGCGAAGCAGGTATGCCATGGGAAGCACGATTAGTTTATATGGCGAAAAATCATCGCCGGAGCCGATAACATCCGTCGGAACCCCCTGCTTCCACAACGCCCGGTAATGCTGGACAACGGTTTGCTCATAACCCAAGCCGCCGTTGCGGGGCCCCTGGGCGTCATTGATCGCCCAGCGGTTGTCCCAGTCGAACAAGACGGCCGCTTCCGCCGGTACATTCGTGCCCAGCACCTCGGTGATTTGCGACAAGGTGCGGCCGAGTTCCGCGACGTCCCGGAATACGCGGGTATGCGCGTGCCCGACATGATCCACGACCGCGCCGTGAAATTTCTCGCTGGATCCGCGGCTCTTCCGCCACTGGAAATACTGGACGGTATCGGATCCGTGCGCCACCGCCTGCAGCGAGGATAAGCGGTGCATCCCCGGCCGCTTCAGCTTGCTGACCGGCTGCCAGTTGGTCTGGCTCGGCGTGCTCTCCATCAGCATGAACGGTTTCTTTTTGATCGTGCGGAAGATATCGTGGTTAAAGGCAAACCAGGAGGCGATCCCCACCTCCGACTCCGCCTCGTGCCAGGTCGGGTAGGCGTCCCAGGAAACGACGTCCACCGCCTTGGCGAACTCGCGGTAATCCAGGCCGTAAAACAAATCCATCATGTTGGCGGTGCAAGGCAAATCCGGATTAACCGCATTGAGCGGCTTGATCTCATGCTTGTAGAAATCGATCGTCTGATCGGAAACGAAACGCCGCCAATCCAGGTTGTGGCCATGGACCATCATTTCCCCATGCGGGGCGGGCGATTCGACCTGGGACCAGGACGTGTACGTATGGCTCCAGAACGTCGTCCACCATGCCCGATTCAGCGCATCCAGTGAACCGTATTTACGCTTCAGCCAAGAGCGGAACGCCTCCTGGCAATAATCGCAGTGACACTCGCCGCCGTATTCGTTGGAGACGTGCCAGCCGACGACGGCGGGATGCGAAGAATACCGCTCCGCGAGCTTCCCGTTCATAATAATCACCTTCTCGCGATAAACGGGAGAGGTGAAGCAGTGGTTATGCCGCATCCCGTGCAAATTGCGGCGACGGTTGGCTTCTACCCGCAGCACTTCCGGGTACTTCTCGGACATCCAAGCGGGACGCGCCCCGCTCGGCGTAGCGAGCCAAGCATAGATACCGTTCGCGGCCAGCCGGTCCAACACTTGATCCAGCCAGCCGAAGTTGAAGGTTCCCTCCTCCGGCTCCAGGGCAGCCCAGGAAAAGATGCCGACGGACATGACATTGCAGCCCGCCTGCTTCATCAGCCGGATATCTTCCTCCAGAACCGCGGGATCGTGCAGCCACTGCTCGGGGTTGTAGTCGGCCCCGTGCATAAAGACGGGGAGCTTGCCGCTAATGGGCGGGAACTTATGTGTCATGGAATAATCCTCCGTTCATGATTTCTAGTTATCTTCAATCTCAAAATTTCGAAGAGCGCATCAAATTCCTGCAAATCTGCAGGCTTTTCCGACGGAAAGTTCCGAAAAACCGGAATTCCTGCAAATCTGCAGGCTTTGCGCTCAAACGGCCCCCTACTGAGGGAAAAAGCAAGAATTTCCTGCAGATTTGCATCTTTTTTGCTCATACTCTACCGCAAGCAGCTAATTTCCTGCAGATTTGCAGGAATTTCACGCAACCGCAGACCCGGCACGGTCAGGGGGGGCCCAAGGCTGCCTGAAATCAGGCCTCCGTTCTCCCGCCCATCTTCCAAAAAAATCCGTTCGCCGGAAGCGTTCCTCCCCTGTCCCGCCCGAAGTCGTCCCCGGCACGGTCCGAACCGGAATGCGGAAAAACCGCTGGAGCCCGCGGCCCCAGCGGTCCTTGGTCCGCCCTCTCCCCGGCTGTCTACTTCTGTGCCGCCAGGAAGACGTCGATCTGGCTTTGCAGTTCCTGTTGAATTTTGTCGATGCCGGCAGATTTCAACTGCTTGATCAGTTCCGCGTGGCCTTTGTCCAGATCGTTGATGAGTCCGTATTCCAACGGAATCGCGTAGCGGAGCATAACGTTGCCCACATTGGCGACTTCATTCTTCACCTTCGAGTCGTCAAACACAAAGGTTTCGAGCGGGAAGTGGTACACCTTCTCCTGCCACGCCTCCAAAATTTCGTCCGCTTCCTCCGGATAAGAAGCATCCGTCCGGTTCAGCAGCGAGTTCCAGCCCCAGTTGGAGAACCCGGTATAGTTGGCCGCGCTCGGTCCCGCCTTATATTTGTCGTCGCCCACCGGCTCGTAATGCTTGCCGACGATGCCGTACATGGTGAGGTCATGGATCTCCTTATCGTTCTGCAGCAGATCCAGCAGCATCAAAGAGCGCTCCACGTTTTTGGACGTGGCATGGATCGCCATCCCGTTTTGGGTTGAAATAGCCCCGATCTTTTTCTTGTCGGGCGTCAAATCCACGATAGCGCCTTCAAATTCCGGCTTATCGCGGCGCATCTCGGCGAGGTTGGCCCCCAACGTTCCGAGGGTGTGGGCGTAAGAACCGGTTTTGCCGGCTTTGATATCCTGCCATACATCGTTTTTATTGCTCACGATATTTTTGGACCACGCCTTGTTGTCGGCAAGATCTTTATAGTAAGCGATCAGCTGTTTGAACTCCGGCGTGTCGTAGACATTGAAGACCTGTCCCTTCTCGTCCGCAAGCTTGTAGGCGAGCGGGATGCTGTAGTCCACCAGATTCCACTCGTTCTGCTGCTCCAGCAAAATCTGATCGAGCTCGTGCCATTTCCAGCCGTCGGCCGGCTTTGCGCCGAACGCGTTGAATCCCTTCTCGTTGGCCCCGACCGTTTTTACGTAAGCCGCGTAGGTTTCCGGGCTGTTGATCGGCTCCAGGTTGTATTTCTTGCGCAGGTCCTCGCGGATGAACACGACTTTGTCGGTCACTTCCTGGTTGTTGTTGGGCACCATGTACAGTTTCCCGTCCACCTTGGCCTGCTCCCAGGACACTTGCGGCATGGCTTCCCATGTTTTCGGCATGTAGGTTTTGAGCATATCCTCCGTCAATTCCAGGAATCCGCCTTTACGCGCCTGATCGTTGTAAAAAGCCCAGTTGGCCGTGTAGACAAGATCAAAGTCTTCATTGGCGGCAAACTTCAACGGATATTTCTGCGTCCAGTCGGCCCAGTCCAGAAACTCCGTTTCGACCGTGGCGTTGATCTTCTCTTTCAGCAGCTTGTTCAGCTCGCCGGACACTTCGTCATAATCGGCCGGCTTGCCGCCTACGAGAAGCATCTTGAGCTTCACTTCCTTGGATAAATCGGCCCCGTCCGAAGCTTGGGAGTTCGCGCCCGTCGCGCCGTTGGCATTGCCCGAAGCGGCGCCGCCGCCCCCCTTATCCCCGCCGCATGCGCTCAGGAAGGTAGATATGACCAAAACCATCGCCAGCAGAAACGTAAATCTCTTGTTTTTTAGTTTCATGACTAAAGTTCCCCCTAATATAAAGTCAGAAAGTCAGAAATCTATCGACAACCAGGTTTCCCTGTGGTCATCCTTATCCTTTTACCGCACCGATGGTGAGCCCTTGGACGAAATAGCGCTGGATAAACGGATAAGCCAGCAAAATCGGCCCGGTCGCAACGATGGTCATGGCCATTTTCAAAGACTCCGTCGGCAGATTCGTGGTGATCACCGCCCCCGATGCCATCATCGCCTTGCGCATCCCGTCCATATTGCCGAGCAGGCGGTACAAATAGTACTGCAGCGGCATCAGATCCTCGTTGGAGATAAAGAGCAGCGCGTTATACCAGTCGTTCCAATAGGCCAATGCGATAAACAGGCCGATCGTGGCGAGTGCGGGCTTGGACAGCGGCAGAATAAACCGGACATAAATTTGGAAATCCCCCGCCCCGTCGATTTTGGCGGATTCGACGATCGCTTCGGGAATGTTGCCCATGAACGATTTCATCACGATGATGTAAAACACGTTCATCAACATTGGCAGGATCAATACGATCAGCGTATCCTTAAGCTCCAAATAATTGACGATCAGCAGGTACCAGGGGACTAGCCCACCGCTGAACAAAGTGGTGAAGAAAAAGAAGAAAGAGAACGTATTTCGCCATTTGAAATCTTTTCGGGACAGCACATAGGCCGTCATCGAGGTCAAGAACAGTCCGAAAAACGTGCCCAGCACCGTTACCGTGAAGGTCACGGCATACGCTTTCAGCATATCCGCCGGGTACTCGAACAGAATACGGTAAGCCTCCGTCGAAAAGGAGGTCGGTATCAACTGAAATCCGTTCTCGATAATGCCGCTTTCTTCGGTCAGCGAAGATGATACGACCAGCAGAAAGGGAAAGATGCAAAACAACGCCAATAGGGTCAAGGCGGTATAACCGATGACGGCCAGAATCAGCCGGTCTTTGGATCTGTTTTTGCGTGCGGCCGGCCGGAGATCCGTCCCCGTTCCGCCTGCTGTCGATACGGTTGCGTTCATGTTCTCTACCTCCATGGCTTAAAATAAGGCGTGATCCCTGTCGTATTTGCGCACGGCATAGTTGGCCAGCATGATGGTGGCAAAACCGAGAATGGACTGGTAGAAGCCCGCGGCGGCCGACATGCCGATTTCATTCGATGTAATCAAGGAACGGAACACGAAGGTATCGATGACATCGGTGGAGGAGAACAAAAGTCCGTTGTTGCCAACCATGTTGTAGAACATCCCGAAATCGCCGCGGAAAATGTTGCCGATCGCCAGCAGCACTAGGATGATCACCGTCGGCATCAGATTCGGAATCGTAATCTTCCGGATCCGCTGAAAGATGTTGGCTCCGTCGATTTCGGCGGCCTCATACATCTCCGTATCAATGCTTGTAATCGCCGCCAAATACATGATCGTGCCGTAGCCCAGCGTCTTCCAGGCCGACACGAGCACCAGAATCACCGGCCAATAAGCCGCGGTATTGTAGATATCGACCGACTCCATGCCGAGCTTGTTCAACAGCACATTGACCGTGCCCACATCGAAGTTAAACAAGTTGTAGGCGATGGCGCCGACGACCACCCAGGAGATAAAGTAAGGTAAAAACATGACGGTTTGCGTAATTTTCCGGAACCATTTCCCCGCCACTTCAAAAAGCAGGATCGCCGCGAAAATTTGCAGCAGGTTGTTGACGACGATAAAAGCGATATTGTAGAGCGCCGTATTCCGGGTCACCCGCCAGGCGTCTCCCGAATCGAAAAAAAAGCGGAAATTGTCCAGTCCGTTCCAGGGACTGCCGAAAATTCCGCCGGCATAATTGTACTGCTTGAAGGCCAGCACGATGCCCGCCATCGGGATATAGGCGAACAGCAGGAAAAACAGAACGGCCGGAACCAACATGAGAAGCAGTATTTTATATTTTTTTACATCTCCCCAAAAGCCGTGTCCTTTCATCAGGCTCCTCGACTCCCCTCTCGTTGTGTCTGTCTAAATTATAGGGGGGCGGGTCCGCAACCGATAATTCAGCGGCTCAACTAAAACTAATACTTTTACCACGATCAGGAAATTAAAAGGATGGATTCCGGGTTAAATCCTGTTCTTTTTCCGGTATTCTCCGGGCGTCATCTGCATGATTTGTTTGAACTGCCTGTTGAAATAAATAATGTTCTTGTACCCCATGCGCTCGGCGATCTCATAGATCCGCAAAGTGGGATCGTTAAGAAGCTCGCAAGTCCGCCCCATTCTCCGCTCGTTCAAGAAATCGCTGAAATGGGTCCCCGTCTCTTCCTTGAACAGGAAGCCGAGATAATTCGGCGTAAAATCGAAGTGAGCCGCCACCTCTTTAAGCGTGATCTTCTGCTCGATATGGCGCTCGACATACTGCACGATCTCTTCGATCAGCTTGCGTTTTTGCCGCTGCTTTTTCACGTAGAGCAGCTCGGACAGCTCATAAAATCTCCGCCGCAGCCAGGATTTGATATCCTGAACGGTTTCGAACTGAAACAGAATGACCGGTTGATGGGCGTCCCACTTCAAAATTGCATAGAGGTTCTCCCCCATCTGCCGCAGGTCCGAATGCAGCTTCGTCGTAAGGCGCAAAATCAGGTCGTACACTTCGTTTTTGCGCGTAAGCGACGCGTGCCGCCGATCGAAGACTTCCTCCAGACAATCATCCACGGCCACCAGATCGTAATCCAGAATGGCCCGCAGCATGTTGTCCAAAATACCGTCCACATTTGGCAAGGGCTGCGGCTCACCGTCCGGAGTCCATTCCACGACGTTCCAGGCGATCACGCGGTTTTTGCCCAACAGCCATTTGATGCGGAGCGCGGCTTCGGCCTGGCGGTAGGATTCCCGCAGCTGTACCTCGTCCCTCGCGGACTTGCCGACCCCGACCGTCACCGTTAACGGAAAATGGGCGTTGACCGCGGCCAGCAAACCGTTCAATTGTTCGGTGAATTCCCCTTCCGGAATCGACGACAAAATCAGGCATCGCGTCTGCTCGCTGCGAAAAAACGTCCCCAGCATGTTGTCTTCCACATAATTGCGGATAAATGAGGTCAACCGATAGATTTGGTCATGCCGCTCCTTGTCGTCCAACTGGCTGGTCTTCCATTCCACGTCGTCAATCTCGGCCAGGGCGGCCACCGTTCCAAACCGCAGCAAGGGACGGAGGTTCTCCAGGACGTGGGACTCCACCGAGCCGGAGGCCAGGTCGTTAAGCCAGCGCAGGAGCAATTCCTCCCCGACGGCGGACCAGACGGCCGAGGCCGACCGGTTCTGCTCCCTCTCCCGCTCGACCGCCTCGCAAAGCGAGTGCAGCATTTCGTACAGCTCGCGGTCTTCCACGGGCTTCAACAAATAGCCGGAGGCACCCAGCTGGATCGCCTTCCGGGCGTACTCGAAATCCTCATGGCCGCTGATGAACACGATTTTGGCCAGCGCGTTCATCTCCTTGGCGCGACGGGCAAATTCCATGCCGGACATAATCGGCATGCGAATATCGGACAGGATGATGTCCACCCGCTCCTGTTCCAGAATTTTAAGGGCGTTGAATCCGCTGTTTGCCGTACCGACCACGCGCAAGGGAAACGGGAGCCCGCTTCCCGCGATCCGCCGGCGCAGCCACTCCAGGTCCACCGCTTCGTCATCCACCAGCAACACATTAATATCCATAGGTCAGCGTCCCTCCGGTCGAAATAGCCTGTTGCTTTTGAGAATAGCTTAAGGCCGACAAACTGAACATAAACGTTTTCAATGAAAACCTATACTTTTTCACCGATCGCCTTCCCCTTCTTCGGGCTCTCCACCCTGCTCGTCGTCCGGGAGAAGGATTCTCACGGTCGTTCCGGCTCCGAAAATACTCGCGATAGCGATGCCGTATTCCCCGCCATACCTGAGCTTGATCCGCTCGTCCACGTTTTTGATGCCATATCCCCCGCTCTGGGACGGGGAGCTCATCAACCGCTTGACCGTCTCCGGCCGCATCCCGATCCCGTTGTCGATGACTCTGAGCTCAATCCCCTCCGCGATCCTGCGGCCGGTAATTCGAATGGAGAGATGTTCCCCGAACCACGCATGCTTAAAGACGTTTTCCACGAACGGCTGAAGAATGAGTTTGATCACCGGCACGGTAAGAATATCTTCCTCTATGTCCACGTAAACCTCGAACCGGTTCGCATATTTTACCCGTTGAATATCGAGATAGGTTTCCACTTGGGTCACTTCGTTCTTCAGCAGCGTCAGCACCTTGCCCTGATTCAGCGTCAGCCTGTAAAACCGGGACAACCCCTGCACCATGTCGGTCACTTTCCGGGTCTCGCCCAAATTGGCCAGGCTGCTGATCGTCGACAGCGTATTGTACAAAAAATGCGGATGGATTTGCGCCTGGAGCGCTTCGAGCTCCGCCTGCTTCCGCTGCAGACCCTGCACATAGACACGATCGATCAGCTCCTGGATATTTCCGGCCATCACGTTAAACGCGTCGGCGATATGGACGAATTCATCGTTGCCCGAAAAAGCGATCCGTTTACGGAAGTTCCCTTCCTGGAACGAACGGACCAGCCGGACGATCCGGGCCATTCGTCTTCCCGAAATCCTCGCCACCACCGATCCGATGACGGACATCCCCGCGAAACTCAATACGCAAACCGCGATGATCGATCGCTGCAGCTTGCTGGTGTCTTTGGTCAGATAGGCTTTGGGGACAAGGGTTTCGATGTTGAAGGAAGTGCCCGGGATCGGCTCTTGAAGACTCAAGTAAAACTCGCCCCCGCCGTCGGTCCCCGCTTCTCCGCGTTGATACAAGACGCCGCCACCCTGAGCGGTATCGACAAGCCGCAGCGTAATTCCCTCCTCTACCGGGAATGTGGCGAAATTGCCGAACAGATCGTCAAGAGAGGCCGTAATGCGAATATAGCCGATCACGGTCTTATAATCGCTGAAGGACACCAGCCGGCGGATATGGGATATATTGCCGAGGCGTTGGTCCGTGTCGATCTGCAGCCAGATATTGTCCTCCCCGGAATCCCGGTAGGCTGAATACCACGGGCTATCCTCCACTTCTTCAAGCGGCAGGATATAATAATCGCTGCCCTTGATCGGTTTCTCCAAATCGTCGCCCGGCACCAGGTTGAGATCCCGGTTCATCGTGTACAGCATCAGCCGGATGTCGTTGCCGAACAATTGAAGGGGAGCCGTGATTTGCGGAACGATTTCATCGAGCATGACCAGATAAATCTCGTAGGGTTCCCCTTTGGCCTGCAGAGCCCGCTGAAAAGAAAGGCTACCGAAGAGGGTGTCCGACATCCGCTGGATTTCGTCCATCTGGTACCGGATGTTGTTTCTGGCCTGCTCCATGCCCGTTCGGATATTCGTCTCCGCCATCTCGGTCCGGGACTGGACCAGCATGGTAAAGGCGATATAGCCGATAATCATGTCCGTGATTAACACAAGCAGCAGATACGGCACGAGCATTTTATAAGTAAAAGGAATGTATTTCTTCATTTTGGCGCCCTCTCTATACTTCGTAAGATAGAGTTTACGAGTTAACGCTTTCATTTTTCCGTAATTTCGAACTACAAAAAACCGGGAGGAGCCTGGGCTTCAACCATGGCCTCTCCCGGTACTCAAGCTTTATTTAAACTTTTGCCAATCCATCTTGCTCGTGTTCAGCAAATGCTCGAAATCGTTCTCCAGACGTTTCTGTTCCGCCTTGCGCGCCGCCTCGGCTTTCGCACGGGCTTCTTCCTTCTTCCGATCTTCATTCTGCTTCAATTCCGCGGCCTGCTCCTTAAGCTTGGCAATCGTCTCCGCCCCCAGCAAATCCTTCAGCGTGGCCGGTTTATCCGCCGCGGACGAAGGCATACTGGTGTTATTCTTCTTTTTGGCCATAAGTGCTTCACCTCGATTTCAAGCCTAAAGTATCACAGAGTGAAAAAAAATGTCAACTCACTGTTTAATCTTTATGTAAAAACGTGTAATTCTAAGGTATATATGTTTACTACCGCCAGCTTGGAGGAAAAACCATGAACAGAGAACGGGAACAAGAATACAGAGAACATACCCCACAACCCAAATCGCGCAATCCGCGGATTGAACAGGCAAAAAGGCTAAAAACAAAGCAGCTCACCGATTGGTTCCCCGTCAAAATCGAAATGGCCCACTACTGGATCGAGCACGAGAAGACGCAGATGAAACGGAACATGACTCGGGGAGCGGTCCATTTTTGTCATTTCGGGGAGAACATCGGATGCGAACAAAACGAGGAACGGCCGGTGGTCATCGTATCGAACAATACGGTCAACTCCACGTCGGGCAATGTCCTGGTCGTGCCGCTCACCAAAAATCTGAAGGTCCGCACGGTCCCCAAAACGGGGGAAGCCGTACTCACGAAGGACGGAAAGCCGATCCCCCGCTTCCAGAGCCATTATTTTCTTTTTAAAAGTAAATATGATTTCCTCGCTTTTGATTCCGCGGCCAAAACGGAGGAAACGACCTCCGTCAGCAAGGTCCGCCTGAAAGAACATCTGGGGAATTTGGATGAGGAAGATATCAACCGGTTGGAGAACCGGCTGAAATGGTCCTTTGGAATTTAAGACGGACGATGCTCTGCCTTCCATTGAAGGTAAGTCGATAGAAGTTTTTCTTATAGGGGGTTGACATCACTTTAACGGCAGGTTACTATAGTATCAAATGATTTGAACCGTTAAATATTACGTCATCCACCCTGTCGTGGATAAACTCACACGTGCCCGCGTGTTATTGAGTCTGAAGGAGCCTAGTGCTCCTTTTTTCCTTTCTCCTAAACAAAAAATTTAAGTATACCATAATGTCGCCCACCGTGGTCGTGGGCAAATTCACCCCGCCGGGAACTCTCCCGTCGGGGTTTATTCTTCCGCCTTAAATTCCCTCTTGGTTACCAATTACCCGATCTGCAAAATCTTAACCAGTTCTCTGCGAGAGACCTTGCAAAAAAAGCGCAAGGCTGAATTGCAGGCTCTCGCGGACATCCAAAGGCAAGCCGAACCCTTGCTGCCGTTCGAGGGAGGCGAAGCCGTGGATCAGACTCCGAAGTCCGCGCACCGTATGCAGCGCCTCCTCCTTGGTCAAGGAATATCCCCCAAGGAGGCCGACGATGAAATCGACAACCTTGCCGCTGGCTTCGGCCAGCTCCCGGTTGGTTGGGTCCTTCGCCAATTGGGCTACGTCGTACAAGCCGGGATGCTCCCGAGCAAAACCAATATAGGCATCGGCAAAAGATCGGATCGCCCGTTCTCCCGTCAGTCCCGAGGCGGCCCGGACGATCCTATCGTACAGCTCGCCGAGCGCATAAACGGCAATCCTCTCCCGCAGCTCGCCCAGCCCGCTCACATGGTTGTAAAGGGACGGCGGCCGGATGCCGAGGCGCTGGGCGACGGAAGAGATGGTCACCGCCTCCGCCCCCTCGCTGTCCGCAATCGCAACGGCCGCCTGCAGAACGGCGCCCGGATCAATCCCCGCTCTTGGCGACATGGCGTCCCGCCCCCTTTCCGGCCGTTTCCAGCTTCCGCTCCGCTTGCTCGATCGCCCGCCGCATCGCGTCCGCCGGATGGCCGATCATGCGCCCATGCCCGGCCGCCAGCAGCGCCGGCTTCAAAGCCGCCAGCTTCCGCGCGCTCGCCAGCGCCGTTTCCGCGCTCCACGTCGCCAGCGCCGGAAACGGAAACAGGGGGCGAAGCATGCCGCTGACCGCGATACCGCCGCGCGTTTGAAAGGCGTCCCCCGCGACCAGGGCGCCGCTGCGGGTATCCAGCAGGGAAATCGAGCCGGGGGTGTGCCCCGGCGATGAGATCACCTGCAGGGACCCGACCCGGTCACCGTCCTTCAGCAGCACGTCCGCGCGGGTCTTGATCTTCTTCGGAACGCCGCCCCGAATCGGGGTCTGCGCTTCCTCCGGATCCAGCGAGATATCGCCTTCCAGCAGCCGGGCATCCCTTGCCGAAATATACACCTGAATTTCGGGATGTTTCGCTTTTAGCGCATCGAGCGCTCCGACGTGATCGTCATGCGCATGGGTCAGGACGATCCTCGTCAACGGTTTCCCCGTTGTGGCCGCGACGGCGCGAAGAATGCCGTCGGCGCTATACGGGAGCGCCGCGTCTATCAGCGTGCAGCTCTCTCCTTCTTCGATAAGATAACAGTTAACCGGAAACAACCGGGGCATAAACGACACTTGAACCAGATGGCCGTGGCGCGTTAATTTCATGATGATCAACACCTTTCACGAAAACTAATGGGTTTAGTTTTATTTTAAACTAAACCCATTAGTTTATCAAGCCCGCTTTTTTAGTCGTACAAGCGGGCGTCCGTGAATAAGATGTACAAGTTACAAATATTCCGAGTTCGGAGGTATGCGGCATGAACAGTATTCTTGGTTTTATCTTTCTCGGCCTATCCCTGTCCGCCCCGATTGGCCCGGTGAACGCAGCCCAACTGGACAAAGGCATCCGCGGCGGCTTCCTGCCCGCGTGGTTTGTCGGGCTCGGCGCCATCGCCGCGGATATGATCTACATGCTGTTGGTCTATTTCGGAGTGATTCACTTTTTGAACACTCCTTTTATGCAGTCGTTTCTCTGGTTATTCGGTTTCTTCATCCTTGTGTACACCGGGATCGACAGTATTAAGCAGGCGTCAACCCTTAGCTTAAACGAAACGCGGGGGACCGAACCGCTGACGAAATCCTTCATGTCGGGGTTTATGATGTCCATTTCCAACCCCCTGTCGATCCTGTTTTGGCTCGGCATCTACGGATCCGTACTGGCACAGACCGCCGCAACCTCCGAACCGCGCGATCTGATCGTCAACAGCTGCGCCATTATCGCGGGGGTGCTGCTCTGGGATGTGACGATGGCCGGATTCGCAAGCGTCTTCCGCAAAATCTTGAGCGACCGTATGATCCGGGGGATTTCGTTCCTTTCGGGGCTCTCCCTGATCGGATTCGGGCTTTATTTCGGTTATAAGGCTCTTCTTCTGCTGCTGGAGCGGTTATAGCCCGCGTTCCCGTCTATTCAAGCCGGGGCCGTCTGATTAAAATCGCCTTGCGCCGATGGCGGCGAACCGAGGTTTTCTTGCGCTTCCAAACTTTAAACTGCATCCACAGCGTGACGGACCCGATGACCAAAATAAATCCCAGACTTCCCCAAAATCCCGGGCTGCTTGTGCCATGGGCCAGTGTTCCGGAAACGGCGATCAGAATCAGCGCCAAACCGCCAAAGCGTTTGACCTGGCCGAAGGCCGTCAGCTTCAACAACTTGCCCGAGGTAATCAGGATAAACATCCAGTTATACAGCAAAAGCAGGCCTGCCGCGGTTGTGATATACTCGTAAATTCGCCCCGGCATCGCCAGCGACAGGGCAATGGACGCGGCGAGTCCCACCGCCGTCAAGCCAATCGCGTACATCGGCCGTTTTTTCAAGGCCTTTCTGGCGAACAGCGGCGGAGCGTCCCGGTCCTCGGCCAGCGTAACCAGCATCGTCGTTACGGCGTAGAGCGAGGCTACCATCGTGGAAAAGCCGGCCACGATCAGCACGCCGTTGAACAAATGAGGGATGAACGGCATCTCTACCCCGCCGAGCGCCGTGATGAACGGGCTCTTTTTGGGCACGATGCTTTTCCAGGAGACCAGCGTAACCACCAGGGACAAAGAGAGGATATAGACCGTCATGAGCAGAAGCAGCATGATTTTCCCCGCTTTGGGGGCATCCGACGGATCTTTCAACCGAAACGCCATCATCCCCATGACCTCGATGCCCCCGAAGGCGTAAAAAGCAAAAATAAATCCGGACCAAAGCCCCATCGCTCCGGCGGGAAAAAATTCGCGGAGCGTCCGCGGGAAAGCAGGGTTTCCGCCGCCGGGTATCCAGCCGAACAAGGCGGCTCCGGCAATCCCCAGAAACAGGAGAATGGCGGCAATTTTAATGACGGACAGCACATTTTCGATCGAGTCGAAGCCTTTGTTCCCCAGAAAAATGACCAGCAATCCGAGCAGCGCATATCCCGTTGCGAACAACCACATCGGCACCCCCGGAAACCAAAATCGGGAGAAAAGGGATAGCGCGGTCAACTGGCTGCCCATGATCAACAATTCGGACGACCAGTATACCCAGCCGCTGCTAAACCCGGCCCACCGCCCGAAAGCCTGTTTCGCATAGGAGCGGAAGGACCCTTTTTCCGGATGCTTGGCCGTCATCTTCGCCAGGGACTCAAACACGGTGTACGTTCCCAGAGCGGCCAGCGCGAAGGCGATCAATATCGCGGGCCCCGCTATGCTGATCCCCAGCCCCGACCCCAGGAAATACCCCGTTCCGATGGTCGAAGCGACGCCCAACAGGGAAAGCTGCCACCACTTCAAATTTCCGCCCTTATGCTTCTCTTTCCGGCTCTCGGCCAATGTAAACGCCTCCTATTCGTTAGCCTGATCCATGTAAAAACAAATCCTCGGCCTTTCAAACCATTCCTTAGCTTCTATCGCCAGCCAATTATTATGCGAGGAAAAAAAGGGCTTTTTCCCCTACGCCCAGAATAACGGGAATCAAACTCTTTATGGTATAATAATTCGTCAGAACTAGTTTATCTTCGTATTCTACAAACTAACGGGAAGATTCCCTTTAATTTGACCAACCTAGATTAAAAGCCGGAGAGGCTACCACCACTCCAGGCTGGAAAGGAGACGAGCCGATGGCTTTCGGAGTGAACAAAGAGGAACTGAATGCTTGGAAGGAGGCCGTCTCCCGGGGAGAAATCGCCTATTTGACGCATTATTGGCTGGACCCCCGCTTTCCCGGTTCCAAAACCGTCACCAAAGTCGGCTGTGCCGATCTCGCCCGATTGCGCGACTGGTGCCTGAAACATGAGTTGAACCCGGATTATATCCATCGCCGGTCCGTCTTCCCCCATTTTGATCTGATCGGCCCGAAGCAGCGTGAAATTCTGCTCCAGGAACAACTGTGGGATCAACTGGAGCGGTTCCATATGTTATAGCGCAGAACATCTTTACAGAAAAAGGGGCTGCCCGAAGATCCCACGGATCTTATGGACAGCCCCTATATTTTTTCCCTTTATTATGACAGACCGATGCGTTCCACAAGCCGTATACTTTCCTCATTCATTCCGGTTATGGACACCTCTTTATTCAATTGCCGGTATTTACCCATCACTTTGGAGATGGCATTCGCCGCCGATTGATCCCACACATGGGATTTTGAAAAGTCGATGACGATCCGGTCGGGATCGCCCGCCGGGTCAAACTCCTGAAGAAAATGCGTGACGGTGCCGAAGAACATCTGCCCGGCGACCCTGTAGGTTTTTACGCCATCCCGCATCTCCGTGACCGTGCGGATTTGGGCGATTTTCCGGGCAAACACCAGCGCGCTGATCAGAACCCCGATGCCTACGCCGATGGACAAGTTGTCCGTAGCCACCACGGTTACCACCGTGACGATCATAACGATGGCGTCGGATTTGGGGATTTTGTGGAGCGACCGTAAGGAAGCCCATTCAAACGTCCCGATCGACACCATAAACATAACGCCGACCAATGCGGCCATCGGGATTTGTTTGACCACCCCGCCAAGGACGAGGATCAGAAACAGCAGCCCCACCCCCGAAACCAGCGTGGACAGCCGGGTACGCCCTCCCGATTTCATGTTGACCATCGACTGTCCGATCATGGCGCAGCCGGCCATGCCGCCGAAAAATCCGGTAACGATGTTGGCCAGCCCCTGGCCTTTCATCTCCCGATTCTTGTCGCTGGCCGTATCGGTGATGTCATCGATCAACGTCGCCGTCATTAACGACTCAAGCAGGCCCACTACGGCAAGAGATAAGGAAACCGGGAAGATCGTCTTGATCAACTCCCAGGAGATGACGACATCGGGCAGGTGAAAGACCGGCAAGGCGCTCGTGATTTCCCCCATATCGCCGACCGTTTTAACGTCCAGCTTCAGCGAGATGCTGAGCACGGATACGACGATAATCGCCACCAGGGCGGACGGAACCGCTTTGGTCAACCGCGGGAACAGATAAATGATCGCCAGCGTCAAGGCTACGAGCGCGTACATCAACCATCCCTGACCCGAAAAATGGGTGAGCTGCGCCATAAAAATCAGAATGGCGAGCGCATTGACAAAGCCGGTCATCACGGAATGCGGCAGAAAGCTAATCCACTTCCCGAGCTTCAGTTGGCCCATGATGATTTGCAGCACCCCGGCCAGAATCGTTGCGGCGAACAGATACTCTATCCCGTGATCCCGTACCAGGCCCCCCATCAGCAGCGCCATCGCCCCTGTGGCCGCGGAAATCATCCCCGGACGCCCGCCGGCAAAGGAGATAACAACCGCGATACAAAACGAGGCGTACAGCCCGACCATCGGACTTACGCCCGCCAGGATGGAAAACGCGATCGCTTCCGGAATCAACGCAAAGGCCACCGTTAATCCCGAAAGGATATCGTTTTTCGCGTTCGAGAACCAACCGCCGTATTTTATTGTTTTTTCCAAATCGAAAAAATCCCCCTTAGGATTACAGAATAGGTCCGATGCAACGCCAACGCTTTCGATTATATGAAAAAAGGCCGCTCCCTCTCAAAAAGGTCACCGGCCCGATAAAGCGCTTTTATCCAAACCATTCAGCCGTTGGCGGCGGAATGCTCTTCTATTCTTTCAAATTTAAAAAAATTTGCGGATGATTTTCGCCACGACCGCGGGTTTAATCGGCTTGCTCATATAATCGTCCATTCCGGCGCTAAGGCAATTCTCGCGATCCCCGGCGAGCGCATTCGCCGTCACCGCCACAATGACGGGGCACTTCTCCGGAAGAAGCTTGCTCTTGATGACCCGGGTCGCCTCCAGCCCGTTCATTTCCGGCATATGTACGTCCATAAAAATCATATCGAAAGATTCATAAGCTACCGCCTGAAGCACTTCCAGGCCGTTTGCGGCCTCTCGGGTGGCATGCCCCAGCCGCTCCAGCATTTTCTTCAAGACAATGCGGTTGATTTCATTATCCTCGGCAATAAGAATATTCAGCTTCTTGCCGGAGGGTACTTCCTCCAAGGTCCCCGTGACCCCTCCGGCTTGATCTTCGGTTTGCTTGAGGGCTAAGCAAAAAACAAAGGTCGCTCCGGGTCCATCGTGAGGTTCGACCCAAATATCCCCGCCCATAAGATCCACCAGTTTTTTGGTAATTGCCAGACCCAGCCCCGTTCCTTCGAACCGGCGCGTCATGAAATGATCCAACTGGGAAAAGGGCTGGAACAATAGCGGGATTTTTTCTTTCGGAATCCCGATTCCCGTATCTTGAACGGTGAAGCAAAGCTTCACGTCCGGCCCTTGCTCCATACGCCGGACGGTTACCGTAACGCCGCCGGTATAGGTGAACTTTACGGCGTTTCCGATCAGATTGAGCAGGACTTGCCTGAGGCGGTCCGCATCGCCGAACAACCGGTCGGGAACGTCCGGGGAAACGTTGAAGTCCATGGACAACCCTTTTTCCATGGCACGGACCATAACGATGTCCAGCGTTTCGGAAATCAGTTTCCGCAGGTCGAACATCTCCTCATGCAGCTCGGACTTGCCCGATTCGATTTTTGCGAAATCCAGAATGTCGTTAATGATGGCCAGCAGCGTATCTCCGCTCTTGCGGATAATCTCCAGATACTCTGTTTGGGTTTCCGTCAATTCGGTCGTCTCCAGCATCAAATCCGTCATCCCGATGACTCCGTTCATGGGCGTGCGGATCTCATGACTCATCATCGCCAGAAATTCGCTCTTCGCCCGGTTGGTGCTCTCCGCCGCTTCTTTGGCGATCAATAGCTGCTTCTGCTCGGTGATGTCTTTGGCAATAATGTAGAAGCCTACATTCTTCTTGTTGATCATGATCGGCGCCACCGTAGTCAGCACCTCGGACGTATGGCCGTACTTGGTATGGATCTTGTCGATGCCTTTGGCGACGGAGGCGTCTTGCATCGATTCGGACAGGATCTGGGACAAGGGCTGTTCTCCGATAAACTCGGAAAAGGGCTTTCCCGCCATATCGGAAATTTTATACCCGGTCAACCTCTCAGCTACCGCATTGGCATTGATAATCCGTCCGTCCAAATCCAGGGAAAATACGGCGTCATGATTGTATTTTTTGAGCGAGTTATAACGTTCGACCGTCTCCTGCAGTTCGCGTTCCACCCGCTTTCGGTCCGTGATATCCTGTACCGTGCCGCTCATTTTGACCGGATTCATTTCTTCGTCATAGGTAACGATTCCGCGCAAATGAAGGTACAGGTACTCCTCCCTCCTGATTTCGAACCGGCATTCAAAATCAAATTGCCCCGAGCGCAAAGCGGCATTTACGGCTTCCACCATACGTTTCCGATCTACCGGATGCACTTTGGACAGGATGTCCGCACCGGAAGGCGGGTCCGTCTGCTTCTCAAGTCCAAATATCGCATAGAGCTGATCGAACAGCTCGATGTCTCCTTCTCGCACATTCCATTCCCAACTGCCGACCCGGGTCATCCGCATCGTCTCGGCCAGAATGGAGGCCTCCTGCCTCCGCTTGGTCGTCTCCCTGCCGACCGCCAAAAGCATAGGGCCTTTCGGAGCATCCTTGTTCAAACGAACCGCAAATTCAAACCATACTTCCTCGCCCGCTTTGCTTCGGAGCCTCCATTCCACGGTCGCCCGCCGATGTCTTAGCAATTGACGGCTCAGCTTCCCGAGCTCCTCCGGATCCGGTTGACACCAGGCCGTGTACTTTACGCCAACCACTTCTTCGGGACGATAACCGAGCCATTCCGTGACGGATGGGGAGCAAAACAATCCGATCCCATTCAAATCACAGCAATACACAAGATCATTCATATTGGTAAGAATATAACGGCTCCATTCCTCCGCTTCCACCTCTTGGCGACTCCAAAGTTCTCTCGTTTCGTCTATCCCAAGAGACTGCTGTCCTTCGTGCCCGTTCATTACCAAGCCTCCGTTCCAGGATCGTTCATATCGGCAAGTAACCGGAAGGATCTTTTGATCTATTGGTTTGACTATGACTTGTTTTCTTCTTAAATATCAGACATTAATTTAAATGTCAATTTACAAAGCAACTAAACGACTGTCCGGCCCAAAAGAAAAATTAAGTATATTCAAAATTTCCCTTTTCATTGCTAAGCCGATCCCTTATTGTATAGGGTGGAAAATACTCGCTGTGGAGAGAAATTATATTGAGGTGGTCCTATGACAACGCAATCCGCTTTACCTCCGAACACCAGTTTGTTTCGGAACCGGTTTTACCAGACGATCCTGATTTCCAACATCTTTCTGCAAATCGGGATTTGGGTTCGCAACTTCGCGATCCTTATGTTCGTTACCGATATGACGAACAACGACCCGGTGGCGGTTTCGCTCATCTCCGTGGTCGAATTCGCTCCGATCTTCGTGTTCTCCTTCATCGGCGGAGCTTTCGCCGACCGTTGGAAACCCAAGCGAACGATGATCTGGTGCGACTTTTTGTCCGCCGCTTCCGTGTTCGCGGTGCTGTTCACGCTGATGTACGGCTCTTGGGAAGCCGTCTATTTCGCCACATTTATTTCGGCGATCCTCTCCCAATTTTCACAGCCGTCCGTTATGAAGCTGTTCAAGCAGCATGTTCATCCGGATAAGCTGCAGCAAGGCATGGCCTTGTTTCAATCCCTGGTCGCGATCTTTATGGTGCTGGGGCCGACGCTCGGGATTTTCTCGTACCATCAATTCGGCATTTATATTTCGATCGGAGTGATGGGGGTCGCCTTCTTGATTTCCGCTCTCGTTCTGTTCCGGCTTCCGGCCGATGAGCACACGGAGGAAAAAGCCGAACGGACCACGAAGCTGACCCGCGAGCTGGCGGACGGCTTCCGCTATGTATGGCGCAGTCCGATTCTGAAAGTTCTTGGCGCCACCTTCGCCATCGCCGGTTTTGCCGTTGGGACCATCCAGACGCTTGGCCTGTATGTTGTAATCGAGAACTTAGGGAAAACCAAGGAATTCCTGCAGTTCCTTCTGATGGTTAACGGCGTGGCGATGCTGATCGGAGGCGGTATCATCATGACGCTGTCCAAAAAAATCCCGCCGCAAATGCTGCTTGCCTTCGGGATGGCCGTCAGCGCGGTTTGTATCGCCGGCATGGGATTCTCGACAAGCGTTCCGCTGACGCTGGTCCTGCAGTTTATTAACGGGCTTACCTTCCCTTGCATCCAGATCGGGATCAACACCATGATCCTTCAGTCCACCGAGCAATCTTACGTCGGCAGGGTCAACGGCGTGCTGAGCCCGATGTTTATGGGGATGATGGTCATTATGATGTCGGTGTCCGGATTGCTCAAGAAAGTGTTCCCGCTGGTCGGCATCTACACGTTTTCCGGCATCGCCATGCTGATCGGCGCGCTGATTCTCATCCCGATCTTCAAGGTCAAACCGGCGCCGATTCCGGTACCCGACGTGAACATGAAAGAACCCGGAACCGGAACAACCTAGCTTTAACCATAACATAAAAAAGGGTCCCAGCCGCGTTGAATGGCGGTTTCGGGACCCTTTTGCTTTGATGTAAAGTTGATGACGGTTCGGTTTTACCGGCTGTTAAAGATGTCGGTCAATACCGGAACGATTTGCGATTTGCGGGAGACTACGCCTTTCAGCAGCGCCTTGTTGTTCTCCAGCTTCACGCCGTAAGCCGCTTCCACCGCGTCGGCGGCTTTGCCCAACGCGAGCCCGATGGAATCGTTGTTCAGAATGTCGGTCACCACGAACAGGAACAAGTCCAGTCCTTTGCGGTCCACAATGCCGTTCAGCGCGGCTTCCAGTTCAGCCTGGCGTACGAGCACATCATTAACGTCGACCGCGTTCACCTGAGCGATTTCCACCTTCGCGCTGCCCATGGAGAACTCCTTGGCGTCCAGGGAGATCAACTGCTCGATCGATTTATCGCTAAGGTCGGCCCCCGCCTTAAGCATGTCCAGCCCGTATTCTTCCGGGTTCACGCCGGCGATGTCCGCAAGCTCGCGGGCCGCGGCCACATCCTGCTCCGTACAGGTCGGAGATTTAAACAGAAGGGAATCCGAAATGATTGCGGACAGCATCAACCCGGCGATGTTGGCGGGTACCGCGATGCCGTTCTCTTTGTACATCTTGTTAAGGATCGTAGCGGTACACCCTACAGGCTCGGCACGATAGTAAAGCGGGCCGCTCGTTTCAAAATTCGCGATCCGGTGATGGTCGATGACCTCGGCGACACGAACCTGATCGATGTCGGAGACGCTTTGCTGACGTTCGTTATGGTCGACCAAAATAACGTCCTTCACTTCCCCCGCCGCGCTTTCGATCACGCGTGGAGCCTGAAATCCGAAACGGTCGAGGGCAAACTTCGTTTCCCCGTTAACTTCGCCCAAGGCGACGGGTTCCACGTTCCAGCCCAGCTTGGTTTTCAAATCGGCATAAGCGATCGCGGAGCAGATGGTATCTGTGTCCGGATTTTTGTGTCCGAAAATCAATACTTTGTCCATTCGTTTACTCTCCTTTTCGTTATTCGCTTAGAAAAGTATATCCCGAACCGGAACCACAATCAAGGGCGGACCGGGGCCGGACCGGCAATTTTCAGCTTCGTATTAAGGTCCCTCTCAGGGAAAATTCAGCAAATTCTCAGGTAAGTTTCCGATAATAGAACCATTAAGACATAATTGGAGGTCTTCGCATCATGAAAAATCTAAAAGGGGTCAGAGTGATGCTGGTGGACGACGAGCCTCATATCACCCAGTTTCTGGAGTTCGGCCTGCTCAACGAAGGGTTCGACACCCGTACGGCGCCGGACGGCATGACCGCCGTCAACCTGGCGTTGGAATTTCAGCCGCATGTCGTCATCCTGGACGTCATGATGCCTGGTATGGACGGTTGGGAAGTGTGCCGGCTGCTGAAAAAGAACCTGAGCAATGTGGCGATTATTATGCTGACCGCCAAAGATGAAGTCGAAGACCGGGTGAAGGGCTTGACGACGGGGGCGGACGATTATGTGGTCAAGCCCTTCAGCTTCGAGGAACTGCTCGCCCGGATCGGCGCCCGCTTGCGGAACCAGTTCCCCGCCTTATACGGCGAGGTCTCTTTCGGCCCGTTCCGGCTCGATGACCGCAGGAAAGAGATCCGGTATCGGGACGAAGTTCTGGAACTGTCTCCCACGGAATATGAGCTGCTGAAATATCTGGTCATCAATCACGGGATTGTTCTCAGCAAAAGCACGATTCTCGATCAAGTCTGGGGATACGACTTCGGCGGCGACGAAAATATCGTCGAGGTGTACATCCGGTTTCTGCGCGAAAAGCTGAACGACAAAGAGCACCGTCTCATCCGGACGCTGCGGGGCGCGGGGTACCGCGTCGATCTGCCATGAGGCGGAATCGGTTCTTCCCGGTTGGCCGCGGGACGTTATCCCCCCGTTCTCTCCGCTCCCAGCTCCTGTCCAGGTCTTTGCTTGTTCTGGCTCTGCTGCTGGCGCTCATCGGCAGCGTTCAGTACGTGGTGGTCAAAAATTTTCTGTACCGCAATCAGGCGGAAACCTTAATGTCGCAAATCCGCGGGATCCCCGACTTCTTTTTGTTCGGCGGGGAACTGCCTGCCTGGGCGGAACGGATCGGCGGCGTCCCCGCCTCCCCGAAGGAGGGCGAACGGAGGCCGGTGCTGTTTCTGCCGGATACTTCCCTGGCGCTGATCAGCAGCTCGTCCGAAGTGATCAGCCGGTCCGACGGGTCCGGCCTTCCCGCCCCCCGCCTTTCGGAAGCGGAGTATGCCGCCGTTCGCAACCAACCCCGCAATCTGCGTAAAGACGCGTATAAAGTGGTTCGGGATCCGAACGGGATGGAGCAACTGGTGGTGTTTCGGCCGGCGGATGGGCCCCAAAGACGCGGCACCTTGATCCAAATGGGTATCGCCACCGCCCATTTGAAGGCTATTGCGCTCCGCCAGTTGACCATCTTCATGGTCTTGTCCCTGATCGCCCTGGGGGGCGGCCTGATGCTGTATTTGTCGGTGCTGCGCAAAACGCTGAAGCCGCTCCATCAAATGATCGGCACCGTGCGGGAGCTTGACGCCGGCAACCTTGACCGGCGCTTCCCGGCTTCCCTCGGCCAAAGCGAAATCGACCGCCTCGCCGTTTCCTTCAACGGCATGCTCGAGCGGCTGCAAACCTCCTTCGCGACGGAGCGCGAGGCGAAGGAACAGATGCGCCGCTTCATCGCCGACGCTTCGCACGAGCTGCGGACGCCGCTGACCTCGATCCACGGCTTTCTCGAGGTGCTGCTTCGCGGGGCCGCCGACAAGCCGGAGCAGCTGAACGCGGCGCTAAGCAGCATGCTGGGCGAAGCCCGGCGGATGAAGAAGCTGGTCGAGGACCTGCTTACGCTCGCCAAGCTGGACCGGGCCCCGGTCTTGAGCCGGAGCGAGATCAGGCTCGACGCGCTGGTGGCGGAAATGGAGCCCCATCTGCGCATGCTGGCGGATGGCCGGTCCGTGGTGTTCCGCTTGGCACCGGAGATGACGGTGACGGCGGACAGCGACAAAATCAAGCAGGTCGTGCTGAATTTGTTCCACAACGCCGTCCAGCACACCGACCCGGCCAAGGGCCGCATCACCGTCACCTTGTCCAGGGTGACGGAGCACGAAGCGCTGCTGTGCGTACAGGACAACGGCCCGGGTATTCCGGCCGAGCATCTGCCGCACGTGTTCGAGCGCTTCTACCGCAGCGACGCCTCGCGCACGCGCAAGCAGGGAGGCGCCGGCCTGGGCCTGGCGATCTCGCAGGCGATCGTCGCGGCCCACGGCGGCCGCATCTCGGCGCACAGCGCGCCGGGGGGCGGCGCCGCCTTTGAGGTGCGGCTGCCCGCCGCCGCAGCAGACGCGGCCGCGCGCTAGGAGCGCGGGCGGCTGTGCGCGGGCGAGCGGCTACGCGCGGGCAGCGGGCAGGCGCGGGCGAGCGGCTACGCGCGGGCAGCGGGCAGGCGCGGGCGGGCAGCCGTCGCGCAGGCAGCGCCACGCGCGGGTAGCGGCCAGGCGCAGGCGGCGGCCTTTGGCACCAGGACTGGCGGCCCTATGATTTCCTTAGCCGCTCGGGTTAACGGCCTTTTGGGGAGCTATTTCGGCCCGAATCGGCTTCGCGGGGTAAATAGCGGTCCAAAAGACACTGGCGTTGCATTTAACCTGACATGGTGCTGCCTATCCGCAATCTTTTTTGCCGCCTGTTATAATAGCGGCGTTTTGGGCCGTTATTTCGCCCCGATTCGCGTTTTTGGGGAAAATAGCGGCCAAAAAAGGCCTTATTTCACTGATGCGGGTCCCAAAATTAGGTTTCGGGCCCGTTTTTCCAAAAATAAGTGCCCAAAAGGCCGCTATTTCTTGCCATTGCCGCAAATTCGACAAAATAGCGGCTCAAAAGGCCGTTATTAGCCTTATTGGCAGCCCACAATTAAACATAAGCAAAAAAACCTGCATAATCGCAGGTTTTTTCGCCTTTTTCACCTATTTCACCTTTCCCCTATTCCCTACTCTTGCTCCCCGGCACTCTCTACAGCGTACTGCTTATACTTGCCGTAGTCGCTCAGCCTGCATTCCATCGAAAGCCGGGTGCCGTCCTCTTCATAGCTGGTCGCGAAAATGTTGGCGCGCTCATTAAAATAGGACACGACCGCACCTTGATCGTAAGGGATCAGCATTTCGCAGCGGATATAATCCTTGAACACCCGCTCCCGGATCATTTGGACGAGCTCCTGCAGCCCGATGCGCGGTTTGGCCGCCATAAACACTTTGTCTCCCTGAATTTCGGGAATCGGGCGCTCCGCCAAATCGGATTTGTTGTAGGCGTAAATGACCGGGATATCCGTAATGCCGATCTCTTTCAACGTTTGGTTGGTGATCTCGATCAAACGCTCGTACTCCGGGTTGGAGTAATCTACCACGTGGATGAGCAGATCGGCTTCCGCGACTTCCTCTAAAGTGGAGCGGAACGCCTTGATCAGGTGATGCGGAAGTTTGCTGACAAAGCCGACCGTGTCCGTGAGCAGGAAGGTTTTGTTGTCTTCCAGAGGGATGCTGCGCACCGAGGTTTCCAGGGTGGCGAACAGCATATCTTTCTCGAAGACCTGCTTCTCTTGTTCGGGATGAAAAAGTTCCATCATCGCGTTCATGATCGTCGATTTGCCGGCGTTGGTATAGCCGACGAGCGAGACAACGGGAACGTCGTTCTTCTTCCGCTGTTTCCGCTGGGTCTGGCGGTGGGCCACCAGGGTGTCGAGCTCCTTGCTCAGCGCGTTGATCTTCTCTTCAATCCGGCGGCGGTCCAGCTCCAGCCGGGTTTCCCCGGCGCCGCGGTTCTTTGTGCCGACCCCGCCGCTTTGGCGGCCGAGCGATTCACGGAGACCGATCAAACGGGGAAGCATGTATTTCAGTTGGGCGATTTCCACCTGAAGCTGCGCTTCCCTCGTCTTGGCCCGCTGGTCAAAAATGTCGAGAATCAGCACGGTCCGGTCGATCACTTTGCATTGCAGGTCGGCCTCCAGATTGCGGATTTGCGACGGGGACAGCTCGTCGTTGAAGATGACGAGGTTGCCGTCGTTCGCCTCCAGCAAGGCCGTCACCTCCTGCAGTTTGCCGGTGCCGATATAGTGAGAAGTGTTGACTTTCGGCAAATTTTGCGTCACCACGGCCACGACTTCAATGTCGCACGCCTCCGCCAAATTGGCCAATTCCTCCATGGAATACTCAAAATCCTCCTGCTGGTTCAAATTAACCCCGACGAGGATTGCTTTTTGCTGCAACGGTTCCGTCATGTAAATTCCTCCCTTATCTAAAACTTAAACAAAAAAAGACACAGGCATCCCCTGTGTCATGTTCAAACGAGAACGCACGCACCTATACGGGGAAATAAACGTCTCCCGAAAATTGGCGCACGTAAAGCCGGCATATTCTATTCAAAAGTAGGTTCCCTTTATCCTAGCATACCCATTCCGTTTGCCCTGCACAGGGGCAGAGCCTTTGGCACTATTCAATTAGCCGCGCAAAGTGGTAAAACGGAATTTGATATTAATCACAGGGAACCCTCCGTTCGTTTAAGATTATCTATATTTTAACATATTATTATTCGTAAAACAATTTGCTCAGGGGTTAATCAAAAATAAAATGACGCCCCGCCCTCCTATTACTGTATCGGCTGAACCTTCACCCGGTCAAAACGGACCGCAACATCCGCACTTTGCACTCCGATCCTTCCCCGAAGAAGCGGGTTAGCGCTGCGATCGGTATAAGAAAGAACGGGATCACTTGAACTCCCCGTGTATACCTCAATGGTCGCGCCTCGCACGGACACCTTAAGTTGAAGCTTGCCGTCCGCGGAAACGGAATCGGCCTCTGCCGGGAACGGGACGCTTTTCAAGCGCGTTGTTCCGTAATTGATCTTGTCGAGGTGCAATCCTTCAGAATCGGCATAAATGTAGTAACCGCGGACAAAGTCATTCCGGTTTTGATGCTGTTCCAAGCCGTTGGCGGGCTCCGAGGCACGAACGAGTATCCCGGCGCGGCCCGTGTTGTCCATCCGCTGCAGATCGGCCTCCACCCTATAGTCGGACCAATCGTGCTCGCCGGTCAACGATTTGGCCGGTGACACCGAAGAAGCCCGCAATTCTCCGTCCTTCACGGACCACATCCCTTCAAACCGGGTCCATCCGAAATCGTTACCGTCATCAAAGTCATCCTCCCATTTCTCTACAGGCTGGTATCGCTCCACCCAAAACCGGTCAACTTCCAAAATCCCTGACATTACCTCCAGTTTCCAGCGCTGCGGGCCGACCGGCAATTCTATGCCTTGTGCGGAGGCCGTCTGCCATTCTCCGGCAGACTCTTGAACTGCGGAGAACTCCGCGACTTTCCGTTTTTTCTGATCGCGTAATCTAAAGCTTGCGTTCTCCGACAGAGGCCGGATGCGGAAGTGAATCGAATATCGCCCGGATTCGCCGGGGTTCACCAAATCCCCTCTTGCACGGATAATACATAGCCGCCGTCCTCCCTGCTCTTCAGGCTCAATGCTCCGGGACGGTAAGGGAGCTTCCCGTCGGCCGTCGCTTTGCTCACGGCATGGTAGGCTTTCCCCTCCTTGCCGTTCTCATAGTGGACAGCCTGTACCTGCCCCGGGAGCGGCCGATAAACACGCCCGTCACTGCTTCCGTTGACATCATTGCTGTATGCGATATAACCGAACCGCCCATCCAGACCCGCAGCAGCGTACCCAATGGCACCCCCGCCTGTGGAAGCCGGACCGGCGAACTTCCGCATCTCGTCAATGTACACCCGGATTTCGGCACTCCCTGCACTCCCTGCACTCCCTGCATCCCCGGCTTTCTCGGCTTCCCCAGCTTTCCCGGCTCTCCCGTCATTCCCCGCATTCCCGACACCCCTGGCATTCCCAGTGCTCCCGGCGGCGGTATGCTCGATCCGGATTTTATGCCACTGACTGTAATCGAAGTCGGCGGGCAAAGCCGCCGAGCCGAGCAGACGCTCCCTCCCGTCCGAACGTTCAGTAAGCTCCATACGTCCCGACTCGGGAATCAACCATACCGTTCCGTAGTTTTGTTCATCCCGATACGAGAAGACGGCTCCGACCCGGGATTCCGCCTGCGCTTCGCTCTCCGAGCGGACGTAAAACTCGGCCGTATACCCTGGCTCCGTCTTGGACTTCGTCCGCAGCAGGGCTATGTCCGGCGAATCCGGTGCGCGGACGCCGGCGCCTTTTCCGGGATCGACCGACCATTCGCCTGTCCCGGATGTAATCCACGACTTTCCGAGGCTATCCCGCTCAAAGCGGTCCGCAAACACGGGCAAGGCTGGCGCCGGTTGCGGCGTGTCTGTCGGTCCGGCTACCGTGAAGGTCTCCCCATTCCAGAAGAGCCGGTCCATGTTCATATGGCGCAGTGGCCCGACTATGCCCGGCCCCTCCAGGTTGTGGTAGATCATGTACATGGAATCGAGATCCGGGCCGGTAACGAGCGAGTTATGGCCCAAACCGACCGTCTCTCCTTCCGTTCGAATCAGCACGGGGTTCCCTTCGAACGGCTCGAATGGACCCAGAGGCGATTCGCTGACCGCCGCATCGATCCGGTAACCGTTGCTGAAAACGTGATTTCCGGTATAGGTCATATAGTACCGTTCGTTCCTTTTAAATACCGTCGGCCCTTCGGTCCAGCCGTCCATGTAAGCTCCGGTGGGCGAGCCGGGAGCCGTTACGGACAGCGGGGAATTCATCCGGGCGGCTTCGATACCGCCGGTTCCGGCGTAATAGAAGTACCAGGTCCCGTCATCGTCCACAAAAGTCGAAGCATCGATCGTCCTTCCGAAATTGTCCGTCGCCACACGGAAAGGCCCGACAGGCGACTCGCTCTCCAGCACATAGTGGCCGTTTCCTGCGGGAGAGGTGTACATATAAAATCTGCCGTTCCAGTACCGGACTTCGGGCGCATACGCGGCGGTTGTAACCGGGTCCTCCGTGCATAGCCCGCGGTAAGTCCAGTCCACCAAATCCGGCGAACTCCACACTTTGATGCCCGCGTCCGTATCCCGCGTGCTTACGTACAAGTAATAATACCCGTTGAACGCAAAAATAAAGGGATCCCCCAATCCGTACTCTTCCCATTCATCCGGTAAGGTCACGGGATTGCTCCATGTCCGGACCGACTCCGGCTTCGGCTCCGCGGACGAGCAAGCCCCCGCCGACAACAGCAGCATAGCGATCGCCAGCCATTTTCCAAAACGCACGACCCCTCTCCCCTTTCGGAAATCATCCGGTAAATCCGATAAACCTTATTTTTTCAAGAAAAAACGGCAGAATCGTCGGATCGCGTCATCTGCCGTTTTCCCATTATTTTCGGGTTCCCTCGACGATCTCGCGGATCGTCTCCAGCGGAAGCTTCGGCTTCCGGTCATACGTCAGCAAGCCGTTGATCTCCTGCTCGACATCGCTGAATTGCGTGTAACAGAATCCTTGGATGATCGGGGATCGCCGCATCGGCTCCACGACATTTCTCAACCGCTCCGTGAAGTCCTCTTCATTCTCCGCTCCGGAATATCCCCATCCTTCCCACTCATTTTTCTTGAAGGAAATCCCGCCAAACTCCGTGACAAGAATCGGCTGTCCCGCATAAGGGAACCCGGGGACCAGAATCCAACGGTTCCCCGGCTGCGCACTCAACGTCGCTTCCTTGGCTGCATATCGCTCCGTCAGCACCTCGCGGCGCCATTCGTAATCATGGATGGTCACCAAATCCGTATGGACCAGCTCCCAGCCGTCATTCGAGATAACGGGGCGCGTCGGATCAAGGGATTTCGTCAAATGATAGATTGACAATGCGTGCTGCTGCTGTTGCTTGTCGACCAGAATATTGGGCACGCCCCAGCTCTCATTGAGCGGTACCCAGGCTACGATGCACGGATGGTTGTAATCCCGCTCTACAGCCTGCATCCACTCCTGCGTCATCCGTGCCACATAGGTCTCGGAGAACTGGTACGCGTTCGCCATTTCCCCCCAAACCAGCAGACCCAGCCGATCCGCCCAATACAAATAGCGCGGATCTTCGATTTTTTGATGCTTGCGCGCGCCGTTAAAGCCCATGGCCTTCGTCAATTCCACGTCCCTGCGCAGATCGTCGTCACTCGGGGCGGTCAATAGGCCTTCCGGGAAATAACCTTGGTCCAGCACCATTTTCATGAAATAAGAGCGGTTATTCAGGAGCAGCTTCCCGTCCTCAATGGATATTTTCCGCATGCCAAAATAGCTTTTCACCTGATCGGCAACCACTCCGTCCACGCTTAAGGACAATTCCAAATCGTATAGATTCGGTTTTTCCGGCGTCCACCAGCGCCCCAGCCCATGGTCATTGAAATCCTCCAAATGGATATACCGGCTCGCCGACTCATGCTTCAGCGAGAATACATCTTCCGCCACAAATTCGCCTTTGAACGTAATCGTGGCTTTCACGTTTACCAGCGCGCCCGGACGATAGCCGGACAGAAAGACGTCCAGCGCTATGTTGTTCCCGTCGATGTCGGGAGTCAGGCGAATTCGCCGGATATACGTTTCCGGCACCGGTTCAAGCCATACGGTTTGCCAGATGCCGGTCGTGCGCGTATAGAAAATCCCCGCGGATTGTTCTTCCCAGAACTGTTTGCCCCGCGGCAGCGTTACATCCCGACTGTAATCGGTCGCTTTCACAACGACGGTGTTGTCGCCCTCGGCAAGAACATCCGTAATGTCGGCGTGAAACGGAGTATGCCCGCCCTCATGCAGCGCTACCAGTTTTCCGTTCACCCAGACCTTCGCCTCATAATCGACGGCGCCGAAATGAAGAAGAAGTCTGCCTTTCCTGTAAGCATCGGGTAGGGAAAACACCTTCCGATACCAGACGGTATCATGGAACCCGGTATCCCCTATCCCGCTTAACCGGCTTTGGTAACAGAACGGCACGATGATTTTACCGCCGAAATCATGATTTTCGTACCACTTTTCCCGCTCGCCCATTCCTTTATCGTCGAAGTCGAATTCCCATTCCCCGTTCAGACTCATCCAAGCCTCGCGCACAAATTGCGGCCGGGGATATTCATTGCGTACCCATTGATCAGCCATTGTTTCTACTCCTTCTTTATCCAGTAGTTATATCTCAGTGTTGTTCCGTATCCTAGCGCTGTTCCTTATCCTTTAATTCCCGAAAGGCTGACTCCCTTAATAATTTGACGCTCGAAAATCAGGAACAACAGCATGATCGGCAGCGAAGCTACGGTGTTAATAACCATCGGCTTCACGTAATCTTCCGTGTACTGATTCATTAAAGTAGGGATCCCCATCGGCAGCGTGAACAGGTTGTCGTCGGTCACCGACAGGAACGGCCAGAGGAAATTGTTCCATGAGCCGATAAATGTCAGAATCGCGATCGAAACCAGCGCGGGACGGGTGAGCGGAAGCATAATGTTTACGAAAATCCGCCAAATGCCCCCGCCGTCGATCTGAACGCTTTCCAGCAGGTCGTTCGGGATTCCGTCGAAAAAGCTCTTCAACACGATGATCGCGAAGGGCGATGCCAGAACCGGGAAGATCAAGCCCAGGTATGAATTCAAAATCCCCATCTCTTTGGCGACCTGATACAACGGAATAAGAATCGCTTCCCCCGGAATAAGCAGCCCGGCCAAAATAAAGAAAAACATAAACGTCCTGTAGCGGAACGGAACCTTAGACATCGCAAACCCCGCCATCGCGGCGATGACCAGCGTCAACAAAGTCACGCATACGGCGATAAAAAAACTGTTCCAGGACCAGTGGATCAGTTTGGTGCCGGTGATAATTTCATGATAGACCGCGAAGGAATAAGGGGGCGTAAACCAATCCACGACGGAGGTGATTTTCATGCCTTCTTTTTTCACCGAAACCACAAGCATCCAGACGAGCGGAAAAGCAAACAACACGGCCATGAACAAGGAAAAAATCCGGTAGAACCATTTCACGATCAGTTCGCCTCCTTCCGGTTATTGACCCAGTATTGCAGCCCGGACAGCACAAGAAGAATAGCGAACAGCATATAGGACATGGCGGCCGCGTACCCCAGATCGTTTTTGCGGAAGCCCGTTTGCCAGATCAGCTGGATGACGGGACGCGTCTGATCCAACGGCCCCCCGCCGGTCATAACATAGATTTGCATGAACACTTTAAATGAAGCGATGATTTGCAGCATCGTGATCGTTTTCGTAATCGGGCTCAGCAGCGGCAGCGTGATCTTCCAGAACAGCTGGGCATCGGTCGCTCCGTCCAAACGGGCCGCTTCATAGACCTCGTCCGGCACATCCTGCATCGCCGATAAATACAAAATAAAGTTAAAGCCGACCGTCCACCATAACGTTAAGAGCGAGATGGCGATCCAGGCCAAATTCGTTTCCGTCAGCCAAAAGATCTCCGAACCTTCGGGAAGCAGCTTCACTAAATGGAGCAAAGAGTTGACAAGCCCCGTATAAGGCTGAAACAAGAACAATCCCAGAAAGGAGGCGACCGCCACGGAAAGAATGCTCGGGATAAAAAACACGCTGCGGTAAAACCTTTGCAGCCTGGAATTACGGTTGGCGATGAGCGCCAGAATGATGGCCAAAACGATCATTAACGGTGTTGTGATGATTACGAAAATCGTGGAGTGCCAAATGGATGCCCAAAAATCGTGATCTTGAAACATCCGCTCGTAGTTGCCGAATCCAACGTGTTTCATCTTCTTGATCAGCGTCCATTTATAGAAGCTCATCTCCACGCCTTTGATCATCGGCCAGATGGTAAACAGGAAATAAACGACCAAGAAGGGGAGCAGGAACAGGAGTGCCTGCACGTCTGCTCTCAATTTATTCATTTTCATAAGCGCCTTACCTCCCCGTAGGACCGGCAGACTCTACGGCCCATGCCGCAAAGTCCGCCGATTTCATCGCTTTGATCTCCTATTCGTTTAACACCTTCTGCACTTCATCCGACATTTTGGCGATACCGTCCGCCGGGCTTAGTTTATTCGCCCATACCTCGTTCAAATATTTAAACATGGCCAAGTCGCGGATTTGCCAGTTCTTCGTAGACGGCTTGCTGAATTTGACGGTGGAAGCTACGGAGACATAGTCGCTGCGATAAGGAAGATCTTTGAATTCCTGTTTTTCAAAAACGGACGGCTTGGATGGGATATGTCCCGCCTTCGCCCATACTTGACCGTTGTCGGCCAGCCAGTTGGCGAAGGTGATCGCCGCCTTCCGCTTCGCCGGATCTTCCTGCTTCGTGACCGGGAGGATTACGGTGTGCGAATCGCCCCAGGTGGCTTCTTGATCGAACACTTTCGGAATCGGCATCGCACCGAATTCAAGACCTTGCGTCGACTCCCAGGTTCCTGTCGCCCAAACCCCGGTCATCATAATCGCTGCCGTGCCGCTTTGGAAGTTCTTGTAGAAGTCGGGGTCGTTCAATTTAATCACTTTATATTTATGATACAAGTCCTGGATATACTGGGCGGCTTGAACCGCTTTGTCCGTATCGATCTGCGCCGAATTCAGATCATCCGAGACCACGTCATTGCCGCCCAGTTGGGAATAGAGCGCCCACCATAAGCGGAACGGATCGTCATTCGTGTTCGAAAGGGCAAAAGGCGTCACCTTTGGCGGCAGCTTCTCTTTAAGCGTAGTCAGGAAAGTGATAAACCCTTCGGCCGACTGTTCCAGCTTCGGCTTACCTTCGTCGTCGAGCAGTCCCGCATCCTTCAGCAGTTTCTTGTTGTAGTACATGATGAACGGATGCGTATCGATCGGCACCGCGTAATGCACGCCGTCCACAACCGAAGCATTCAGAATGTTCTGGTTAAAGCTTGCCCAGTCCACGCCGGCCTCTTCGGCCACATCGTCCAGCTCCGATACCACCCCCTGGTTAATCAGGTCGGGCAAGCGGGAAATATGCGAAATGCCGATGTCGGGACCGTTCCCGTTGCCGACGGCGGTAATCAGCTTCGTGTAATACTCCGCCCATTCCAGTTTCGTATTCTTGACTTGAATGTCCGGATGCTCCTTGTTGAAGGCGTCGATCATCGCCTGCATATTGTCACCATCGCCGCCGGAGAATAGCGTCCAGAACGATAACGTGACTTTCTCACCTCCGTTTGAAGCGCTTCCATTACCTTGATCGGCAGATCCCTCATTCGTGGTTCCCGCCCCTGCGTTACTGCCCGAATTGCCGCCGCCGCATGCGCTTAACACCAAAGACAATGAGAGCATGAAGGCAAGCACCATTCCAAAACTTTTTTTCATGTTGACCTCCCCTTTAACGATTAATGAGGTACAAGGCATTATTATTGTTTTATTACACATTTTTTGTACCTTTGAAGTTAATATAATGCTCGTTTCCCCAATTGTCAACGGTTTCAAACTAATTTATTGTAATATTTTATCGATTATGGCCTTTGTTACATATTTATTGTAACAATAAACTTGTCTCGTTACCTCTTCATGTCCTATTTGGACAAATTGCTCCCCCAAGTTTCTCATTCGCCGCAAAAATAAAAACCACCATTCCGTCTCGAAATGATGGTTCCTATTATTCAGCCTCTTCCTGCGTATAGGTTACCCGCATGACGATATCCTGAGCGTGATCACCGAATTGTTTGCCGAAGAGATTGACGCCGCCCTTATGAACCGCGTCCGGATGAACTCCGATCCTCAACCGCAGGTTGGGGCGCTGATTCAACTGCAGATCCTTGAGCTTCACATCGGACACTTTCTGCATATCCAGCGTCGTTCGTTCATGGTCGATACGCCAGGTTTTCAACAGTCCGTATTGCGTGGTCCAATCCAGCCACCATGCCGGATTCAGCAGGCCCCGCCGGTCACCGAAATCGCCGGGACTGGTCCACATGCCGATTTCGACTCCGTTGACCCATACCGAAATGTCCGAAGGCCAATCGTTGTCATAATTCGGCGCTTCCGAACACATCTCCATAGAAAGCTCGATCGATTGAATCGTCGCATTTTGGGGAATTTCCAAGGGGAGCAGGTATTCCACATACCCTTTGCGGAACCAGATAATTTGCGCGGCCACATGCTTCGGATGATAAAAGCTGGCCGGTTCGTCCTCTCTGACCAGCATTCCCTCATGGGTAGCCATGCCGCATGTCGGGTGGACTTCACAATCGCTATAATGCCCGATCGGCATCTCCACCTCATAAAACTTCATTCCGTCCTTGGTGGAACGGACGCTTGAGTTAAGCGATATCAGAATATCATCATAATTCCGGCTGCACACCTTCATCGCCCCGCGTACGGCCGGAAGCAGTTCCGTATTGATCAGCTTGGCCGCTTCGAGCACCTTCACATTGTTGGCGACCGTGGAAACCGGGAGTTGCAGCGCCTCGGCAAGTTCAATCACATTCATGCTCCGCGTATTCAGCAGGCGAAGAATGTCGACCCGGGACCGCGTAGACAAGGCATGAGCGACCTGAACCAATTTATCCGGTTCGTGGATACCGACTTCCAACATAAGAATCCTCCCGCAGCTTTTCCAAGAATTTTACAATAAACAATCTCTAATGTACTTTACTACAAAAAGCTGTATTAAAGCAATAATATTAATTATTATGAAGAATCCGCGGCATGCGCGCTCTAACCATGGAAAATCAAAACCACCCGTGTGAACGGGTGGTTTGCTCTAAGGCTATAAACCATTATTACCGGCTCGCGTCTAAAGGCGCTAGCTTTCACTATGTTCAAGCTACTATGCCGTTGCCGCTTTTGCCTACCCCGGAAGGGGGGCAATTATTACTCGTACTCCTTCAGACAAACCTTGTGATAACCTAGAATTCCTGCCATATGTGCATGTTTTTTCTTGTTTGGGGCCAAAAATTTCAAAATCCCTGCAATTCTGCAGGAATTTTCGACGAAACCGGCTCGTTTCTCTAAAATCACTGGAAATGCCTGCAGATTTGCATCTTTCTTCGCAGTCCCTCGGGAATCGGCTTAAATACCTGCAGATTTGCATCTTTTTGGAGTTGGAAGCTTGGAAGCACAAAACCGGCATAGTCATATGCCGGTTTTTTTAAGGAAATTGTATTCATTCCCCCGAGGGCAACGGCTGGGGCGTCTCCGTCGCCAGCGGAACGCCAAAATCGGGCTCCCCGTTTTCTTTCCAGCCGATTTTTTGGATCCGCGTACTGCGCGTGCTGCCCGCCGAACGATCCCGTTCCGCCTCCGAATAGGAATAGGCATGGTAAACCAGCCAATCTTCCGAACCATCCGGCGAGACGGTAAAACTGTTGTGACCGGGTGCGTAAACCCGCGCCTCCGGGTTCTTGGCGAAGACCGGGCCGTTATGCTTGGTCCAGGCCCGGGGATCCATAAGATCCTCGGACTCCGGAATCATCGCCATACCCAGACAGTAATCGTCGGACCAGGTGGCGCTTGCCGAAAACACGAGATAGATCCGCCCGTTTCTCCGCAAAAACGACGGCCCTTCGTTAATGGCCATCCCGCCTTGCTTCTCCCACGGTTCCGTCGGTGCCGTTATAAGCACGTTAGGTCCCGTTAAAGTCCAGGGATTGGCCATGCGGGCGGCATAAATGGCCGATCCGTAATCCGGAAAATGGCCATAGCCGGAATAAAAGAAATACAACTCGCCCCGATGCGGCAATACCGTTCCATCCAGGCCCGGATATTCCGTATTGACGGCTCCTTTAAACACCCACTCGTCGTTCAGAGGATCGTCGCCTATAAGCTGAAGCACGCATACTCTTCTGGTCTCGTCTCCCCCGCCGCCGTCGTTCGCCGTATAGTAGATATACCAGTTGCCTTCGATACAATGTAATTCCGGCGCCCACAAGTGATGGGAATAAGGCCCCGGGGCCTCAGGCATCCAAATGGTTTTTGGAGCTGAGTTTCCCAATTCCGTCATGGTGGTTCCATGCCAAAGCGCGATACGGTCCCCCAAGGTAACCGTCATATAATAAATACCGTCTTCCCGCTTAATAATCCATGGATCGGCCCCGTTCGGCAAAATCGCGTTCCTGAATGAATTTCGGCTCATGTCCAGCCTCCTTTTTCCCCCATGCGATGAACCTTCCTACCAGTTGTACCGGATCAGCAGATCGAGCGGATAACGTCCGGCATTGCGCCCGTATAAGGCCAGGCCGCCCTCCTCCGCCTCCAGTTCCAAGCGGAAAGTACGGCTGCGGTTCAGTCTCGCCGTCATTTGTACGGGTACGCTCAGTCTGCACAAATAACCGTACGATCCTGCTTCATCCAGTTTGTTCGCGACCGGCTGATAATGCCAGGACAATACGCCGCGGCTGTCCGCCGGATCGTCCGGCAGAACGAAGGAGCCGATCTTTTCGCCGTCGATCAGCACGTTTAGGCGGGAAGGATGCTTTTCCTCGTCGGTCATGTAATAGGTGTTGGGGTTATATTCCACCTTTGCGTCGGCGCCATGCATCGCGCCGATTCCCATGTCGGTGTCTATCGAGCCTTCGATATTCCGGGCCAACACCCGCTTCGCGCCGGCTTCGAACAAAATTTCGATATCGTAAACGGCGTTCTGCTCCGCTATACCGGGCAATGCTACGTCATAAATAAAACGGCCCTTCCCCGCACCGCTTACTTTCGCGCCTTGAATCGAAGTCCAGTGATGCTCAAATGTCTGCTCCGCGTAAGAGCTTACCGGAATTTGCATCCCTCCGCCTTCCGCTGCAGATCTGCCAGACTCGCCGCTTCTTACATCGAACGTAATAAAGTTCCGCGTAATCGTTTGTCCCGCCGCATCTATCAGAGACACCGCAAGCACGGCTACCGCATCCCGGTCGGGCATGGTCAGAGACAGCGCGGAAAGCGGCGCAACGCCGTAACCCGCCCAATCGACCTGTAAAAGACCGCTGTCGCCCACGGTGCGAACACCCAAATCATCTTGCCACAACTCCCATTTCAACGTCAGCCTTTGTCCATGATACCGGTCGCTGAAGCTCGAACGCAGCATGGGAACAACGGCCTGTTCACCTGCGGAAATCGTTCGGCACGGAGGCGCGTCGAGCACGATGAAATCCGGAGAATGCAGATCGGCCAACGTCATGCCGGGTACAAAAGCATCGTAGCCAAAGTCTTTTCCCGTTCCGTCCAAACGATAATACCCGTTGAATTCATTGATTACGTCGCGGAACTCGGTGAACACGAACCCGCACAGCTTGTCGTGCTTGCGGAACTCATTCATCATGTAGCGGTAATGCCAGGCCAGGTCGCTGTCGCCCGCACCGCCTTCGATGCCCCATACATTGCCGCACTCACTGTTCATCAGCGGAGCATCGGATTGGACGTTTCCGCCGATGCAATTGAAGGGCGAGCCCGGATAGGTTTTGCTGACGACGTCGTCCAAATGGGCGCGGACCTGTTCATAACCGTTGATATAGAAATGCCATGTATTGATATCGGTCTCGACATGGTCATAATTGCAAGGCGAATTATCCTCGACGATCCGGGTCGGATCGAGCCGCTTGGCCCAGCGGTATTTTTCGCGCACCCATTCCTGGGTTTCCGGCAAATAGCTGCTCTGCCGTCCGATATCTCCGGTCACCCCCGCCTCTTTGGGATCTGTCTTGAGCCCCCATGTCTCATTGAACATCACCCAGGAGAAAATCGACGGATGATTGTAATCCCGCTCGATCACCTCAAGCGCCTCTTGCTCGTAAGCTTGGCGCGCCTTTTCGTCCGGGTTCCCCCAGAAACAAGGCATATCCTCCATCACGAGAATCCCCAGCTTATCGGCCCAGTACAGCTTGCGCGGCTCTTCCGGCTTTATGTGAATCCGTACGAAGTTGAGTCCCAGCCGCTTCATCAGATAAATTTCATCATGCATTTCCTCATCGGACGGATAGGTAAAGTAACCGGTCTTGTGATACGACTGATCCAGTGTTCCGTTCAAATAAACCGGCTTGCCGTTCAGCGTAATCCAGCGGTAACCGCGGTCGCCGAAAGCGGCCGTCCCGACTTCCCGGATGCCGAAATAAGTGGCGACTTGATCCAGGCCAAAGGAACCGCCAAGCTTTAGAACCCCCTCATACAAATGAGGGGTATCCGGACTCCATAGTTGAGGATCGTTCACGATAAAGCAGGTGTTCAGTTGATTCTCGCCGGCCGAAAGTTCAGCCGTTAAGGTATGCCGAACCGTATGATCCGCGAAATCCATAGTAAACTCGGCTGTTCCGGCTTGGTCCGCCATGATCGTTGCGGACACCTCGATCCGCCCATCCATATAGGTCCTGAACTTGGCGTCCTTAATATACGTCTGCGGGCGGGCTTCCAGCCAAACCGGCTGCCAGATGCCGCGAATTTCGCCGTACCCCTGCTTTCCGCGCGCCTGGTAGCTGTGATCCTGATCTTCCGCCCTCACCAGGATCGTATTGCTCCCGTCCATTTGCCAGACCCCGGTTACCTCAAACTCAAACGAACCATAGCCGCCTTGATGGGAGCCGACATGGCAGCCGTTAATCCAGACATCGCATACATAATCCACCGCTCCAAAGCGTAAAAACAGGCGTGACCCGCTGACGGCGGGACTCCAGGTTACCACGCGCCGGTACCACCCGATTCCTTTGACATCCTTACCGATTCCGGACAAGGGACTGGCCCAGGAAAAGGGCACCTGAATCTCCTCGTCAAAAGGAACTGCCTGGTCCGTGCTCCAGTGATTCTGGACGCCCTCATCGTCCGGGTCAAAACGAAACGACCATGGACCGTTCAAATTCAGCCAATGCTGCCGCTGCCAATGCGGATGAGGAAACTCCGGGCGAGGAATGTACAAGTTCTCCGCGTTCAATAAAGAGGTACTCATGAGTATGCACGACCTTTCGCAAGAGGTTTATGCGCCCATTTTAGCACCAGTATATAATTTTTACAATGTTTATTATAGTTTTACAATACACCTGCTTCAGTGTACAATTAGCTCAATTCAATCTTTGTATAAGAAGAGGAACTTTGAGATGAATGAACCTTTGCAAGAAATGATCCGCTACCCGGCTTCCCGAATTCTTGACGTGGCCAAGGCGTTGTCCGGAGATCTTCGCGTCCGCATTCTGGAAGCGCTTGGGGAGAAGCCTATGAGCGTCAGCCAGCTGGCCGAAGCTCTTGGCGTGGCACAGCCGACGATTTCTATCAATGTGCAGACCCTCGAGCAAGCCGAACTGATCGTCTCCACCCAGGGAGCCAACCGGGAAAAAATATGCTCCGTCACCTGCCGTTCCATCCAGTTGGAGCTTCCGTCCAAGCCTGGCGACGGCCTTCATCCCGTCGAGAGCATTCATATGCCAATCGGGATGTACTCGCATTGTTCCGTGAAGCCCTCCTGCGGCATGGCCGGCAAAGACGGAACCTTGATCGGCTCGCAGGACGATCCCCGGGTATTCTATATGCCCGAACGAATCGACGCTTCGCTGCTATGGTTTGCCGAGGCCGGTTATATCGAATACTATTTCGCCAATCCGCTGCCTCCCGGCGTCGAACTCGATGAATTGCGCATTCGCGCCGAGCTGTGTTCCGAGGCTCCTTCCTTCCGATCGGATTGGGCTTCGGATATCACGGTCACGGTAAACGGGCTGGACGCCGGCACCTGGACTTGTCCGTCCGATTTCGGAGACCGGAAAGGCAAGCTGACCCCCGAACGCTGGAAAAGCGGAACCGAATACGGCATGCTGACGGAATGGCGCATCGGTCATCAAGGGAGTTTCGTGAACGGAGTCCCTGCCGGCGGGACCTCGATCGAAATGCTTCAGCTGGCGTATAATCAACCTATTTCCGTCCGGTTTGAAGTTAAAGAGGATGCGGTCAACAAACGGGGACTTAATTTGTTCGGTTCCCATTTTGGGGATCACCCGCAGGATATCGTTCTGGAGTTCATACGGCGTGGCGGGGATTCGTAAATTCCGGAGGAGTCTTATTATTGTGAAACGAATCAATACAAGCGTTATCGCCACAAGCGTTATCGCAGGCGGTGTGCCTTTGCGATTCGTACTGGTACGCTCCTTCATCCGTAAGTTTTTAAGAGGGGATAAATTAGGGATGGGCGAATAAGGGATAGACAAATAAGGGTCGTTTGCGGCGCGATTTTGTCGAATTTGGCTGTTTGGTGTGAAATAGAGGTCTTTGGGGCTGTTTGACCTCTTGTGCCCCATCCGGCAACCTTGATAACATAAAATTCCTGCATATCTGCATGTTTTTTTCTTGTTCTGACCCCAAATTTCAAAATTCCTGCAAATCTGCAGGAATTTCCGACGAAACTGGCTCCTTTCTCTAAAACCGTTAGAAATACCTGCAGATTTGCATCTTTTTTCGAAATCCATCGGGGATTAGCTTAAAATACCTGCAGATTTGCATCTTTTTGGAATAGGAAGGGTCCGATGTCTGAAGAGACATTAGTATGCCCGTTGAGCCGAATCGGGCCAAAATAACAGCCCAAAAGGCCGTTATTCGGTGGGCGACAAGAAAGGCTGCGGGTACCAGCCCTCGTTCGCCACGCACCGCCGCTAAAATCGGCGAATAAGTCTTATTAAGGCCGGCAAGGTTAGCGCCCATGTCAGGTTTGAAGCACGCCGGTGCTCATTTCTCAAATAAAGCAAGAATTCCCATTTTATATTAATCATTCATTTTCATCATATTAAAAAATAGTGTATCATTCGGGTTGACCCTTTTTGAACAAGGAGAGACCTCTTATGTCGGAAACCGCACTAACGCGCAAGCAAACTCTATTTTATTTATCCTTCCTCATTCTGATGTGGGGGATCAACTGGCCTTTATCCAAATATGCCCTGGAATTCACGCCGCCGCTATTGTTCGCGGGCCTTCGGACGCTGATCGGCGGGGCTCTGCTTATCGTCGTCGCGCTGCCGCGCTGGAGGAAGCTTCGGCTGCGGGAGACCTGGCCTTACTATTTGTTCTCGGCCTTCTTGAGCATCGTCTTCTACTACGGCTTCCAGACCGTAGGCCTTCAATATATGCCCGCCGGCTTGTTCTCGGCCATCGTGTTCCTGCAGCCGGTGCTGCTCGGCTTATTTGCCTGGATGTGGCTCGGAGAGCGGATGTACGCCCGGAAAATGATCGGCCTGCTGCTCGGCTTTGCCGGGGTGGCCGTCATGAGCGTAGGCGGCTTGGAAGGCGGGATCTCCCTGATCGGCATCCTGCTTGCCTTGGCTTCCGCGCTCAGTTGGGCGCTCGGAACCGTCTATATCAAGCGGCAGGCGGCCAAGGTCGATTCGTTGTGGATGACCGCCATGCAGATCCTGATCGGCGGCACGGTCATGACGGCGTACGGCTCGGCCGTCGAAGACTGGTCGAAGATTCGGTGGACCGGAGCGTTTATTTACGACACGCTGTTTATCTCGATCTTCGTTATCGCGCTCGGCTGGCTCGTCTACTTCAAGCTGATCGGCTCGGGCGAGGCAACGAAGGTCGGCTCGTTCACGTTCCTGATCCCGGTCGTCTCCATTATTTGCAGCGTCCTGTTCCTGAACGAACGGCTGACGCTGAACCTGCTCGCGGGAATGGCGCTGATCGTCGCCAGCATCCTGCTCGTAAACATGCGGCAGAGGCGGCTGCCCGGTTAAGCTTAAGGCTAACTAACAGTCCACGCCCACGATATTGCCGCACCGAAAAAAGAAAGAAGGTACTGTCTCTTCCAATTCGGAAGGAACAGTACCTTTTTTTAAAAACCACGGTCATCGCTCTATTCTCTCAGGAAAGCCCGCTCCGACACATACACAAACCGCTCTCCCCGCGCCATGACATGGACCTTTTGCTCGGGATAGCGCTCGTACAGGTAGTCCACAAAATATCCGGGTTTCTCCGAATTGGCCGCAAACACATCATAATGAAGCGGGATGACGGTCTCCGCGCCGATCCGTACCGCCAGCTCCGCCGCCTCCCTGTAGTTCATGTTCCCCACCAATCCGCTTTCCCTGCGGAAATAATCCCCGCCGTTAATCGGCAGCAAGGCTACGTCCGGACGGGCTTCGCTCAGCAGGTCGATCAATTCCGGAAAAATCACGGTATCTCCGGCATGATACAGCTTGACGCCATTCAGCTCTATGAGATAGCCCGTGTAGCGGTGTTTGCCCTCGGCATCGGTGTCCAACTGCTCATGAGCGGCCGGTACGGCCGTAACGGCCAATTTCCCGAAAAACTCCCTTCTCCGGTTCTCGGCTTCCCCGATCTTGTTCTCCGCAATCCCCATGCCGAGAAGAGGTTCTTTGCAGCAGGCCGGGGCCAGGATGAGCGCCTCCCTATTTTGGGCATGAAAAAGGGGTAACGTCCCTTCATCCATGTGATCCGCATGCTCATGGGTGATCAGGCACAGATCCGCCCCCGCGATATCCTCCGGCGTGATCGGTGCCGGATACGTACGCACCGCCCCATGCTGCTTCTCCAAAAAATCCGAGACATACGGATCAACATAGACGGTAATCCCGTCCCCTTTAATAATGACGCTTTCCTGGCCGATAAACCAAATAGCCAGTGTTCCGTACGGGACCTCCGTTTGCGCGACTTCGCGGATCAAAGCGGCACCCTTTTTGCTTTGTCGTATCATATCGGTCACCTTCCTGAATTTATACTCTACTCGTATGTATTACCCGAAAAAACGAAATCTTTTGAAACTAATCGGTCTGTTCTCGCGTTAAAAAAGCAAGGCGTAAGTTCGGAATCCTGATCTGAAGTTGCGAGACCTATCAAAAAGGAGGTAAACAGATGGATACCGGATTTGGATCTTCCCCTTTCGGAGGCGGCGGCTTCGGGCCCTCGGGCGGCTTTGACTTCATGTTTACGCTCGTTCCCATCCTGATCGTCATCGGATTTGTCGTCGTGATCGCCCTCTTTGTCGCCAACGGCGCCCGCTACGTGAAAAACGCCCGCTCCCCGCGGGATTCCAGATACGTAAAAATCGTATCCAAACGGATGAAAGTCGGGCATTCCCATCACTCCAACGATGACGATATGCATTCTTCCTCACACACTTACTACTATATCACGCTGGAGTTTGAAAACGGAGAGCGCAAGGAATTTCTCGATGTAAAAAACCTGTACGGCCTGGTCGCCGAAGGCGATGTCGGTTACGCGGCCATCCAGGGCGATTGGATCGTCGCGTTTGAGCGGCAAATCCCGCAGGGGCAAAATCATCCGCAGTTCTAAAGTTCTAAATACGCAATAAAGCCGGCTCTCCGTATGGAGAACGCCGGCTTTGTGATTTCAGTTGACAGGCAGCCCCTGGCTTCGCGCATAATTGCCCCAATGCGGCCGCCGGCCGTCGACGTCGGCAAAGCCGTATTCATCGGACAGGTCCCAACTGGTGAGAGAGCGCCCCGCCTTTTCGCCGACCTTGGGGTCGGCGGCTAGATGCGCCACCGCCTGCCCGACGAAATAAGGCGTTTCCGATTCGCTGTAATGCGGCTCTTTGGCAACGGCATCCCGCCAGTTCCGCTCCTCGACCCCGAAGTACTCCAACATCTGCTCGGAGCGAAGAAAGCCCGGCGTCACCGCCAGCGCGGTAATGCCGTACGGGCGCAGCTCCTCCGCCATGCCAGCGGCCAGGTGGATCGGCGAGATTTTGGCCAGACTGTAGTAGAGGTTGCCCCGGTAATTATAGGTGGAGCCGTCCGTAATTTCGATGACGAGACCCTCCCCCCGTTTTACCATCAGCGGAACGCCGTAATAGCTTGTGATCAAGTGGGCTTTGACCGCCCGCTCCTGCATAAGCAGCGCATCCCCCAAGGGCTGCTCCCAAAATGGCGTGCCCCAATGCGTCAGCTTCTCGCCGCCCCAGATATCGTTCACGAGGAGATCCAGCCTCCCCTGCTGCTCGTCCGCAATCCGCTCGAACAGAGCTTTTACCTCTGCTTCCCGGGTATGGTCCGTTTGGACGGGAATGCCTACCCCGCCGCGTTCGGTAACCATCTCCGCCGTCTCATCAATGGTTTCCGTCCGCTGGATATCCGAGGCGCTCCCCCGCACGCTTCGCCCGGTACAATAAACCGTGGCGCCCGCGGCTCCTAGCATCGTGGCGATTCCCCGCCCCGCTCCTCTTGTCGCTCCAGCGACTACGGCGACCTTTCCTTTCAGCGGTTTGTCCGTGAACAGACGATTGTTCATCATCCTTCTCCATCCTCTCATCACTTTGTAACTTACAACCCCAGTTTATCAGTCATATATGTCATCTCTTGTCTTATATAAATGGTACAATCAAATCACAAGAATGAATTTCAAAGGAGGGGTTCCCCATGAGGGCGGACCGATTATTATCGATTCTGCTGCTCCTGCAAAACGGCGGGAAGCTAAGCTCCCGCCAGCTTGCGGAGAAGCTGGAGGTCTCGGAACGGACGATCGCCAGGGATATGGACGCCTTGAGTGCGGCGGGGGTTCCCGTTTACGCCGAACGCGGGTCTTTGGGGGGATGGATCCTGGCGGAAAATTACCGGACCGGCCTGATCGGTATGGGACGGGAGGAAATGTTGGCTTTGCTGGTTACAAGCCATGGCGCCCTGCTCGGGGATCTGGGAATCGGCCGGCAGTCTCTGGAAACCGCCCACCTGAAGCTGATGGCGTCTTCCTCGGCGGCATTTCGCCGGGACGCCGAAATGATCCGGGAGCGGATCCATATCGACGGGGCCGGCTGGCATGCCTCGGATGAAAGCTTCGAATGGCTGGCCGTCATTCAAGAGGCTGTGTGGGCGGAAAGAAAACTGAGCATCCGTTACCGGAAAACGGAGGAGGCTGTCAACGAGGCGGATGCGGAGGCGGCCGCCTCACGGATCGTCCATCCGCTGGGGCTTGTCGCCAAGCGGAACGTCTGGTACCTGGTGGCGGAGGATCGCGGGGAGCTGCGGACGTTCCGGATCTCGCGGATCACGGAAGCCGCGGTGCTGGAGGAACGCTTTGAGCGGCCGCCCGGCTTCTCCCTGGCGGCTTACTGGGAGCGGTCCACCGCGGAGTTCAAAAGCCGCCTGCCGAGATACCCGGCCGAGCTGCGGGTGGCGGAGCCGCGGCTCGCCCGCCTGAAGCGGGAACGCTACGCGAAAGTGCTCCGCACCGAGCCGGACGGACCGGGATGGGTCCGGGCGGAGGTGGAGTTTCACACGCTGGACTCGGCGTGTGAACTGGTCCTGGCCTGCGGCCGGGAAGCCGCGGTCCTCGGGCCGCCGGAGCTGCGCGAGCGGCTCCGGGCCGAGGCCGAGGCGGTCGCGGCCCTATACCGGCGGTGCTGAGCCCCCCTTGAATAGGGGCTTAGCACCGCCGGGTTATTCGGCAGGCTCGGGCTCGGCCGCGGCCGCCGTGAAGTAGCTCTGCAGCTTCCGGTTCAACCACAGGGAAGCTGCGATAAACGCCGCGACGCCGAGGAGCTTGGCGGGCTGCGCGGCAAAGTCGGACAGATGCGTGCCGATATAGGACACGCAGAAGACCATGACCGCTTTGCCCAGCGCCACCGCCGCCCCGAAGGAGGCGGGCGGCATCCGCGTCAGCCCCGCGGCCATGTTGATGACGACGAACGGGCCTACGGGCAGCATGCTGAGCAGAAAAACAAAGCTGAACCCGTTTCTGCGGGCCCACACCATCGCTTTCTTCACCTTGGGCTTGGCGGCCCAGCGCCGCATGACCGGGGCTTCGGCCGCTTTGCGGATCAGCAGAAAGGTCAGCAAACTTCCGGTCACGAGCCCGATCCAGGAATATAAGAAGCCCAGCCACATCCCGTAAATCGCAGCGTTGGCTCCCACGATCACGATCGTCGGCAGCGGCGGGACGAAGGATTTCATAAACGTCAGCAGGATGCCGGGCAGCGGACCCAGAGAGCGGAAGCGCTCCAAGAAAAGCTCTATGTTTTGTTCCGTAAAATAATCTACAATGCTAAGTTCTACACCAAACAATCATGTTCACCTCTTCCAATCGGGTGACCTCATTATACTATAGCCGCGCCCAAATTCCCGGACTAAATAATCGACAATCTGATGGAAATCAAGAAAAGCCGCCGGAGTTCAGGGCTCCGGCGGCTTTAAGCGGGAAGGATCCCCGCTATTCTAATGGGATGGCTTTACTGCACCGTATCCAGCGGTTTCAAATGGGCCTCGATTTGCGCCCGTTTCGACTCGAGAAACGGAGGCAGCGCCAGGGATTCGCCGAGATGCTCGATATCCTCGTCCGTGGCGAATCCCGGTCCGTCGGTCGCCAGCTCGAACAGAATGCCGTTCGGCTCGCGGAAGTACAGGGACCGGAAATAGAAACGGTCGACGAAGCCGGAATTCGGCAAACGAACGCTCCGAATGCGCTCGATCCAGGCGCGCAGCTCTTCCTCGTCCGCGACCCGGAAGGCGACGTGGTGGACGCCGCCCCTTCCCAGCCGTTCGCGCGGCAGGTCGGTTCTCGGCTCGATGTGCACCTCGGCGCCGGTTCCCCCTTCCCCTGTCTCGAACACCAGGATATCCGGCTGCCCGGGGATGGACGACGGGTACTGCCCTTTCGGGCGGAACCCCATGAGGTCCGTCAGCACGGTGATCGTCAACTCCGGCTCACTCACGGTCAATTGAACGGGACCCAGGCCGACAATACCGTATTCGGCGGGAACCGGACTGCGGTCCCACGGTTTGCCGCCGGGAACGCCCGCGTTATTTTCATCCGAAACCAGGATAAGCCGCTGCCCCTCAAAATCCTTGAAAGCCAGGGTGGCCCGCCCCGCCCGCTGTTTCACTTCCTCATGCTCGACTCCAAACTCGGTCAAACGCCCGGACCAATAGTCCAGCGCCCGGTCGCTCGGGACGCGAAGCGAAAGCGCGGAAATGCTGTTGTTGCCGTCGACGTTGCGGCCGGCATTCGGAAGCTCGAAGAAGGTGAGCTCGGTCCCCGGGTTGCCGACTTCGTCCCCGTAAAACAAATGGTAAACCGAAACATCATCCTGGTTCACCGTTTTTTTGATCAGCCGAAGTCCGAGGATTTTCGTGTAAAACTTAAAATTTTCCGCAGCCGTTTTGGTGATGGCCGAAACGTGGTGGATTCCTTTAAATTCCAGATTCATGTGTGACCCTCCGTTCATTATTGTGTTTTTTCGATCTTCCGCAAAAGGCCCAAAAGCTGCCGCTTCTCCTCGCGGCTAAGCCCTTTAAACTGTGAAGCCTGAAACCGCTCCTGCTCCGGTACGGCTTGATGGTAAAGCTCCCACCCCGCATCGGTTAGCGACAGCCACTTCTTCTTCCATTCCTGTTCTCTGCGAATCCAGCCCAGTTCCTCCATCTTGACCAGAAGCTGGGTGATGTTGCCCTTCGATACGAGCAGTTTATCGGCCAATTCCTGCTGTGTCAGCCGCTTGTGAGCTCCGATCTGAACCAGGGCGTCGAATTGGGCGACCGTCAGGTTCCAGGCCTTTAAATGCTGGTTGGATGCCCGCAGGCTCCGGTTATATATGCGCGAAAGGCGGTACCATACCAGTACCCCGAGCTTTTCCTCATGCTTTGCCTCCATGCGGCCGGGGTGGTTTGCTTCGATTTCGTTCATTTGTTTTCCCCCATTTCAAGGATTGCATTCAGTTTAGTTCTAAACTGATGAAATGTCAAGCGTTGCCTTATATCCTTTCCACTCTGCCACAAAAAAAGCCGGTGAAACGAGTCACGACCGCCGCCAAGCATACGCCGAGCGCAATACGCAGCTCGTAGCTCGCAGCGCCAACGCAAATTAACGGGATTTCCTCCCGTTAATTCTGGTCTTTTCGCGCCATCCGTAAGCATTAGCTGGAATTATTCCAGTTAATTCATCCCCTACGGCGCAGATCGGCCCTTTGGCCGCAATATAGCTGGAGGTTTTCCAGCTAATCCTTCATGCGGCCCTTCCCCCGCCAGATTAACGGGAAGTTTTCCCGTTAAATCGGCGCTAGCAAAGCCCCTCCATCGGGCCCCACCTTCACTTTTTTCGCGCATGAAAAAAGGACCCTCCCCTTATTCTCTTGAAACTAGGCGAGAGTCCTTATCTTAAACTATGAGTTCACTACACTTTTATTAGACGCGATTAGCGACGTATTAGCGGCGCACTTTAAGCAATTGGTCCAGCTTGTCTTCAAGCAGTTCCTGGCGTTCCAGCAGGTCCGACAGCATTTCGTACAACACTTCGTTCGTTGCCTCAGCCGCTTTAAGTCCTTTCAGATTCTGCTCCTTCCGTTCGCTGTGGCGGGCCCGCAGTTCCTCCGATTTGACCCGAAGCGGGTCCGCCGGGATATGAAAATGCGCGGTTTTCGGGAGCGGTTTTTTACTTGCCATCCGTTACCACCACCTTTAACTCGGCGTTCCGGTCAAGTCCGAACGTGCGCAGCCGGAACTCCCCCGGTTCTTCACCGCTGATCGTCAGGGAGGCCTGACCCTTGGAGACGCTGATATTTTGCTGAAGTCCGTTCATTTCCAGCTGGACCTCTTCATTGAAATCCTCCTGAATGTTCCCCTGCCAATCGGTAATCGATAAATCGACCGTCAGCACATCGGAACCATTCGCTTCAATGCTGTCCTTATCCGCCTTCAAATGAGCCACCGTTCCCGTAAACGCTCCGTCAACATAACGCATCCGGAGGAGCATAGGATTATGGTATTGTTCTTCTTCAATGGGGATCAGTTTTTTGGACTCTACAGGTTTGAAAAGATCACTTAATCCGACAACTCTGCCTTCATCATTAATTTGCGCATAAAAATTAGACATACTCGATGACCTCCCAGACGATCATACTGCTTTTTGAAGCATCCGCGGCCGAAATTTCTATTTCGTTGTCGCTTACGAATCGGGCTCTCAGAGAACCGTCGTAAATGTATCCGTTATAGCCCGGGTCTTTGGGTGCGAGGTTGATGACCGCTTTGTTCGTTTGTACGGGTGAAAGTTGGATACGGGTCTTATTCGAATTGAGTTTATTCAAATCATCAAAGGAAACCTCCACTAAACCACGCTGTATCCTTACGCTGGTTTCCTTCCTGTCTTGCTCTACTATTTCTTTACTAAAAGCTTCTTCCTCTTTTGATCGCGTCAATGCTTGGGTTCCAAATTTTCTTTCAACGTTGGCGGTTACCAGTGGGTGGAAGTATAACTTAGACCCTGATCGGTACATTAAGACTAACCTGTCCGGGTACTCATAAGGGGTAAGGGGGCCCAAAAAATCTCCGCCTTTTCCTGCGGATGGATAGATTCCTCCATCTTCATTAGAAGTAAAATACTTAAAATCAATATACAGGTAGTCACCATTTCCTAACGGATATTTTCTATTGCCACCCCCGTATATACAAATAGAAGCATTTGTAACGGGGTTGACAATAAACCAATGCCCAGCTAACGCGACTGAGTCCCCGAAATCATAAAGGGGATAATCCGTAATTCCAATCAATCCTTGCAGTCGAGCCGCCAAGCCCCAGGTTCTACGGTCTTTTAAAGGATCATTTTCATTTCCTTCCGCATCCTGACTATAGACCGCCAATTTGCTTATTCTTATGACAAAATCATCCGAAGCGGGTTTATCAATGGTTATCCGGACAAGGCTACACTGGGTTTCTTCCGTTACTGGAATAAATGCGTCTTTAAGGGAAGTAAACTCTCCTTCGGCGACTTTTCTCCAGTCAGCCGCATGTGGTCCAATTTCAACTTTAAAATTGATGGGGCCGGGATCTTCAATAATATCAAATGAGATTGCATCGATTTTATAAAATCCACTCAAATTAATGGTCATAGAAGCGGGATAGTTATGCGCTTCTGAAAGGAACCAACAGTTCATATCATTCTTATTTATATAATAGGGTAATGTCGGTATTCCTATAACGACTCCACTTGTCACAGTTACCGGCTTGAACTTGGCCACATTTTCACTTATTCTTCCATTTTTAAAATGATGCCGTTCAAGGGCCCCACTCTCTATTCCATCGCTGCCGATCTGTGGAGCATCTCCCGGCAATCCCGTATGCCGATGGACTTTTCCATTATTAATAAATTTATCGAGCACTTCAATATTTGCATTCTGCGCCTCTCTCCTGACCGTATCAGAAGGCTCAAAAGCGTTCAGCCCACTGGGCAATTTCTTCATGTTGCATCTCTCCCTTCTTCACGCTTGGTTAACTTCGGCTTCCAAACCTCCAACCGCTCCCAAGTCATGTTCATCGCCTCAAGCTCATCCCATGTTAAATCCGCCGCATCCAGTTCATCCCAAGTCAGGTAAGTGTACCGGAACTCCAATTCGAGATGGGCCGGGATGATTTCGCGCAGAACCTGACGCATATCCGGTTCGTTCGGCGGTTTTCCCCGCGTGCCGATAAAGGTGATGACCACTTTGTACTCGGAAAAAATCTCCTCTACCCGGATCTCCCCATTCTCGAACGAGTCCGCTACGTCTTTGATGACCGCCAGGGTCACCGTTCCGGCGCCTCTCAGCTTCGACTTGATGACCGATCTTCTTTGGTCCCAAGGCTTGGTTTCATCCACCTGAATCCCGCAGATGTTCTCCCAATACGTCAGCCCCCAGGTGGCGCGCTCCACAAAAAATTGCTCCAAAACGTCAAGAATCCGGTGATTCAGTTCGAGGAGTTCTTTCGTTTCCTGAGCGATCAGATTGCCGACAATCCCAGGCTGGCCCTCGTTGTCGTGAAGGGTGTAGTATGTCGGCAAGTAGTCAGCCATATCTTTTATCAGATCACGTTTAAATTCGAACAAATCGTTAAACAATGAATTCCACCGCCCCGGCCACCGCTACCTGATCTTCATTGATCTTATAGTTGCCTTTTTCCCCGTTAATCTTCAATTCCTGGAAATCTTCCACTTGAGCAATATCCAGCAAAAGACCGAATATTTGATTATAGGAAACGATCGTTGTTTTAAAAGCAATACCGGCTAAAAACTGTTCCAGCATTTGGCTGAATTGCGTCTTGGTTGCTTCCAAATCCGCTCCGGGTACCAGTTTTATGTTTGCGGACACGTCGATCATGACTTCTTCCGCTCCGAAAACCTCAACATCCGCCCCCACCGGACGACGTTCATCCACGGCGTCCTGGACTTTTCCGATAATGTCATCGTTCGGCTGCCGCTTATCCTTGGACAAGATCGACAATTTCACGGTGCCTCCCCCCTTCCAGGTAGGAAAGACTTTTACGTCGCCCACGCCGGAAACCTCCAGCGCCCATTGACGGTAATGCCAAGCGTTTCCGCTCGTCGCCGGTCTTCGGACCCGATCATAGTATCGGACCAAAAGCGATTCATCGGACTCCGTTTCGGCCCCGTTTTTGAACTCCTCGGAATTCGTTACGGATACAACGCCGGTCAAATTGCCCAGCATCAGCTTGATTCGTCCGGCATCGACATTTCCCCGCACGCCGCCTACCGCCGCCTGGGCCTTCACGGTAGCGATTCCTTGGTGAATAACGCCTTCCTCCGTTGTTACAATTACGACGGGTTCCTCCTCATCGGTGGAAACGGATGTGCCCTTGGGAATGACGGTATTGTCGTCCCCTTTGAACACCACTTTCCCTGTCGCTTTCTCGCTGGGCAGCCGTGTGATTCCCATTTCGGCCGCTCTTAAATCCAGGTACCCGGACGGCTGATCAGGCCCCGCAAAACCGAATTTCAGCACATTTTCCAACGCGATATAGGCATGAGCCAATTCGATGGCCGCGGGCGACAGCAAATCGTAGGTAATGGAGCCCTGTCGCGTATCGATGCCTTCCGGAGAGGCATTCCGCATCCGATCCAAAATAGCTTCCTTCGTCTGATTTTCAAACATGGTTAAATGCTCACCTCCTGCTCAATAGCTCCTTCGGCTGTTATTACCGTAAAGGTAACGAACAGCTTATCGCTTGCCCGCTCGATCCGAAACTGTTCAACAGCCTGAATCCGATCATCCTCCTTAATCGCTTCGGTAATCACCCGGGTGATTTCGCTGTGCAGCAATTGCGGAGATATGTCCTGTCCCAGTAAAGTTTCAATTTCACAGCCGTATTGGCTGTTGTAGATTAAATAACGATAACGAGCGGTTAGAACCGCCTTCTGAATGGACTGCCGAATCGCCTCTTGGCCGTCTATGAGTCTCTCCTTGATTTGACCCGACTCTAAATCCAGCATATAGGTCCGTGAAGGAAGCGGGGCCGGCTTCACTTCCACAAATCGTTCTTCCCTGCTTCGCAGTGGAGACAATGCCATTAATACATCACCACCCGATCCAAAATGATATAGGTTTGCCCCTCGTTCATACCGACGACGATAACGCGGTCGTCCTTTTTGAGCTCGTCGGTGAATTCCAGCTCGGCTTCTTCCACCTTAAAATCAGCCGAGTTCAAGCCAAAGGATAAAAGTGACCACTCCCCTGAACCTTGGGGTAATGTTAACGTATATAGTGAATCTATGGAGGTTGAGGAGATACTAGCTTTTTTCTTCACATTCAAATTCACCTTCCTCATATGCTTCGTCAGCGACTGAGCCACGATGAGGTCATCCTTCTCCAACTCTACGTTCATATGATCCACCTTGATTTTCAGTTGAGGCGGCGCGGAAGTTACCGTGGCCAGTTCAAAAGTAATCTCGGAATTGTACCCGATGGCCCGGATCAGTTGAACCAGCTGACTTGCTCCCGAGCCTTCAATGCGTTCCATCACTTGGCCCCCTTCTGTTCGCTGTATTCCATCTCCGGGATGTCGTCCGTCGCCGACAAAGTCAACGACATCGTATGGCTGCCGTTCTCGAACCGGTGTTCATCGGCGGAAATGTAGTATCCCCCGAGAATCCCCGTCACCGCTTCTTTGACATATACGCACGAACCGGACACGACATCCGGAATGCCGAGACATTCGATGCGGGCCTGGTCCTCAATGGTAGCCAAATCCTCAAGCAATTGCTTAGCCCGCTGCTCCATCTGGGACTGGGTCATATCTTTCTCCGGCTTCTCCACATGCTGCATAATACCGAATCGCCTAATCAGCTCTCCGTCCTTGGCGCTCGCCATAATCGCCTTCTTCTCCACGTCCCCGCCGATCACTTTGATCTGGGTCCGGGTTTCTTCAATCGATTGCGAATAGGTGGCATCGAGCAGATTTACCCCGTTCTCCAGGACCCACTTTCCTTTCTGCTCTTTTCGTGCCAGTAACTGCAGTTTGCCTTCCCTGGAGGTAATCCAAAAATACTGCCCGTTCTGCTTCTGAGTTTCAGTCAGCGCCGTGACCATCATCTCGAACAGGGTTTTTTCACGAAAAACCAGCTTGGGAATCACATAACCCGTATCCTGGATCTCCCCCATCGGGATGGAAAATTCATGGCACAGCCGCTTGACGATCGCCGAGGCCGACTGATTGCGAAATATTTTCGTATCCTTGTTTTTGGTCAAATAGATATTCTCGTCGTAGGCTGTTAAAGTCATTTGACCCTTGGAGTTGATTTGATCCGCAAACAAAACGCCCCGAAACAGTTCCCGCTTCTCATCCAGAATCAAACGCAGCTCCGCGCCTTTTTCGAACATCATGTAAAGATCCCGAAGGTCCCCCGTATTGGAAACTTCCACTACGAGCTTGCGGGCCGCCTGTTTGATGTCGCCGGACCAGTTAATGGACTTCACGATTGGATCCAAGTATACATTTTGCTTGTCATCCCTATACGTGACGCTCCAGCTCATGATGGGATCACCAGCTTTTGGCCGGGAACAAGCCTATCCGGATTTTTACCGATCACCTTTTCGTTGGCCGCATAAATTTCTCTCCACCGGTCGCCATTCCCCAGTGTGCGCTGCGCGATTTTCCACAACGTATCTCTGGGCACGACGAAATAAAATGCGGGTGGTACTTTGGTATCCGGGCGATATTCGCCCGTAATCACCATCGCTTTGCCCGATCCGGACGTCTCTACCTGCCGAAATTCCACCTTTTTGTATTCCTTCAGTTCCAGTTCATAAAACACGTCGCCCGGATTTCCAGCGCGCTCGCTGTACTGAAAAGAACGAATCGTAACCATCAATTCTTCGATCTTGGTTCCCGTAACATTGAAACGGAGCGGCTTCCTGCTGTTCATCCACGTTTCAATCTTCTCTACCGTATCCCACGGTTTCAACAAGTCCTCGTATTCGCAATAGCCGGGATGGTAATCCCGCGGAAAAAACGCCCCGAAGGTAAACTCCCGCAATACCGCTTCTCCGATGACCGTATACTCGCCAAGCTGGGTAACCTGAACGTCTTCATAGCCGTATGAGCTTTTTACCGAGATTTGCTCGGGATTGACGGGCAGACGCAGCCGTTCTTTTTCGTCCACGGTCTTCAGCCAAAATTGCAGAGACGCCATTATGCCATCAATCCTCCCGCCGCTTTAATCTCACGGGCCAACGCTCGGGCAATCGCGTCGATATCCGATTCCTGGCGAACGTGAAACGTGTTTCCCGTAATCGAAATCGGCCCGCCCCCGCCTCCGCCGCTCGAATAGGCCCGGTTCTCGCTCGCCGTCATGACCCGCTCGCCTTTATGCAGCCGGGATATCATCCCGTCATATGGGACATAGTCGAGTCCGTGGTAGTTGCTGGGAGGAGGGCCTCCTGCGGATGTCACCTGGCTTGTGGTTTTCGCGTTCAGATTCACGGAAGCCCCATTCGTACTGGAGAAGAGGCCTTTAAATTTTTCAAATCCGTTTGTAATGAAGTTTATTGCATCATCCACCATCTTTTTCATATCATCCATGTGGTATTTCACCAAATAAGCGACGGCTCCAAAAGCGGCCCCTACGGCCAGACATGCAAGAATGAGCGGTGCAAAGGGCGCGGCAAGGGCGATAGCAGCAAGGGCGTTAGCGGCCAAAGCAGAGACCGTAGCGTAGAGGGCGGGAGCAAAGACGGTAATCAATACCGCGCTTACCCCCAAAAGAACAGCCCCCATAATATCCGCATACTCCATAAAAAACTCAAGCGCCCCAACCATCGCTGCCATAAACGGGAGCAGAAGATCACCAAGAGGAGCGAGCGCAATCGTGATCCGGTTCTTCAAAGCTCCAAATCGGTCGCTAAATGTTTCAAGCGTCTGCCCCTGACTCAACATTCCCTCCTTGCACTGATTCATGGAGGCGAGAATGCCGTTAAACTCGACCTTTCCGCCCTTCAATGCCGTTACAAGGTCCCCGCCGACTTTTTGCCCGAAGATCCCCGTAGCATACTCCATGGCTTCCGTAGCCGTCTTGGCCTCCCGAATTTTGGCTGCAATTTCCGCGAATCCACCGGCCGGAAGCCTCTTGGGATCCTTAAGCGCGTCTGCGATCGGATTCAGCCCGGATTTTTGCCATTTCGCCATAAGAGCCATCGACTGATTGAAACCGATGCCCATGTCTTTCATCGGCTCGCCAAACTGCCCCATCCGCTTCATCAACTCGACCATATCTACTTTTCCCGCCCGGCTCGCGGCGAAAAATTGCTCCAACATCACCTCGCCTTGCTTGGCCGCGTAGCCCCATGCAGACATGGCTGTTGTTGCTGATTCCGCAGCTTGGGCGCTATCGCCGCCGGTTAATCTCGAAGCGTTCAGGAGCATCTTGGTCAAATCCTCCAGATCTTTTCCGGTCATCGAAGTCTCCCGGCTCAAAATCCCCATCGCTTTGCCGACTTCGCTCAGGCTTTGCGGCACCTGCCCCCCGACGGTTCGAAAAGACTGGGCGAGTTTGACCAGTTCCTGCCTGGAGGCCCCTGAAGCGGCTCTAAGTACGCCATAAGCATCGCTGTAGGTTTTGGCCGCCTCCATAATTTTGTCTTTAGCCGAATTGAGCAGATTCATGGCACCGCCAATGTCAATGCCACCGTCATCGCCACCGCCGCCGTTCTGGGATGCATTTTGTGCCCCCGCGGCCGTCGGATCCGTTTTCTTCCGGAATGGAATCGGATCGGTGGCCCATTTGCCTAAAGGCGCTCTCAACTTGGTAATGTAGCCGGACAGCGAGCCTTTCCACTTTGTCAATTTGCCGCCAATCACCGTAAGCGCGCTGCCTGCGCTCTGTTTAGCCGAACTCCAAGCCTTCTTGAACCCGCCGCCGACCACGCTAAGCGCAGAATCCGCAGCCGCCTCCAGCTTGGATAATCCCGTCATCATGCGGCCCATGCCGCTTGTATTCCACATTTGTTCGCTCGCTCTGGCCATGCTGTTCAGGTCATGGACGGCTTTCATGCGGGTCTGGAGCTCGCCCATCGCTTTGTTGTATCTCTTCAGATTGTTTAAACTTTTGCTGGTTACATAGTCGTTCGTATTGTTCCTATTGTAATAATTGCTCAGCTTCCTCACCTCCTGACTAAAAGCGACTCTACGACTTCATCCTGCGGGCGGCCCGCTCCTGCTCTTTCCGCGCCTTCTCCTCCTCTTCCAACTGCAGCATCATCGAGGCGTACATAAACCGCTTTACGTTCTCGTCCTTGTTGTATACCTCATCCGGAGGAATATGATGCCGCTGAAAAATAAGATGCACCAGAAAGGCCTCGCCGCCCGCTTTGATTAGTTTTTTATTTCTTCTTCATCGCTGTCGAAACCGCTGATTTCAAGAATCTCCGCGGACAGCTTGGCGATTTCGCCGGCCAGCAGCAAGCCGAGAATCGCTTCCGTCGGCGTGCCGTATTTCTCGATCAGCTCTTTGGCGGACCAATCCGGAATGAGGCAGGCTTTTTGAATAACCAGGGCGCCGAACTGCTCTTCGTCCATCACTTTTTCCCGCTTGCTTCCTTTGCCCGCATAGTGGGTGCATTGCTCCTGAATTTTGTTGATCGTTTTGCCGTCCAACGCCTGAATTTGAAAATCGACGCCAAGGCGCTTCATCGGAATATCCTTGGTCGGTTTGCTGTCGGCGCTCAACAGCGCCTGAAGTACGCTAATTTGTCTGTTATCGGTTACTGCCATGTGATCCATCGCTCCTTAAAGGTTTTGGGTTGGGGTTGGTTTTCTTCATGAAACAGAAAAGACATGGAACCCGGACGAAAACGCCTGTGATTTACCGGGTTCATGCCATTTCCGGGAAGATTATTCGGCCACGAGTTTATCCATCAGTTCATAGCCGGTAAAGTTAAACGGAAGCTCTTCTTCCACGATCGCTCCGACTTCGAAATGCATCAGCGGAATCTTGTCAAAGGTCACGCCTTTCAAACGTACGCGGTAGGCTCCGTAGGATTCCGGATCCTCCAGCTTCAGGATCAGTTCCGTTGTAAAGACACCCTTCTTGTCGTCCGCGATCTGGCCGATCAGTTCGACGAACTCCGAAGTCACTTTATATCCCGTCATCGTGCCCGAACCGCTTAAGCCGGTCACTTTATGCGCCGTCCAGCGCGTGCCGGACCGTTTGATTTCCTCTTTGGTAATTTCCACATTCGCTTCGGCCGACTTGACGTTGGTCAGCCATTTGCCGTCGTAATACACATATCCGTAAGTCCCATTGATAACGCGGGTTGAATCCAGCACTAAAAACCCCTCCTAGTAATGTTAAAATCGTTTATGATCTTACACCCGGATCGTCAGGAAGATCCGCTCCATGCTGTCGACTTCCGTGAAGGCGATCAGCAGGTAAACCGCGTCTCCTTCGGACTTCAGGTCCGGATCCAGCGTCACGACGATATCGGTCAGCACATTGTTCAACTGCAGCCGCTCCAGGTAGGCTTTGATCGCGGAGATCAACGCCGCCTGCCCGTCGGCGTTATTGTCCAGCTTGCCGATGTAGGAATCGGCCGCGGCCTTGGTAATATCCGTGGAGATAGCTTGACGCGCACGCATGGCGCGGATTTTCTTGCCGCTGGTAACGAGCCCTTGTTCCACCTTCACCTTTTCGCCGTCATGGACGAGAACGAGGGAACCTTTTTCCAAAGCCGCATTGATTTCCGTCTTTCTCAGACGCTTCGTGACATCGTTGGCGTAAACCGGCGAATACGTGATCGATTTATTGATGCCGGTCCCCGCGATCAAACCGGCGACGTAAGGCGCATAGCGGGCCGAGCTGTAGCTCGTGCCGTCGATCTCCACGCCCGTCACCAGGTTGACGACGTAATCGTCTTTGACTAGGCCGCTGCGGGTATTTCCGGCGTCCGGCTTCTGATCCTCTTCCGCGGTTCCGCCGATCACGGTGATGAAATGCTTTCCTTCATCCTCCCGGTTGCCGGCGCACCACTCTTTGAGGGCCTTCTGCTCCGCGGACGGGATTTCCGAAGGATATACGAACACATTAAATTGACGCGTGCTGAAGGCATCCCGGATCGCCGTGTAATCTACGGCGGCCTCTTTCCCCTCCGCGGGTGCCGGTGGAGCCGGAACCGTATAGACGAGCACTTCCTTCGCTCCGCCGAGCAGAATCAGCCGAATCGGATCGATATTCTCTTCTCCGAACCAATCGGCGGCTTCCTTTACTTTTTCCACCGTAAAAAACTTCTTGGCATCCGCCGCGTTCTTATACTTAAGCAACGGCAACGCTACCGTTCCGCGCGCACCGCCCTTGATCTGCGCCGCCGCGGCCTCTTCAAATCTGATGTACAGCCCCGGACGTACCGGCAGGCTGGTTGGTTCCCATGATCCACTCATTCGTTCATGCCACCTTTCAAATTTATGGTCGTGCGATACTCCACTTTTTGGATCTTCTCGTACTGCCGGATCGCCACCGCTTCCCGCGTGTTGATCACCACGGTACCCGTGCCTTTCAGCAGTCCGCCTTCGAGCTTCTCCGGAGAGGTAATCGTAAACGATTCCGCCCGGAGGGCCCTCGCTTCACCTGTTTTCAGAGCGCCCGCTTCCGTGCGCTCGTTCATCAGGTAGCGGCTCAACGCTTCCAGGCTAAGGATGGCTTCCTCCGCCTGCTCCGCGTAATAAACGATGGCGTATTGTCTTTCCGCCAATGTATGGCTGCGCGAATCGCTCCGCCGTGTCTCCTGTTTGAGTTCAATCACGAATTCCCCTGCCGCAGGAAGGGCAGGACCCTGGAAACGGTGAACCGTCACCTCCGGAAACTTCGCTTGAATCAGTTCAGCCAAACCGCTGACCTCTTCGGCCATCGACATGCTCCATCACTCCCTTCGGTCGACCGACAAACCGTCCATACCGAAACACAGGCCGCTAAAAGTATTAAATCCCCCGCTTCCGTTTTCATATTTCCAACCGGTTCGTTCCGGCCACATTTCGGATTATAGAGGAGGCCCAAAACAGCGAACAGGATGAACTTTCTTCACCCGGGGTGAAGCCAATTCATCCTACCTTTGGGCTTTAAATCTTGATATACTAGGGCTAAATGTAACCTTTTCCAGGTGTAGAGGAGCTATGGTGATGGAGCGAATTCGTGTCATGCTTGTGGAGGACGATCCCTTCTGGAGGGAGCATATCAGTGCGGATTTGGCGGATGAGGCCGACGTAGCGGTTGCCGGCGTAGCCTCCACGAAAGAGGAAGCCGTGGAGATCGCCGCGCGTGTCGATCTGGACGTGATTCTGATGGACATCAATCTGACGGGGAATAACCTGGACGGGCTGGACGCTGCCGAGGAAATTCTGCGCCAGGAAAAAAACAACTCCGTAAAAGTCATCATGCTGACCTCAATTACGGAGTCGGAAGTGATTATGAAATCCTTTCGCCTTGGGGCGATGAATTATATCAATAAATCGAGCTATCAGGATATCCTGCATGCGATCCGCGAAGCCCATAGCGGACGGGCGTCCATTCATCCCGACGCCGCCCGGGCCATGCGGAGCGAAGTGCAGCTCATGGAGCTCTCCCCGACAGAACGGGAGGTCTTCGAGCTCCGGAAGAGCGGGCTGAGCAAGCGGGAAATCTCCGAACGGCTTCACAAGTCGACGAATACGATCAAAACCCAGCTCCGCAGCATCAAGAACAAGCTGACGAATTTTAAAATGGATTAGCCGGAGGGGTCAACCGACCCTCCCTGGACCATTTGAACCGGCTCTTGGCCGGAGACGTCGGCTTGAAGCGGGATCTCGGGAAGTGCAGCACGATTGTCGTTCCTTTGCCGGGGGCGCTCTCCGCCACCGACAGGCTGCCTCCGTGCTTGCTCATCACACTGGTGCAGTAAGACAGGCCAAGCCCGTAGTTCAGCGCATTCTTCTTCGTCGTGAAAAAGGGCTCGAATATTTTGTTCAGATACTCCTGGGGAATCCCGGCCCCGTTATCCTTCACTTCAATAAGGAATTCCTTCCGGGTCGCCGACGTGACCAGCTCAATCATCCCCCCTTCGGGCGGCAATGCATCGATCGCGTTCCGAATTAAATTCGAAAGCGTCTCCCTTACGTGAACCTCATCGCAGATAAGCCTGCCTTCCACCCCGTAAAAAGCGGATAAAGCGATCCCCTTGGCTTCGGTAATCCCTCGCGAGGAGGAAATGACATCCTCCAATAGCTCGCGCAGGTCGTTCTCGCTCTCATCCAATTGCACATCCTCGGCCTTCTCCTTGATCCGGTTCACCATGTGCAGGAGGTGGTCCGTCAACCCGTGCACCTGACTCATCGTTTGGATCGCTCTCTCCGTATTTCCGGCTTTCATCAGAGAACGGCTCTTCTCGGCCAGGTAATCGATCTTCTGAATTTCGTTCTTGATGGAGTGATTCAGAATGGACACGCCCATCGTCAGCGTGCGTATCGAATAATCGATCCGCTCCCGCTCGATCCGCAGCTTGATGCCGAGAAAGCCGTACCGGATCGTGAAAAACAAAACGGCGGCGACCGTCCCGAGGATCACGATAAAGTTGGCCTGCCACATCCCGTTGCTCCGAAGGTCGAAAGACCACCAGCCAAGCTCCAGATGATTAAAACCCACGTAATCGGACGTATAAGCCCATATCATGACAAGCGGGAAGAGCAGGGTCCTCCGCTGGCCGCGCCGGCTTAACTCGTTCTTCTCTCCGAAATAAGCCAAGATATAGAAGAAACACCCGACCGCGATATAGATTCCGTCCCACCCGCGAAATTCAGCCATCTCAAAAATAGGCCAGGCGCCCTCCCGCGCCCGATCGACGATCAGCAGGACCGCAATCGGCAGAAGCAGCACCGACCATATCCATTTCCAGCGGGACGACATCCGCTCGTTCAACCACAACCCGCCCATACAGAATACGTAAGGCAGCACAAAATAATAAATATTCATGCTCACCACAGTCGACAAATAAAGCGCCCGGCTGAAAAATTCCGGCATCCATGCCGCGTCTCCCAGCCACGGCATGATGGACAGATGCATGCTGAACGTATAGCTCGCCGAACCGCCCAGCAAGATCGTTAACCCGATCCAAATATTGGATCGGGTCCTATGAAATAAGACGAACAGTCCCAAAGACCAGAGCGACAGGAACATTAGGATATAAATAATCTGCACTTTTCCTACTCCCTCAATTTTACAAAATTACCCTTAACCCATTATTCCATCCCTTCTTAGTGAATTCCTGCCTTGACAGACAAAAAATTAACAGTTTTTGGTTCGTTTCGCTTAACTCGCGTCCGCAGGCAGAACTGTGCTCTCGGCCTTCCGGCTGCCCCGTCCCCAAAGCCTTTGGCGAAACAGAAGCCCGCTGAGGCCGATCAAGGTCATGGCCGAACCGATCCACAAAAAGGCCTGACCCGCCGAAGCCGCCTTAATCAATAGCCCCCCTGCCAAAGGAGCCGCCAGCATGACGAGGCTGATCAGCATGTTTTGAATGCCGAATACCCGGCCGACGAGGTTCGGAGCGGTTTCTTTTTGCAGGATATAATTCTGAGTGAGAATGTACATCCCGTTGCCGATGCCGAGCAGAAAGCCCAGTCCCCAAAGAAGAAAAGAACGGCTTCCGGGTGGACTTAAGCCGAGCAGTGCGATTCCCGTCCCGATCAGCGAGCCTCCGCCGCCGAGCCCCCAGCCGTAGCTGATCCGGTTCAAGCGGTTCAGCAGCACGAGCATTACCACCGCTCCCGCGCCGATCGCCGCCACGACCTGGCCGGTCAAGGCTTCGTCCGCGGGGGAGATGGTTCTCAAGAGCGTCGGAAACTGATAGTCGATCATCAGGACCACCGTCATGCCGGTAAATCCGAAGATGATGGTATTTAAGATCTTTTTGTGATGCCAAAGGTAAGCCCAGCCTTCCTTCCACTCGGTCCAGAATACGCCGGCACCGGAGGAAGGCGTCGGCGCTCCGGGAGATTCCGTGTCCTGCGGCGACGTCGCTTTAGGCAAATGGCGCAGACCGAACAGCAGCAGCGCCGAAAGCAGTCTGGCCGCCATGTTGATGACGATGCAGGCCTGCGGGGACAACGCCACCAGCGTAACGGCGCCGAGCAGCGGCCCGGCCACCTTCGATCCCTGGTTGACGAGTCCGTTATATGAAGTGGCCTGCAGCAGCAAATCGGCCGGAACCACCCGGCGGGTGAGCGCCTGCTGGGCGGGGACGTGAAAGACGCCGGCCAGAGCGCGCAGCGCCAAAAAAGGCAGGAGCCAATACATATTCGGGGCGAACAAAACGGCGACGGAGAGGATGACGGTTATTAAATCGCAAACCATCATAAGTCTGGCCTGCCGCACCCGATCCGCCAGCGTCCCCGCGAAGGAGCTGAACAGCACGGACGGGAGGGCCATGGAGACCGGAATCAAGGCGATCATCAACGGATCGGCCCCCCAGCGGTAGGCGACCAGCACCTGAACCGCCAAGGCGTCGAACCAGTCGCCGAACGAGGCGAGCGCATATGCGGAGAACATGCTCCTGTAGCCGCGGATCGACCACAGCCCGGAGCGGAGCGTGAATGACATGATATTTATTCCCTCCAACCATTAAGTCCTGTTTGCTCAGCAGTTTATCAGGACTTTGTCAGAGGAAGATCAGACGGAACGATCGCCGCCGTTCAGCAGCGATTCGATGCGGCGCTCCATTTCCGGCCGGACTTCGGACAACCGGTACTCTTTGTCCAGCGAATCATACAGTGCGGCGTATTTATGCCGGAGCCGGCTGTCGGGTCGGTGCCTGTGCAGAAACAGCCGGATCTGATGTACGGCCGCGAAATACAGCGGCATATGCAGAGCCATTCCCAGCACTTCGAGACCCTCGTCGAGCCGCTCTTCCGCTTCCCGCTCCGCCCCGTCGGCCAAAAGCCGCAGGCCCTTCATGATGTGGAATCTGCCGATCTCACGGATATAAGGTTCGCTCTGCAATAACCTCTCCAAACGCGCCGCGCTCCGGTCGGCTTCCGCCAAGTTCGCCGCCGTCAGGTGAACATACATTTCCATGATGGCGACGGGCATGACGAATCCGGTTAAACTATCGCTCTCCATGACGCGACGGGTATGGGGAAAACGCGTGATCGCTTTTTCCGGCTGTCCGGCATCCGCATATACCTCGAGGATATTTAAAATCTCCATTTCCCTGTGCTGCTCGGGAGTCATTACTTTTTGGCGAAGGGCGGCTTCACAGTACTCCAGCGCTCTTTCCGAATCTGCCGCAATGCCCCAGTAAAGCAGAAGCAGCCAATACAACCGCTCCCCCGCCGCAATCTCATCCGTATCCAAGAACCACCTGATGTCTCCTTCGATAAACCGGATATACCGGCGGAAAAAAGCATCGATCTCAAACCCGAGCACCTCGTGTTGAGCGGCCAAAGCCACGATGGATTTCCCCTGCCCGAGCAAATGATATTTCTCAAACAGTCCCCGCACCGCCGACTGCATCTCTTCGTCGTGTATCGATGGATTTTCGATTTTGCGCGGCTCCTCGATCGTCAAGCTGTAGCCGTATCCGCGAATCGTGTTGAGGCGGATATGACTCCAGCGGGCCAGCTTTTTTCGAAGCCGGTAAATATGATCGTCCACCGTCCGCTCTACCGGGTATTCCAGCGCCCACACCCGGTCCAGCAGTTGTTCGCGGGAGAACGCCTGATTACGGTGCTCGTATAGAAACTGCAGCAGCGCGAATTCCTTCGCCAAGAGTTCGATGGTCTCCGCCCCGACGGCGACCGTATACGCGGCCGGATCCAACACTAGATGCGCCATGCTCATTCCCATTCCTTTCGTTGCCTTACGATTGCATTTATCATAGGGTGTCATCGAAATGTTGTAAAGGAAAAACCCCGAGGGCTCCTGACGACTGAAGCTGACAATCCGATCGGACGCTGAACATGATGATTAACGGGAATTTCTCCCGCTAATTTTGCTCATTTCGTCCTCATGGTTCAATTTAACTGGAATTGTTCCCGCTAATTTGACCAAAATGAAGCGCTTCGCGCCTTGATCCCGAGATTAGCTGGAGAAATTCCAGCTATTTTGTATTCGTAGGCCGTTTGGTCCATATTAACGGGAGGTTTTCCCGTTATTCTCGCCCCAATGAACCTAGTAAGGTCAATTCCATCCCCCATTGACATAAAAAAAGCCGGAACGGAGCGCGTAAAACCCGCTCCATCCAGCTAAAAAAATTACAACAACGTTGGCGCCTTCACCGCTTCGAGCGGCGCCACCCGTCCGTAAGAAACCTTGGCGCTTTCGGTCTTGGCCGCCCAGTAGACGCCGTTCGCAATCACCTGAAGCACCTCGGGGTGATGGTACACCGGAAAGGTTTCATGACCCGGGCGGAAATAGAAGACCTTGCCCAGCCCTCTCTTATAGCAGCAGCCGCTGCGGAAAACTTCGCCGCCCTCGAACCAGGAGATGAACACCAGCTCGTCCGGGGCCGGGATTTCAAAGCGTTCGCCGTACATTTCTTCCTTTGGAATTTCAATATACTCGCCCAATCCCCGCGCGATCGGATGGCTCGGCTCAATGACCCAGATCCGCTCTTTCTCCCCGTCATCCCGCCATTTCAGCGATCCGGTGTTCGTTCCCATCAAGCTGCGGAAAATCTTGGAGGCATGCCCCGAGTGAAGCACGATCAGTCCCATGCCGTCCAGCACCTTCTGCCGAACCCTCTCGACGACCGCGTCGCTGACTTCGTCATGCGCCACATGGCCCCACCAGAGCAGCACGTCCGTCTGCTCCAACACCTCGTCCGTCAGCCCATGCTCCGGCTCATCCAGCACCGCGGTTCTAACTTCCAAATCCCCGAAGCCCTTCAAGTGATTGGCGATGGCCATATGAATCCCTTCCGGGTAGATCGCCTTGACTTGATCATTATGTCTTTCATGACGGTATTCGTTCCATACCGTAACTTTAATTTTGGACACTGCTTAAATCCCCCTATTCCTATTCACGGACTCTGGACGTACGACGATCGAGCCGCACACCGACAACCGTTAAAACGTTTGCATTACCTCTACAGTATAGGACGTGTTACAATGAACGGGAATGGCGAAAACATACTCTTTTTGTACAAAAACGACTTTTTTAGGTTGTCCGGGGAGGGCTGAAATATGCTGGCGATGAATACGGAGCTTCTGCCTAAAATCAAACTGATGGGGTTCGTATCCTACACCCAACCCTGGGTGCATTTCCGAAGAACGACTTCGGAACATATTCTTTATGTTGTCAAAAGCGGCGAGCTGCATCTCCGGGAAGGCGGGGTTTCCTACAACCTAACAAAAGGGGATTTTCTGTTCCTCGAGCCGAACGTCGAACACGTGGGCACGGAGAAGCACGTTTGCGACTATTATTATATCCACTTTGAGCATCCGGATTTGAAGTCCGTCCAGGTGGACGACCTCCCGGCGCTGGCCCGGAACTTGATGGTTAAGGAGGGGACCGAACCGGCCTTCCAGGACCCGCCCTTATGTTATTTTCCCAAAACCTATCGGCTGCCGAAAAAGAATCTCCCCCTCTCCTTTCACGCGTTGAACGAAATGCTTCAACTGTACCGCCGCCATTATTTCAACCGGAGTTTGAGCGCCCTGAAGCTGACGGAATGGCTGATCGAAGTCTCCCGCGAGTACTTCATCGACGCCCTGCAAAGCGAAGAAACGGGCAGATCGCGGTCCGTCATGAAGGTGCACGCTCTTCTCGGTTATATTCACGGGCATTACGCCGACAAAATAACGAGCCGCGACATCGAGCGGGAATTCGGCGGAAACTACGATTATATCAACCGGGTTTTCACGCGGATGACGGGGCAGAGCATTATGCGGTATGTGAACCAGGTGCGGATCAACCATGCCAAGGAACTGATCGAAGCGACCCACCTCAGCTTTGGGGAAATCGGGTATTTATGCGGGTTGGAGGACCCTTTCTACTTCAGCAAAGTATTTAAGAAATACGCAGGCGTTTCCCCCAGCCAGTATGATAAGCGGGTACGAGACCGAGAGGGCGTAAATCACAAATAGACAGAGCTGCGATTCGAATATTGTATTGTAATATATAATAAATGTTCAGTATAATAAACAAGAGGAGGTATGAATATACTTGGATGCCATTCACATCAGAGTAGGCCATAATTTGCAGCGCATTCGGAAACAGCGGCAGTTAAGCCTGGACAAGGTCGCCCAGCTAACGGGAGTCAGCAAAGGGACGCTGCATCAAATTGAACGGGGCGAAACGCAGCCCACCGTAACCACCCTTTGGAAAATCGCGGTAGGGCTGAACATCACGTTCTCCTTACTGCTTAAAGAGGAGGAATCCCGGGTCCACATCGTTTCCCGTAAGGAAGAACCCGACGCCATAGAGGACAACGGAAGGTGCAAACTTTACCTGTTGTTTCCGTACGACCCGCAAACCCGGATCGAAACCTACAAAATCATACTCAGCCCGGGCTGTGACTATGTTTCCCTTCCGCACCAGGATGGAGTCCAGGAGTACATCACCGTAGTATCTGGGGTTTTCAACCTGCAAATTAAAGAAGACATCTACACCCTACACGAAGGACAAGGCATCCGGTTTTCCGGGCAACTCGAGCACCGTTACCTGAATCATACCGAGGAAATCGTAACGATTCAGGTGATTATGTATTACGCGGAGACTTAAGTTAAAGGAGAGAGTCACTCGAATGTCGTTAAAAGAAAGCGCCCAGCTTATTCAAAACCGATTAAAGGAAATGGGATATCCCCATATCGTAAAGGAGTTGCCGGAAAATGCGCGCACCGCCCAGGAAGCTGCCGATGCAATCGGCTGCGAGGTGGCCCGGATCGCCAAATCGATCCTATTTCGGCTTAAAGGGGCCGATCGGCCCCTGCTTGTGATCGCCAGCGGCGTCAACCGGATCAACGAAGGCAAAATCGCCGCCCTGCTTCAGGATGAATTGGGCAAAGCCGATGCGGATTATGTGCGTAAACATACGGGATTTGTGATTGGCGGGGTTCCCCCTCTCGGACACCCGGGGCCGATATCCACATGGATCGACGAAGATTTGCTCCAATATGAGGAGATTTGGGCCGCTGCCGGTCATCCTAAAGCTGTATTCAAGTTGACTCCACAAGAACTGCTGCAAATGACCAACGGAAAAGTCATCAACGTGAAGTAATCCCCATCTGTTGTCCAAGTTATCCACAAAGTTATCCAGATGTTATTCTAAGTTATGCAGTTATTCGAGAACTGTCCACAGTCGTGATTGTGGATATTGTGAATAAGGTGTGAAAAATGGGCATAACCCCTCCGTTACGGATTCGGGTTATGCCCTATTCAAAGGTTTATTCACAGGCTTCGCGCTCCAGCAGTCCCATCTCAACACAAGTGTGCAGGGAGAGCGTTTTGGTTCCCTCGGCAAAGGCGATATCGACCAAATCCCCGTGCCTCGCCCGCACCTCGCCCCGGCCGAAAACCCGGTGCCGGACGGCATCCCCGGCCGCGACGGCCAGGGAGTCTGCCGCATGCCCTGCGCCGGCCGCCGCCGCCTTGTCGCTCTCTGGCCGCACGATGGATCTGACATGCGAGACGAACCGGGATTCGGCGGTCTTCTCCCCGTCCCGCTCTTGATAAGTCAGCAGCTCCAGTTCCCGTTTCGCCCGGGTCATACCGACATAGAACAACCGGACCGCCTCTTCCATGGGCGCGTCTTCCCCGCCGGCGTGCTTTTTGATATCCTCCGAGGAAGGGATAACGCCATCGACCAGGTCGATCATAAACACTTTCTCGAACTCCAGACCTTTGGCGCTGTGGAATGTGGATAACGTGACGGCGTGTTCTCCCCGCCGCTTTTTGGACGACGTCAATGCCGATTCCAACACCTTCAGACGGCGCGCGAAATCCTCCATCGTTTCCAGCGTTTCCGCAATTTCCTCCAGCGTGTTGAGGATGCCGATCAAAAACTCCTTGCGAAATCCCATCCATTCGCACATTTTATCAAGCGCCTTCTCGTAACCGAGTCGCTCCCGAATCACGCGGATCGTCTGCAGCGGCGGCATGCCCTTCATCTCGCGGAAGGTGTCCCTGCTGGCTTGCAGCGGCTTCAGCTGATAGTCCTGAAGCTTCACGTATTGAAGCAGATTGTCGAAGACGGATTCGTTGTTGCGGATTTCTTTGACTGCGGCCATCTGCTGCTTGCTGATGTAACCGTTGAACTTCAGATGGATTTTCTCCAAAATATCCGGCCGCTTATCGGTAAAGGTCATCCGCATAAAATTCAAAATATCCTCCACCACCCAGTGGGAGAAAAAGCGGTTGTCGGTATCTTTCATATAAAAGGGAATTCCCGCCCGGTCCAACGCGTTGATCAACGCGATCGAGGAAGAGTTGTTGCGGTACAGTACCGCCACTTCCGACAATCGCTCCGTTTTTTGAATTTCCCCGATTACATATTTCGTCTGAGCCTTGTAATCCGGAAAGGAGCGAACGCTGACGCCCCCCTTCTCCTCCTCGGGCCGCTCGGTGAACATGTTCTTGTCGTAACGGTTCGGGTTTCGCCGAATAAACTGGTTGGCCGCGTCAACAATGGCCGGGACGGAACGGTAGTTCTGCTCCATGAACAGGATTTGGGCCTGGGGATAAACTTGGCGGAAATTCAGCAAATAAGCAGGCTCGGCCCCTCTCCAGCTGTAGATCGATTGATCGTCGTCCGCGACCACACACAAATTGCCGTGGCCCCGAACCAGCTTTTCGATGATCGCATGCTGTACGAGCGAGGTATCCTGGCTTTCGTCGGTCAGGACGTAATCGTATCTCCGCTGGTAGGTTTCCAGCAGAAAGACGTCGCGCTCCAGAATCTCGTTGCCCAGCGTCAGCATATCGTCGAAATCGAGGAGCAGCTTGTCCGGCCGGGAACGTTTGAACGCCTCATACTCGCGTAAGATCCGCTCGGCCTCCGTCACCCCGGCCTTTACGGTCCCCCACCGCTCGGGCGGCAGCAGCTTGTTCTTGATGTAACTGATATAAGTCGTCAGTTCATCCATCTGATCATCCGTCATGTTTTCCCCGGTGACCGATTTGAAGATCTGCCGCAAAATCGCCTTCTTGTGCAAGGGGGCCGGGTCCGGATCTTCGCCCCCATCCGGACCTGCGTCTCCGCTGCCTTCGATCATCTGGTAAGCCACTCCCGCCCTGCGGAAGTGCTCCCTTACCACCTCATACGCCAGACTATGAATCGTCGAGAAGTCCACCGGCGCGAGCTCCGGAAAAAAACGCCGATACCGTTCCTTCATGTCATGAGCCGAAGCCCGGCTGAAGGTGACCGCCTTAATCCGCGCGGGCCGTACGCCTTTTTCCTCAATCAGGTATCCGATTCGCATAATCATCGTCGTCGTCTTCCCCGACCCGGGAGAAGCAAGAAGCAGGACGGCTCCTTCGGTCTGAAGAACCGCCTGCTTCTGAGTATCGTTGAGGGCAATGCCCAGCTCCCGTTGTTTTCGCTCAAAAAATCGAGTTTTACTGTCTATGCTCATTGCTCACTCTTTGTCTCCATTCGGATTCCAGCAATCCCATCATGTAAGTATCGAAATATTCCCCGTTGATGAAAGCATGCTTTCTCAATTGACCTTCCACTACAAATCCGATCTTCTTGTACAGGGCGATCGCACGCTCGTTAATCCCTCGCGTGGTCAGATAAATTTTATTCAGGCGGAGCTGTTGGAAGCCCCATTCGATCATTTGTTCCATCGCCGGTTTTCCGTAGCCTTGTCCGCGCGCTTCCGGCGCAAGAAGGATGCCGATGCAGGCCCGTCCGTGCTCCGGTTCAATATCCCGCAGAAAAACCCAGCCGATCAGCCGGTTCTCCTTATTTTCGATCGCCATCAGGAAGTCGCCTTTCCGCCTCTTCTTCTCTACCTCTTGTTCTATCTGCTCAAGGGTCTTCGGAATTCTTCCGGCCATGGCGATGGATACCGGGTCATTCGTCCACCGCTGAAGCTCCTTGATATCTTCTTTCTCAAAAGGGCGTAAGGTTACTTGTTGTTCAGACATGGTCCTCTCTCCTCTCGTATTCTCATGCCCGGAATTTCCGCACATCCGAAATCCATGACCTTATGAGTGCCGCGGCCACCACAGCATGATCGAAACGCCGACTAAACATAAGGCAGCTCCGGCCCAGTCCCACAGGTCGGGCGCTTTTTTGTCCACAGCCCATCCCCAAAGGAGCGAGAGGACAATAAACACGCCGCCGTAAGCCGCGTAAACTTTGCCAAAAGACGGGAATTTCTGCAGGGTGGGGAGAATTCCATACAAGATGAGCACGATCGCTCCGACTATACCGTAGCCGTAAGACTTTCCTTCGCGGAGCCAGAGCCAAATCATGTATCCTCCCCCGACTTCGGCAAGGCCGGCCAATATAAAAAGAACGACAGATTGGATCATAGCTCCCCCACTTACCTTCTTTTCGACTAAAAAGCTGTCCCTTCGATTATACCTTTCCTTAACTCCGCCTTTCCACCCGAAAAAAAGCCGTCAGAATCCACTCTCGATTCTAACGGCTTATGGCGTCATCATTTACGGGATACGTTCGCGAACCTTAAGCAGCGGCTGACCATGGCTAAGCGCTTATTTAACGCCGAGGCGAAGTCGGTAGCCGAACCAAATCTCCCGGGATTCTCCTTGGAAAAAGTCTTCCACGTGCTTGCGGAAAGTCTCCAGTTCGGAATCCAGGGCGGTGAGCCCCAACTTAAATACGGTCTGAATGCCGCCCTGGCTCAAGGCGAGGCCTATGAATCGCTCGGCATCGCAATGTTCCGCGTTGTGAAATACGATCTCCCGGGTAAAACGGAAGGCCCCGCTATCCCGCAGTGCGCCCAGATGTCCGTTCTTGTCCCTTTTGACCGCCTGATCCGCCTTATCCATCGTCCGCTTGACCAGATCATCCGCTTTTTCCGTTAGCTCAAGGTATTCTTTCTCCAGCTCCCAGTTCAGCACGGGCGGCCAGTCACAATCGTAAATGGCGAAGACACCGCCCCGCTTTAAGACGCGATGGGCTTCCTTCAGCGTGCTTACGGGCTCCATCCAGTGGAACGACTGTGAGCAGGTAATGATATCGACCGAATTATCGGGGGTGTCCAACCGGTTGGAATAACCGGGAACGAACGTAATCCGTTCTGCCGGCCCGGCCGCTCCCTTGAGCTTCCGGTTTGCCTCGCTCCTCATATCCGCGTTCGGTTCAACGCCGATCACGCGCTCCGCGCGGCCGCCCCAGATCAGGGTGGACAGGCCCGTACCGCAGCCCAGGTCCATGACCAGGTCCGGCTTGCGTCCCAGATAGTTTCCGAGCAGCTCTACGACAAGCTGCGGCGCCTCGGGACGGTAACGGTCATAAAGCTCCGCAAACCCGGAAAACCGTTCGATATTCTCTTTCGAGTTGCCTTCGGGAATCATCCGATTTTCGCCTCCTCTATCGAATAAGAGCCGTTATCGCTTCGCGAGCCGCCTTCGTCAAACTGCGGAACACCAAATCATAGGAATGGTCGATCATCTGCCGCAAATCCTCGTTGGACAGGCTGCCGTCCACGACGACCGTATTCCAATGCTTCTTGTTTAAATGGTAGCCGGGCTGAACGGAGGCATGCTGTTCCCGCAGATTGACGGCGATGATCGGATCGCACTTCAGGGAGATATGCACCTGATCGTTCTTGCCGTCGACGGAGATCAGCGCGAACATTTTTCCGCCTACCTTGCATACGAGCGGTTCGGGCCCGAACGGATAGTCGGGGGAGGCTCCCTTTTTGCTTAAGCAGTAATCGGTAAGCCATTCCTTCACGATAATCCGCTCCCGTACACCTTTAGATTATGGTAAATCGCTTGAAGCCGCGGGGCCTCCAGACCTTGCCGCTCCGCTAACTCAAGCAAGTAACCGTGCAGATGCTCGCCTTCCACGGCATAGCCTTTCTCCATGTCCCGGAGCATGGACGATTTCATTTCAAACGACATCCGCTGCGTCGTTTCCATATGACGGTCGACAATGTCTCCGTCCAGCGGGGCCCCGTGCGCGAGCATAACCGCCTCGATTTCCCGAAAAACACTACGGATGAACTCCGTCCCGCCGGTTGTCTCGCGAATCGGGCCGACCGGAGAGCGCATCAGCGTCGTGATACCCGCGATCACGGCGATGAACAGATATTTATGCCAAATATCCCGTTCAATATGATCGCTAAGGAGGAATGAGGCCTTCGTCCCCCCGAGCGCCTGCTCGATTCGGCGGATCCGCTCCGTTTGGCTTTGGCTCTGTCCGAATTCCCCGAATCGGACGAAATGATCCTTGCTGGTCTGGATCACATGTCCTTCCTGATTCAAAGTGGTTTCAATGAAGCATAGGCCGCCGATGACCCGGTCCGCTCCAAATTCCCGCTGCAGCACCGGATAATGCGCCACCCCGTTCAGCAGCGGGAGAACGACCGTCCGCTCGCCGACAAAAGGCCTCAAATCCCGAACCGCCTCCTCCAGATGATAAGCTTTCGAAGAGAACAAAACCAAATCGTAAGGCGCATTCACAGGTTCCTCCGCCGTTATCGTCTTGGGACGGATCGTCACATCCCCGTGGACACTGCGAATGACCAGGCCGTCACTCTCCAACTGCCGTTTTCTCCGGCTGCGCACCAGAAACGTGACGTCCGCTCCCTTTTCCGCCAAACGGCCTCCAAAATAGCCGCCGACTCCGCCGGCGCCAAGCACCAATATTCGCACATCAGGTCCCTCGCTTTTGGCTTATTTTTTACTGCGAATTTCTTCGGTTAATGTCGTGATGATTTCCTGTATCGAAAAAGTCCCCGTGTCCTCCTCATTGCGTCTCCGGACGGCCGCCGTTCCGGAAGTTCTCTCTTTTTCGCCAAGTACGAGCGTGTACGGCACCTTCGCAAGCTGCGCTTCGCGGATCTTGTACCCCAGCTTCTCGTTTCTCGCGTCCACGGAGACGCGAATGCCGGCTTCGTCCAATTGCTTCTTGACTTCGTAGGCATAATCGACGTAATTTTCGGATACCGGCAGCAGCTTCGCCTGAATCGGCGCGAGCCATAGAGGGAACGCCCCCGCGTAATGCTCGGTGAGCATCCCGATAAAACGGTCGATCGAACCGTAAACCGCACGATGAATGACGACGGGTCTATGCTTTTGATTATCCTCGCCGATATAGGCCAGGTCAAATTTCTCGGGCATTTGATAGTCAAGCTGAATCGTGCCGCATTGCCAGCTCCGCTTCAGGGCGTCGAGGATATGAAAATCGATTTTCGGCCCGTAAAAAGCACCATCGCCTTGATTGAGACTGTATTCGAAGCCGCGTTTCTCCAATACACGCTGCAGCGCCGACTCCGCTTGATCCCAAACCTCCGGGTCTCCCATGGAATCTTCCGGCCGAGTGGACAGCTCGATGTTGTACGTGAAGCCGAAGATCCTGTACATCTCGTCGATGAGGTCGATGATCTTGCCGATTTCCTCTTCAATCTGCTCCGGCAAAACAAACAGATGGGCATCGTCCTGACAGAAGGTGCGCACGCGCATCATACCGTTTAACGCGCCCGAAAACTCGTGGCGGTGCACCTGGCCGAACTCCGATATCCGCAGGGGCAGATCGCGGTAAGAGCGCAGGCTGTTCTTAAACACGAGCATATGTCCCGGACAGTTCATCGGCTTGAGCGCAAACGTGGAATCATCGACATGGGTAAAATACATATTGTCCTTGTAATGATCCCAATGACCGGACTGTTCCCAGATCCGGCTATTCATCATCAGCGGGGTGCGCACCTCCTCGTAATCGCGTCTCCGCTGAAGTTCACGCGCAAAATTCTCCAGTTCCGTGCGGATCGTCATCCCATGGGGCAAGTAAAACGGCATGCCCGGAGCTTCCTCGGAAAACATAAACAGCTCCAGCTCTTTGCCGAGCTTGCGGTGATCGCGCTTCTTGGCCTCCTCGATCAGATGCAGGTGTTCCTCCAGCTGCGCCTTCTTCGGAAAAGCCGTGCCGTAAATCCGCTGCAGCATCTTGTTCTTGGCGTCCCCCCGCCAATAAGCGCCGGCCACGCTCAACAGCTTGAACGCCTTGATCCGTCCCGTGGACGGAAGGTGAGGACCCCGGCACAGATCGAAGAACTCGCCTTGTTCGTAGATGCTGATCTCGGCCGCCTCGGGAAGATCGCGGATCAGTTCCAGCTTCAGCGGCTCCTCCCGGTCGGCGAACAGCCGGGCAGCCTCTTCCCGGCTTACAACGCGCCGGACAATAGGGAGATCTTCCTTGGCGATCCGCTCCATCTCTTTCTCAATGGCCGCCAGATCACCGGCGGATAAAGGCTCTTCCAGATCGACGTCATAGTAAAAACCGTCCTCGATCACCGGACCGATGCCCAGCTTGACGGACTTCTCTCCGTAAATGCGCTTGAGCGCCTGTGCCATGAGATGGGCCGTACTGTGCCGGTAAATATCCAGGCCTTCCTTGCTGTCGAGGGTCAGCACTTCCACGGCGCAATTTTGCTCAATCGGAACATTGAGGTCCACCGGAACCCCGTCGATTTTGCCGGCGATCGCATTTTTCCCCAGACCGCTGCCGATCGACTCCGCCACTTGCCGTATTGTGGTCCCTTGCTGGAACCTCCTGATGCTGCCGTCCGGTAAAGTAATTAGAATTTCCATGTTACGGGCCTCCACTTCTCTATAGTGATCTGAACGCAAAAAAACGCATCTCTTCCCAGAAGGGACGAGTGCGTTCAGCTCGTGGTTCCACCCTAAATTCGACCTTCCCGTCCGGCACCTAAGGCCATAACAGCCATAACCGCGGATGGAAGATCCTCATTCGGATCCGGTAACGGGGATCATTCCGGTGACGCATACTGCCGCGGGATTGTTGCCTACGGGTTCAACGCCACGGCTGCAAAGGGGTAACTTCGCCTCCGTAACTGGAGAAGCTTTCAGCTTACGCCTCTCTCTCTGGACAGTTCGTGAAGGAAATCATGTCTTTGGTCATCGCCGGGTATTTCTTATTGCTATTTTATAACATAGCCCAAACCGAATGCGCAAGCCTAAATTATTTTTGCAGTTACAGGATGGTGTCCTTATACAGTAGACATTTCACCGAATTTGTCTTTCTAAATGTGGACAACACCACTAGGGCTCCTCCCCCCCACAATGACGTTCATGTCCTCTATATTTGGTAGGTGATTGTCATATTTCATCAATATCTAGATCTATGAACCCTCCCGGCTTCAACGAGCTTATATGTATGTTTGTCCACATTTGAAAAGACATTTTAGCCCAAAAAGTCCATGCAAAGAGGACAATTCAGCTCGGCTTAACTTATGAGCGGCCTCCAGACCGCAATGGTAACTCCATCTGGCGAGACTTGCTAACAAAGCCTAATCGTTCATAAAACCGGATTGCGGCCGCTTTGAACTCGGATACGCTCAGCTCAATGTCGTCCGCCTCCCAATGTTCAGTCAAAGAAACGATTTCCTTCATCAGCTTCGTTCCAAAACTTTGTCTCCGCTGAATTCCGGACCAGAACAAAGCGGTCGATGTTGTCGAATCCGTGCAGCGTTTGATTATGGTGCGCAATCATCTGCGTCTGCATCCCTCCAAAACTAGCAGTTTATTTTACCGGCAGAATTTATCATAATCGAATAGTGACTACAATTCCTGAAACGGTTATAGACAAAAAAATGCAAAAGAAGGAGGCCCTTTGATGACAATCCGTTATGTTTCCGGCGTATTGGAGGAATATGCCCCGGTCGCAGCCCTTTATCGCGCTTTGGGGTGGGATTTGCTCGGTCTCTCCACCTCCGATCTGGAGACCATGTGCCGGCAGAGCTGGTTCGTGCTCTTCGCCTTTGACGGCGATCGTCTTGCCGGTATGGGGCGCGTCATCTCCGATGGCGTAATTACCGGAGTCATATGCGGTTTGGGAGTCCATCCCGAATACCGGTCCTTGGGAATCGGCAGGGAACTGCTTCATCGGCTTACTGCCCAATGCGAGGAGCATGGCGTGATTCCTCAATTGATGTGCAGCGAGCAGTTGGTTCCTTACTATGAGGCGAGCGGCTTCAAAACCTTTACTGTCGGCATGAGCAAAAGGGACAAAAGATAGTTCCTGCCCCTCATGTTCCCAAGATGCACTCCCCGGTCACAGCGTCGATATACCACACTCTGCGCTCCACTCCCGACGCATTTATGGCGGTTACGGAAGGTTGATACACGAGCCGGAAAACCGGCTCTTTCCCTTCTTCCTTTTCCAAATGCCATTTGAGCTGAAGCTTCATCCGCCCGGCATATCGCTTAGCCGCTTCTTCCTGTGACAGTACCGGTCTAAGCGGGAGCGCCGCCATCGTTTGGATCATCTCGTAAGAGACCCCCGCATACAAGCAGACCGCCCCTGTAGAAACATACACCGCAATCATGACCCGCTCATGGCTTACCGGAATACCGCGAATGTACACGGGCAGGTAGAAAAATTCGCGGCGCCGCTCATCTTCCTCTTCATCGTCCTGTCGGTCCTCCAACTGTAGATACTCGGCATATTCGGGAAAAAACTTCCCCAGGAACCGCTCGGCAATCCCCCAGCATTCCTCTCGCGTAAGCGCGGCTTCCCCTGCCATACCTCCCTCGCAGCCCGAGTGGTGGTAGCTGACGAGCCTTCCCGTCGATTTTTCCCATTGAATCTTGATCGCCGAGTCCATCAGGAATCGAAGCTGGTCCCCCCACTTTCGCTCCATATATCCATCGACCGACAACGGATCAACCCAATCCCGGTCTTGCTCTTTTGGCGTGTGGGCCGTATAGAGCAGCGTTTCCAATTCCTCATCTACCGCCGTTTTCTCCAGCCGATAGATCTTTGGATCGATACCGAGCCGCCGTGCCCAGCCCGCCGCACTAAGATCCTCTTCTTCGACCGGGCTAGAGGCCGCTGCGGCTGGCGGAAATGGGCGACTTGCCGGCATGGCGTAGTGCTCGGGCCCGAACAAATCCGTCCCGGTCGCCGCATCGATCCATCTATTTTCCATCAACGGTTCGTAAACCAGCCGAATTTCCGGTTCACCGCTTCCGATCTCATGCAGGGAGGAATGCAAAGTGACCAGGACCAGCTTCATTCTCAACTGCTCCTGAAGCTGCCCTAACAGCACAGGTTCCTCCACTATTTTTTCCGGCCACTCCGGCAGTTTCGGAGGAAAATCCGGCCGTTCCCGCAGCCGATACCATGTCACCTGAAAACGGGAATCCAGGGTTATGACACATCCTGTATAATGAAGCGGCAGACCGTGTGCTTCCCGGTTATATTCGAAATGGTACAGGTTCCGGCGGGCTTCCGCCTTGACGACCGTCAGCGCGGAGGGGGCCGGGTGGTGCCGTTCTATAAAGGCCTCGGCCGCTTGCCTTGCCAGGTCAAGCTTGTTCCCGGAAACCGCCGCCTCTTCCGGCTCCAGAGTATCCTCCCCTCCCCCTCCCTCTTGCGCTTCAGCCCGGTCCATGTTTAACCGCATCAGTACACCGGTGGCCAAGTCCAGAGCGATTTCGATGCTGTTCTCCCCATGATCCGGGTCCTCCCAAATATAGCAGCGCTCCCGCTCCTCCTCTTTCGGAATACTGTCCTCCATCTCCAGACGGTAATGCCCGGGAATTCGCACAATCGCCTTCGCGGTTTCCCGCAGCTTTTGCAAATCGATTTTCATGGATAGGCTAGACCTCCTCACGGAACCGCATCCGTCACTTATTCCCAACTTTTTCTTTCCCTCATTTGAGCATAACAGAAAAGAGGACCAAGTTCATGCTTCCTCCTCGCCTTCACATCCGGCAGCCATAACATAATAAAAAGAGCGTAAACACAATGGTGTCTACACCCTTGTGCTTACGCCCCAGGTTTGCGCCTTATCGGCTATTCTTTAACTCCTCCCAGCGCTACGCCCGCGATAATATACCGGGATAACAGGAAGTAAACCACAAATAGAGGTAACGCCGTCAAGGCCAGCCCCATATAAATCGAGCCGAACTCCGTCTTGTAAATATCGCCGCGCAGCAAGCTGACCATGATCGGCATCGTATACTTCTCCTTCTGTGTCAGCAGAATCAACGGCATAAACAGGTTGTTCCAGTTGGCCACAAAAGCAAAAATGGCCTGCGTCGCCACAGCCGGCATCATCAGCGGAAGAATAATCCGGTTGAAGGTTTTGAATTCACCCGATCCGTCTACGCGCGCGGCTTCCACGATCTCCGGCGACAGCGTGGCAAGCAGATATTGGCGCATGAAGAACACGACCGCCGGCGCTGCGATCGCAGGCAGAATCAGCGGAAGGAAGCTGTTTGTCCAATGCAGTTTATACATGAACTGATAGAAGCCGATGGCGCTTGCCTGGGAAGGAATCATCATTACGCACAGGATGAAGGTAAAGAACGGCTTGCGCAGCTTCCAGTTATAAGTGACCAGACCATAGGCCGCCAATGACGAAAAATAGACCGTTAAGAGGGTTGCCGAACTTGAGATAATCAATGAATTCAGAAACCCCTGTAGCGGGTCGAAGCTCTTATCGAGCAGGACCTGCAGGTTGCTCATAAAGTGGGTTGAAGGAAGCAGCGAGAGACCGCTTTGGATTTCCGCCGTAGAGCGGGTGGCGTTGACAAACATGATCCAAAACGGAAGGATGCTAAGCAGCGACAACAAAATACAGACGATATAAATGATCGTCCTGCTTATTTTTAGACCGGCGTTTCCGCCTCTCTGAACTTTTTCCATGGCTTATACCTCCATCTCGGTCGCAGCGTGAGTGGATTTTCTGTGCTTCTTTTCCGCTTTTTTCAATCTTGCCGCATCGCGGTCGCGCATCAGGTAGAACAGCAAGCCGGACAATATCGCCGCAATGACGAACAGAATCATACTCGCCGCCGCGGCGCGATTGTACATATAGCTTCCCTTAAACGCTTGCCCGTAAATGAACATGGACGTGGTTAGCGTCGAGTTGTCCGGTCCGCCTTGAAGGAACAACTGCGGAATATCGAACATCGTCAACCCGCCGATCATTGACGTAATCAGCGTGTACAGCAGGATGGTGCGGAGGCTCGGCAGCGTAATGCGGAAGAAGGTTTGCCAGCCGTTGGCGCCGTCAATCGCCGCGGACTCGAATAGAGCCGGATTGATGCCCATAACGCCTGCAACCAGGATGATCATAGTGTTGCCGTACCACATCCAGAACTGAATGAACGCTACAATGCCCCGCGCCGTCGTCTTGTCCTGAAGAAAGAAAATCGGAGCGTCCGTCCACCCGAGTGATTGGAACAAACTGTTTATCGGCCCCATCGGATAGGCAAACAAGCTGCCGAAAAGCACCGCGATCGTACTCGCAGTAATGATGTTCGGCATATAAAGCAGAACCTTAAACGTCCCCTGTCCCCTGATGTTAAGGCGCTTGTTCGTGAACCATGCCGTGAGCAGGAGCGCCAGAACGATCTGGGGAATGAAGTTGACAACCCAGAGTAACCCCGTGTTGGTCAGGGACTTCCTGAACGAGGGGTTGTCAAAAAGGAGGTCTTTAAAGTTTTTAAAAGGGTCATCCAGCAAATGAATCGGTTTCGGTATTAACCCTTGCATATCCGTGAACCCGATGACCGCGGTATATAGAATCGGATACAGCGAGAAAATCAGAAACGCCAGGACGAACGGAAAGGTAAAGATATAGCCGTATTTCGAGTAATTCACACCTTTTCGGCGCATGCTCTCACCTCTTTAGTTGATATGAAGGGGCGGGATCATTTCCCGCCCCTTCGCTTCCTCTTATTCGCTCTCGATCCCGAGCTGGTCCTTGACTTGCTGCTTGAAGGTGGCGAGGGTTTCTTCGCGTGTTTTGTTGCCCGCGGTGTACTCGCGCACCTGATCACGCCAGAGCAGGTTAATCGACTCGTCATACTGGGTCAAGTTCTTACCCGAAGCATTGGCGTTGGCCGGAACGAACACTTCGAACATGTTCTGGCCGCCAAGCAGCGGAACTTCGCCATTGGATTTTTCCATCACAACGGAGGATGCGACGCTGTCCTTCGTGCCTTGCTCGCCTTCCTTCATCGTGCCGTTAGCCCAGTAATACTGAAGACCCGTTTCGGAGGTGTCGAGCGTTACCCATTTGATGAAATCCGCAACAGCCTGTTTCTTGGCGTCGTTCGTGGCAACATCTTTATTGGCGAGCAGCCATGTGCCGCCCCAGAAGAAGCCCGTCGGCGACTCCGTTACGGCCCAGTCGCCATTCGTGTCCTTCACTTGATCCTTCATCACATAGTTGATGAGCCAAGCGGGACCGAAGAAACCGAAGATGGGTTGCGCACCGGAGCCGGACATATCAGCGTACCATGATTCCTGCCAGTCTCTCGTATCGTTGTGATAGCCCTTGTCCTTCAGTTCCTTGGCCAGATCGAGGAACTCCTCACGCTTCGGATCGATGTGGAGCTTGCCGTCGACAATCCAGCCTTTATCGGAACTGTTCTCGATCGGGTGCCAGATATCGCCGTCGCCGGATATGATGCCGTACCCTTTGGCTTTCAGCTTTTCAGCAGCTTGGAAGAACTTCTCCCAGCCGGGCCCCACTTCGCTTTTGATCTTTGCAGGGTCGTCCGTTCCGAACACATCTTTGGCAATCGAGCGGCGATAGATAAAAGCACCGCCGGTCGCTTGATACCCGAGAGCCTTCAATTGGCCTTCCTTGCTGCCGATATCCACGGAGTATTGGGCAATGCCCGCATCCTTCACCATCTGATCGTCCAGGCCAAGGTCCGCATAGTTGGCGGCATAGTCGGACGCGTCGCCTTGCGTGTACTTGAGGACGAACGCCGCTTCAGCGGCATAAATATCGGGAGCATCTTTGCCTCCGGCCGCGAGAGCCTGGTCGAGAGCGGGCTGGTAAGCGCCATCGGTGGTAGCGATCACCGTCGTTTTAAACTCCACATTCGCATCGGGATGGACTTCCAGGTACTTCTTGGTCATGTTCGGAATTTCATCCGTAAAGCTCCAGAGATTGATGGTGACTTTCTCGCCGTTGCCCTTTGTGGCCGTCTCTGCCGAGTTCGTGGATGGGGTTGAGCTGCCTGGATTTGAAGCATTCGGGTTTGTATTGTTTCCTCCGCACGCCGCGAGCACCGATATCATCAAAAGCGTGGCGGAGATTCCGGCTAAAACGCGTTTCATACCTTTCATACTTTTCATACTTGCTCCCCCTTTTTGTTCGTTTCCCGATTTTTTGTAACCGCATACATATTATAAGTCCGACTGTCCCAGGGCATAAGGGAACGGCCATTGGGGAAAGTTCCACTTTTTTTGGATTCGCTTTCTTTTCCACGAAATAGAACTTCCGGCTTCCGGAATGCCATCCGCCATTTACTATGCGCCCCGAAAATGAAGAAGGCCCCGCCCTTTATTTCAAAGGGGAGGCCTCAAGGCTACCGTTTCCGCGTGTTACTTTCATTTCATCATCTACTTTCAGGAATGATTTCGTTCAAGCATTGGAGTGCATTCAGGGTTCTCGGAAAGCCCATATAAGGAAGGCAGTGAGTGATGGCGGCGATGAGCGTCTCCTTGTCATTACCGACATTCAGGTTGCCCTGGACATGCGCCTTGACTTGGTTTTCGGCACCGCCGAGTGCGCTTAGGATACATAGGGTAAGCAGCTCGCGCGTTTTCAAATCAAGACCGCCACGGGTATAAAAGTCGCCGAAACAAAAGGAGGAAAGATAGTCCTGGATATGCTTTTGATGGGATGGGGCATTCTCCCGGTTTTTTGCAATGACATCGCCAAAAATCTCTACCTGAACGGCAAGTCCCTTGTCAAACCGGTTATTTTCTTCAACCTGCTTTTGGCTTTCGAGCGGCAACCCGATATTTCTGTCTTTGAAAACCGCATTGATTTCTGCAATGGCATTCAGGGTTTTGGGAAATCCAAGGTATGGCGCGCATTGATAAATGGCTTCTTTAATTGCCACTGGCGTAAGTCCAACATTTAATGCGGCGTGGGTATTTGCCCCAAGCTGAGGCAGGGTTTGGTTCGTTGCAAGCACGACCAGCGTGATAAGCTCACGCTGTTTGTCGTCCAGATGGCCTTGGTAAAAAACATCGCCAAAAATAAAGCGGGTCAGGATATCCTGAAGATCAGGATCTGTAGCGTATCCCGCCGGCACTCCGTCGCCGAACAGTTCTTTATACTTTTCTCGGCTCTTTTCGATTCGATTCATGACTCAGCCTCCTGATGTGAATTTAAACATGGCCGACGATCCGATGAGGTACATACGGCTCTTCCAAAAAGGCAATTTCCTCAGCCGTTAACTTCATGGAAAGAGCAGCTTTCGCGTCTTCGAGGTGGGATATTTTTGTAGCCCCCACAATGGGAGCGGTCACCGGTTCTTTGTGCAGAAGCCATGCAAGCGCGATATGAACCCGACGGACGCCATGTTTCTCCGCCAGATCCGCAACCCGGTCTACCACCAATTGATCCGCATCCGCTGTCGCATCATATTTTTGTTTTGCAATTTCATCCGTTTCGGCGCGGTGTGTCGTGGCCTCCCTCGCCAATCTTCCTCCTGCTAGCGGGCTATAAGGAATGACTCCGATTTTCTCTTCCTTACAAAGCGGCAGCATCTCCCGCTCTTCTTCGCGGTAAATGAGGTTTAAATGGTTCTGCATGGACACAAATCGGGTCCACCCGTTTTTTTCAGCTACATGCAGCGCTTTTTGAAACTGCCAAGCCCACATGGCGGAAGCGCCGATGTATCGTGCCTTCCCCGCCTTGACCACGTCGTGAAGGGCCTCCATCGTCTCTTCGATGGGCGTGTTATAGTCCCAACGATGAATTTGATACAAATCGACGTAGTCGGTTTTTAACCTTTTCAAGCTCTTGTCGATTTCGCTCATGATCGCTTTACGGGAAAGTCCGGCGCCGTTGGGTCCTTGATGCATACGTCCATGAACTTTCGTCGCAATAACAATTTCATCACGGTTCGCGTAGTCCTTTAATGCTGCCCCGACAATTTCCTCGCTTGTCCCTTCGGCATATACATTGGCTGTATCAAAAAAATTGATTCCAAGCTCCAAAGCTTTTTTTATGACCGGACGTGCCCGTTCTTCATCAAGGACCCATCGATGGTGCCCTTTCCGGGCGTCCCCGAAGCCCATGCAACCGAGACAAATCCGGGATACATCCAGACCTGTATTTCCAAGTTTCATATAATCCATTCCCTTGTTCCTCCCTTTCTCGATTTTCCTGGTCAATGAGCCTCTTCATTAATGAACATTGATTGTTTATTCAACTCGTGTTTATAATTTTAAACAGAAACAATAAGGCTGCAATAAACAATTTTTCGTAATGTGTGGATTACTCAACACATTATTCATAATTGCCGATTATCGCAAAAGGAGGACTCCAAAAATGGCTAAAATGGATCGAAGAGTACTTAAATCTCAAGAAGCCATCAAGAAAGCAATTCTTGAACTGATGGCCGAAAAAAACTTCGATGACATTACCATCCGGGATATTTCCGATAGAGCCAATGTTAATCGAGGTACCGTTTATCTCCACTATATGGATAAATATGACTTGCTGGACAAGATTATCGAAGAACATATCAGCAATCTCCGCGAGCTTTGCCATTCCGCATCCGAGATGACTTTTAAAGAGGGCAATTATGTCTGGTTCGAATACTTTGCGGACAATCGATTGTTTTTCTCAACAATGCTAAACACGAAAAGCGCCGCTTATTTTCGCAGTCGCTTCCTTGATTTAGTCGTTCAGGAGTATAAGGTTGAAGTCGATGTAACCGAAGGGAAAAATCAAGGATTATATGAAGAGATCATTCTTCAATTTTTTGGGGCGGCGGTCGTCGGCGCAGTGGAATGGTGGTTCCGAAACGGGATGCCTCTCCCCCCTCGTGTTATGGCAGAACAAACCGGGATATTGTTAGATCGGAATCTTTAATCCCCATTCCAAATATTTTGAACAAATCCTCACCACGACTTCGTGATGAGGATTTTGTTTGTTTTAATCGGAAAGCTGTTCCGAAGGATCATGCCTATAGTACCTTAGCAAAATCGTTGCCAACCCTAGTATCAAGGATAAAATTCCCACCAGCACGACGTATTTTGCACCCATACCTGAAATAAATAACCCGCCTACGGCCGCGCCAACCGTCGTTCCTATATTACAGGAGGTCAAAAATAAGCCGTTCGCAAAATCGGGAGCTTCAGGAGCCGAGGACGCCATCCAGAATTGATTGATATTCCCCCCTATTCCAGCCACGATACCCCATATGAAAGTCATGATTGCCATGGGTAAGGTAATCTCTCCAGCGAAGAATAGAATGAGGTATACGCCTCCCAATACAAAAGGAAACGCTATAACGGATTTCATCGCGCTATGGGCGAGCTAGTTTCCCGGCGACCATGTTTCCGATGATATTTGCTCCGCAGGTCTTTGACTTTTTTAAGACGCGGAGTTGAGCTCCGTAAGATAGCTTTTCTTTAACAGGCATCGTCGGGACAAACAGGAATGTAACCAAAATACAACGGCATTGATCACGGCAAAGAACGCCATCGCCATTTCAATGGAAGCTGCATTCGCGATAAAGCTGACAATCGGCACGCCGACGACCATCCCCGCCGACACCCCGATGAACACTTTGGAAACCGCTTTTGCGGCATCTTCCTTTCGAACCGAGGACGCGGCGACCGAAAAAGCCAACGAACAATAAATGGGATGAAAAAAGGCCGGGACGACACGGGCGATCAATGCAATCGTAAAGTTCGTCGTAAATATGGACATGATGTTCCCGATAAGGAAAACCCCGAGTACGAGCAACATCACCTTCTTGCGGTCCATTCCCGAGAACAATAACGGCAAAATCGGACCGGATATGGCAACGCCGAGCGCGAAAAGGCTCACCAGCAGCCCTGCTTGGGATACACTGACGTGATAGTGGTCCGCAAGGGAAGGCAATATCCCGATAACCCCCATCTCGGTATTTAAAATACCGAAAACCCCTATGGTCAAAATGAAAATCATTAAGTTATTCCGTCTAGCCAAAAAAACATCTCCTTCAATAGCATGTAGGAATGAGTATAAAGGATAGAGTTAACTCTAAGACAAGACAAAACCACCTGTCATTCTTCTGGAAGTTCGGAATGACCGGTGGTTTCATGGTTTCTAATGGGTAAAGGCGCTCCCTATATTATTGTTTTTATGAATATCCTCCGTTCCGGCCTCCAAGGCCGTTTTATAATAAAAGCATTTATGCTCGATGATTTCCATTGTTTTCTTCAGTTCTTCCATCTGCGCTTCCACAGTAGCTTTCCGTTCCATAAACATGTCGAATCTTTGCTGTAAGGTGGCATCCCCTTCCGAGCACCAATCGATAAAATTTTTGATTTCCTTGATTGGCATCCCGGTGGATTTCAGGCATTCAATCACTTTTAAAGCTTCGATATCGAATTCTTTAAACAATCGCGTTCCGCTGGAGGTCCGTTCCACAAACGGCATCAGTCCCTCCTTGTCGTAGTAACGCAAGGTATATGGCGTAAGATTCAATGCTTTGGCAACTTCGCTGATCGAATAGGTCTTCATCGCGGGCGGGTCTCCTGTTCTATATAGTTTAGACTTCGAGTTAACTCTATGAGACTCGGGAATCTTATCACGTTTTTTTGCAGGATGTCAAAATCGCAAGAACGCTTGACTTAGAGTTAACTATAAGGTTTACCATAGTTTTTGCTAATCGAATTATCTCGATAATTATAAACTACAGGAGGTTTTTTATATGATAACGGCTAAAGCACGAGCTGTCGACGGTCCGGACCAACCGTTTCGCGCCGCAGAAATTCAACGGCGGGATCTGGATGCGCATGACGTCCTGATTGAAATTAAATATGCAGGCATATGCCACTCCGATATCCACACGGCTCACGGCGAATGGGGACCGGTAAACTATCCCCTGGTCCCTGGACATGAGATTGCAGGTATCGTTACGGCTGTAGGACCTGACGTCACCAAATACAAGATCGGTGATCGGGTGGGAGTAGGATGTATGGTCGACTCCTGCGGCGAATGCGAGAATTGCCGAAAAGGGGAAGAACAATACTGTCTGAAAGGTAATGTTCCCACCTATGCCGGCGTCGATAAATACGGCGAACCCACGCAAGGCGGATACTCTACGCATATTGTCGTGACCGAGAATTTTGTGGTCAGCATTCCCGATAGCATTGCGCTTGACGCGGCCGCTCCGCTACTTTGCGCAGGGATCACGACGTATTCACCGCTAAATCACTGGGGAGCCGGTCCAGGCAAAAAAGTAGCGGTTGTGGGAATGGGCGGTCTAGGCCATATGGCTGTCCAAATCGCTCATGCCATGGGCGCCGAGGTTACGGTTCTATCCCAAACCTTGAGTAAAAAGGACGACGGGTTACAGTTAGGGGCAGACCACTACTATGCCACAAACGATCCGGAAACCTTCGGAAAGCTTGCCGGAACTTTCGACTTAATTATTAACACAGTAAGCGCCAGTATCGATATGGATGCTTATTTCTCCTTGCTCACGCTTGACGGAACTTTAGTGAACGTCGGAGCCCCTGGGGAGCCGTTGTCCCTCAATGTGATGTCCCTCATCGGACATCGCCGTTCATTTGCCGGTTCCATGATCGGCGGCATCCGGGAGACGCAAGAAATGCTCGATTTCTGCGCGGAACACCGTATTGTTCCCCGGATCGAAGTGATCTCCGCCGACCAGATTGATGAAGCCTACAAACGAGTGTTGGCTTCCGATGTGAAATATCGATTCGTGATCGATACGAGCACCATGTAAGTGATATAACCGCATCCTCCTATAAGGAGTTCAAAATTTTACAATTCCTCAAAGAGGTAGATTTAAAATTAACCAAAACAAGAAGTGGTCTTTAGAAGGACCACTTTTTTTATATTAGTGGGATATCGTTATGTCGACCCCCTATACTCTCTAAAAAGTTATATAACGCTATACAAAAGCACGGTTTAAAAGCTGTTCTGAAGCTACCTTAACACATCCCTTTAGACTTATAAATGTCATTAAAACGACAAAGGAGCTCAGGTTATTCACCTGAGCTCCTTTGATTGCATAACTAAGTTTATTGCATTAATCCTCTTTTTACGACTTCTAACGCTTACTCCACCGTCACACTCTTCGCCAGGTTACGCGGCTTGTCGACATCGTTGCCGCGGGCCAGGGAAGCGTAGTATGCCAGAAGCTGCAGCGGCACCACGGAAAGGGCCGGTGTCAACAGCGGCAGCGTCTTCGGAATGGCGAAGGCTTGATCGACGGACTTCAGCAAGCCGGCGACATGCTCTTCGTGCGTGATCGCCATGACATCGGCACCGCGCGCTTTTACTTCCTTGATGTTGCTGACGGTTTTTTCGAGGACAGATTCTTGAGTCGCCAGAGCGATGACCGGAATTCCCTCTTCAATCAGCGCCAGCGTACCATGCTTCAGCTCACCGGCCGCATAGGCTTCGGAGTGAATGTAGGAAATCTCTTTCAGCTTGAGCGAACCTTCTTGAGCGACGGCATAATCCAGACCGCGTCCGATAAAGAACAGGTGCTCATGCGTGGAAATTTGTTCGGCGTAGGCTTTGATCGCATCCGAGTTCTCCAGCATGCTCTCCACTTGCTCAGGCAGCGCCTGCATAGCGGCGACAATATGCGCCACTTCCTCTTCCGTTTGCGTACCGCGAGCTTGTGCCATGTAAAGGGCGAACAGGTAGAACGCGATTAACTGGGAAGTATACGCTTTGGTCGAAGCCACGGCGATTTCCGGACCGGCCAGCGTCGCGATCACATCGTCCGCGTCGCGGGCGATCGAACTGCCGACCACGTTGGTGATCGCCAGGACATGAGCGCCGTTGGCGTGCGCTTCACGCAAGGCTGCCAGCGTATCCGCCGTTTCACCGGACTGGCTCACGACAATGACCAGCGTTTCCGGCGTGATCAATGGCGAACGATAGCGATATTCGGAAGCTACGTCAAACGAAACCGGAATACGAACCAGACGCTCAATCGCGGCGCCGCCGACGAGACCGGCATGATAAGCCGTTCCGCACGCAATCACATGAATGCTATTGATGGAGCGGATTTTTTCATCGGACAGATTCAGACCAGGGAATACAACCTTGCGTCCGCTTTCGTCGATCCGGCCCAGCATCGTGTTCCGGTAAGCATTCGGCTGCTCATGGATTTCCTTCAGCATGAAATGGTCATATCCGCCTTTTTCTGCGGTGACGGCATCCCAATCGACAGAAATCATTTCCCGAGAAATAAAATTCCCCTCAATGGTCATCAATTCGACAGCGTCTTCGGTCAATACGGCCATTTCCCCGTCATTCAAAATATACACATTCCGCGTATAGTTCAGAATTGCCGGGATATCGGAACCGATAAAGTTCTCCCCTTCGCCCAGACCGATGATCAACGGGCTCGCTTGACGTACGGCTACCAGCTTATTCGGCTCGTACTCCGTTAATACACCCAGAGCAAAAGCGCCGCGCATATAGCTGATCGCTTTCTGAACCGCTTTGACGATATCTCCCTCGTATTCGCGAGCCACGAGATGGGAAATGACTTCCGTGTCCGTTTCCGAAACGAACTCATAACCTTGGGAAATCAGTTCTTCTTTCAGTTCCAGGTAGTTTTCGACAATGCCGTTATGCACGACCGAGAACTTCTGGCTATGGTCGGTATGCGGATGCGAATTGACATCCGACGGTTTGCCGTGAGTTGCCCAACGGGTATGGCCGATACCGGCGGTCCCTACCAAAGGAGCCCCTTCCAGCTTGGACTCGAGGTTAGCCAGGCGGCCGATCGATTTGGCGATTTGCAATCCGTTCTGCGTAAACACCGCAATCCCCGCCGAATCATACCCGCGGTACTCCAGCTTCTTCAGTCCTTCCAGCAAAACCGTCTGCGTGTCTCTCTTCCCGATATATCCAACGATACCACACATAATATATATATCCTCCGTTTCATCTCACCCGAATTTTTTAGGGCAGGAGAAAACAAGCGGAGAGATAAGCGCGGCTCCACAGAGAAAGAACTATTCAATTTTTTGAAAAATCAGAAAAGTTACACGTAACAATGCCTATTTTCATGAATGTCCATGCTTCTCCGTTCACCGCGATATTTCCGCGTCTCCTGCAAACACTCATGAATAAACGACTCCACTGATCCACATCGGGATCTTAACATCGGCCCGTAAGGTTTGTCAGAACGGTCGCCCATTCCTTTTGCCCTTGCGGTCACGGTGCGATGTATCACCGGGAGGCCCCCGCCGAACAACTCGAACACCTCCACCTCGTCAGCTTCCCTTTGCCGATTCGTCCTGAATTCCGGAATCCATCCACTTATGAACAACTTGCTTGTTCACTGCTTCCGAAAGGACTTTCTCGCGCGAAATGAAGCTCTGGCGCTTTCACTTCCGATAACCTCACTACCCTCGCTTTCTTTTCTTGAATATGCTTATTATATGCATCCTTGAGACATTTGGCAATGATCATGTTGTCCTGATTACCCTGACCCGCCCTTTTCCGGCTTTACCCAGATAAAAAGCCGTTGAAACTGGAATTTTCCAGTGCCAACGGCTTATTTTTGAAATTATGCAAAAAGTCACAAAACAACCGATTCATCCTTGTTGGACAGTTCCTTCTCCACGACGGAAGCGATTTGGGCCACGAGCTGCTCGAGTTCCGCCTTCTCAGGGCCTTCCGCCATCACGCGGATCAGCGACTCCGTACCCGATGGACGTACCAGGACCCGGCCGTTGTCGCCCAACTGCCGCTCGACGCTGGCAATCGCCTCTTCAATCGCCGTATTGCCGGCAAAACGGCTCTTATCCTGCACGCGCACATTCACGAGCACTTGCGGATACTGCTTCATTACTTTTTTCAACTCGCTGAGCGGTTTACCGGCCGCCTTCATCGTGTCGACCAATTGAATCGCCGTCAGAATGCCGTCGCCCGTCGTATTGTAATCCAGGAAAATGACGTGGCCGGACTGTTCTCCCCCCAGGTTATAGCCGCCACGGATCATCTCAGCCATGACGTAACGGTCGCCGACAGCCGTCTGCTGCGTATTCAACGCCAGTTTGGCCGTGGCTTTGTAGAAACCGAAATTGCTCATCACCGTGGAGACGATGGTGCTGTCCTTCAGCTTGCCCGCCCGGTTCATCGCATCGCCGCAAATGCAGAGGATGTAGTCGCCGTCGACTTCCTCACCCTTTTCGTCGATGGCGATCAAACGGTCCGCATCTCCGTCAAAAGCGAGCCCCAAATCGGCCCCCAACCGGACTACTTCCTCTTTGAGCTTCTCCGGGTGCGTGGATCCGCAATGGTCGTTAATATTCAAGCCGTTGGGCTCCGCCCCGATCGTGTGGATTTCGGCGCCGAGTTCACGGAACAATTTGGGTGCCAGCTCATAAGCGGCCCCGTTGGCGCAATCCAGTACGATTTTCAGCCCTTCGAACGAGGTGCCGATCGTCGTTTTCAAGTGTGCCAAATAGTCAAACTTGGATTCATTATCTACCGTGACTGTTCCCAAACCTCCGCCAATCGGACGCGGAAGCTCGTCTACTTCTTTATCCATCAATTCTTCGATCCGCAATTCGGTCTCATCGGAAAGCTTGAAGCCGTCGCTGCCGAAGAACTTAATCCCGTTATCCTCTACCGGATTGTGCGAAGCCGAAATCATGACGCCGGCGTCCGCCTTCAGCAATCTTGTCAAATAAGCCACCGCAGGCGTAGTAACGACACCCAGGCGAATAACATCCGCGCCAATGGAAAGCATGCCGGCCACAAGTGCGGATTCAAGCATGACCCCGGAGATCCGGGTGTCCATCCCGATCACGACTTTTGGCTTCGGCACTTGACCTGCCAGCACATAACCCCCGCAGCGCCCGATTTGATAGGCCATCTCCGCGGTTAATTCCTTGTTTGCGATTCCTCTTACTCCATCCGTGCCAAAATATTTGCCCATGATTTCACTCCTTCGACTTGTTCTGAAGCTTCGCATCATTTCTCTTGATATAGCGGCAGCTTCATGGTTTTTCTCATCCCGTGAGTTCTTTATTTCTGCCTGATGTTTTTAGTTTCAAAATGGCCTTGCGCATGTTAAGAGTCCGCTTCCGTTTTATCCCCGTTTTGACTGATTCCTGCGTTTCCTGAGCTCCCTGCGTTCCCGGAGTTCCCCGGAGTTCCGGTATTCCCCGTTTCGCCGCTGCTTCCGTTAGTTCCGCCCGGATTTCCCGCGCCGCCGCCCGAACTGTTCTGTCCCGGCTGCTCCTCCGCAGGAGGCGGAGTCTCGGGGGTCTCCGAATCCGGAGACTTCTCCTCTTCGGGCGTTGTCGTTGCGGGCTTTCCTTTCGGCAACAGCTCGATTTTGGCCGTTAGCGATTTGCCCGGTTCCGACAACTGCACAAACTGCGGCAGCTTGACGATGACGGGTACCGTATGGATCCCCTGGCCCAGCCCGGAAAGATCGGCCGTCGCCGTGAGATCCTCGGCGGTTAGCTTATTCAGCAGTTCCTTCGCTCCGTAAACCGTCAGCGAGACTTTCGCGTTGGCCGGCTGAAGGAACTTCTCCGTGAGCGTATCGTTTACGTTCAACAGGGTGATCGGTACGTTCTCAAGCAGTCGCTGCCCGGCAGGTTCAATTTTGACGGTGACCTCAACAGAGCTCGGCTCGATTTTCTCAAAACCGTCTGGAGGAGTCAAGTCCACCTTGTACCTGGTCTCCGTTGTGCCTTGAAATTGGCTCAAATCTACTGTAACCGGATAGGAAGAAATGCCCTCAAGCATTTCTTTCGACCCATAAATCGCAACCCCTTCCACATTGGCATTCACACTGGCCAGGACATAACCGGCAGGCAGCTCCCCGATTTCCTTTATTTCCAGAGGTACATTCTTGTAAAGCTTGTTAATCGGCACGCTCACGTCCACGGAGTCCGGAGTTAATTCCGCGTTCTTCATCACATTCCCCTGTTTATCATATGCATTGAGCTTGACGCTTTTGCCTTTTAAAGGAGCCGTGAGCCCGCCCACATCCACCGTGCCTTGCACCTTCTGGAGCTCGCCGATTTCGCTCTCCGGCAACGTCACCCGGACTGTACCGGCCCCTTCGACAACCGGAATGCCGGCCTGCATGCCTTCGCCCGGGCTTCCTTTGGTTACGATGGTCACCGGGACTTCCTTGGTTTGCTTGGCTTCGATCGTTACTTTAATAATAGAAGGCTCCATGGACACCAGCTCCACGCCGGGAGGAAGCTCATGGGTCAATGGGAGGGTAATGGTCCCCGGTCCTATATCCTTCAAATTCAACTTCACTTTATAATCGGAAAAATTGGTGGTTAAGTCCGTCCGTTTCCCCCTGACCTCCAGCCTGACTTTGTCGGGCTCCAGATCGTACAGCACATATTTCTCACTGTCGAAGCCGGTCACCTGAATCTTCACATTGTCGATCACCTTGGAATTGATTACGGTGGTCGGAGCCACCGGTGTTCCGCTGTCGATGTGAACCATAGCCCATAGAATTACGCTGATAATGAGGGCGAGCACCTTGGCGAAATTGTTATGGTTTATCCACTTATCCATTACTTTACGGCCTCCTTCTTCTTCCAGAAGGGCTTGCGCTTCTCTTTCTGTCCCGAATTCGGACCGAGCTCCTCATAAAGTTTGGAAATAAGCGATTCCTCATTGATATCCCGGACCACTTGTCCCTCGATGGCCAAAGAGATCTGTCCGGTTTCTTCGGACACGACGATCGAAATACCGTCGCCTACTTCGCTGATCCCGATGGCCGCACGGTGTCTGGTTCCCAGCTCCTTGCTGATAAACGGGTTTTCCGACAAGGGCAGGTAACAGGCCGCGGCCGCGATGCGGTGTCCTTGAATAATGACGGCACCGTCATGAAGCGGCGTATTCGGAATAAAGATATTGATCAAGAGCTCGGAGGAGATCACCGATTGGATTTTAATGCCCGACTCGGTGTACTCGTTCAATCCCGTGTTTCGCTCAAATACAATTAATGCCCCGATTTTTCTACGGGATAAAAAATTTATGGCCTTAATGATCTCGCCGATTTGCTTTCCGAACTCTTCCTCATCCGCGGTGCTGCGTCCAAATAGTTTGCCGCGACCCAACTGCTCCAAAGCCCGTCTAAGCTCCGGCTGGAAGATGATGAAGATGGCCAGAACCCCGAACGTAAACATTTGATTCATGAGCCACTTCAACGTATACAAATCAAACCAGGTGCTCACTGCCCATATAACGACAAGGACTAAAATCCCTTTGAGCAGCTGAATCGCCCTGGTTCCCCGTACCAATAAAATCAAGTGATATATTATATAGGTAACGATCAGTATATCGATAATATCCTTGATATAATCCTGCCACGTTAAGTTTGCAAAATAATCCATGGTGCAACCCCCAAAAAGTCTCCGTTTGACGAACTCGCCAAATAAGAAACGTTTATGTACATCCCTTTGTTACCTTGTCTATATATGTTCCCCTTAACTTCTAGGTTATAACGTTCCTTTAGCAGATGCAAGCGCCCGATAAAATTAGAATGTTTCGTCACTACAAGAAATTTTTTCCTAAAGTTAAAAAAACAAACGGCCCTTCCCTTAAGGGAGGCGCCGCTTGCGTCCTTACCGCTATTTATAAGCGACTTCCGTAAACAGATTGGTAATTCTGTACCATATCCAATCCAGAGCCTGGTCTATGCTCTTGACCTCTCCGGCAATGTGCGCCGTGGAGGCTTGGTAATAAGAACCGTCAATTACCGTTAAATTGCCCTGCACATCCCCGTATATCTCCGCTTTACCGTTCTCTACCGTCAAATTCCCCGCAACGGTCGAACCGCTAGGTACGGTAACCGTATCTCCGTGAATAATGACTTGGTCCAGATCCGCGGTCTTCACCACCAGCTGATCATCGCTCTCCCACAACGAGATCGCGCTGAAAAGCATCACTACCAGGAATATGGCCGCAGACGTCAAAGCCGGGTGCCGGCGGATCCAGCCGATCCAGGCCGCTTGTTTTCGCTGCTTCGGAATCTTGCCCATGATCCGGTCGACGAGTTCATCCGATGCGGAAAGAGCGTTGTGTCTGAGGGTTGCAAACAACATCATATCGGTTTGCTCCAGTTCGTGAAACCGTGCGCTGCACGCGGAACACCCTGCGAGATGCCCTTTCAGCTTCAAGGCCTGTTCCTGCGGTAAATCGTCGTCCAGATATTCATGTATCATGGAAGAGGCTTGTTTGCAATCCATATCCGCCAATCCTTTCAGTTCAATCTATGGATAACCAATACTCTCTATTGGCATAGTCGTCCTATCTTAAATTACGTTCCACCGAACAAAGCGTTTCATAAAAAATTGCGCGGCAAAATGGAAAATACTTGTCCGATTAATTCATTTTGTGCTCGAGTTTTTTCCGCAGAAATTCACGTCCCCGGTGAACACGGGTTTTTACCGTTGTCACCGGCATGTCCAACACGTCCCCGATTTCCTGCAGCGACAGATCCTGCAAATAGCGCAGCACAATAACCGACTTATATTTCGCGGGCAGGCCTTCGATCGCCTGGTGAATCATCTGCTGCGTCTCGGACAGCAAATACTCCGATTCCGGCGTTCTTTCGTCTCCGGGAATCAAGGTATAGCCGTCCATCCCCTCCTGATCGTTTACCTCAGCGTCCAGATAATAGCTGGGCTTTCTTTTGCGTAATCGATCGATACAGAGGTTCGTTGCAATCCGGTAAATCCATGTGGAGAATTTCTGTTTGTCGTCGTATCGGTGAAAATTTTTATAAACGCGAAGAAAAGCCTCCTGAACGATGTCCTCGGCTTCGTGCCGATTGGACAACATCCGGTATGCCAGATGAAAAATCTTATCCTTATATAAATCAACGAGCTCGGCAAAAGCACCCTGATCCCCTTTACGGGCCAGCTTCACCAGTCTCGCTTCAAAATGGTCCACCACCATATGTTCCCCCAAATCCTTGGATGGGCGTAATCGGGACACCTGTTAATCCGGCCTTCCGTTTCCCGAGCCCTCTAACGTAACTCCGGCCGTCGGCACTTCATTCAAATGTTAATTCAACTCTATGTAAATTGCAATACCATTCCCGCATCTCGCGATTATCAAAATTCCCGGATATAAAACAAGCCGGTACCTTCTCCTTAAGGAGAGGACCGACTTGTTTGTGGCTTATATGGTCACGTGAACATGCAGCGAATCAACCCGTATTCCGAAGCCCGGCAGCGATGCCGTTAATGGTAAGGAGTACTTCACGCAGCAAAACCGGGTCGTCCTGCCCCGCTTCGCGGATGGCCCGCAATTCAAGAAGCAGCTGTACTTGCAGATAGCTTAGCGGGTCCACATACGGATTCCGCTGTTTGATGGATTCCTGAAGCCCCGGGTTGGTGTCCAAAATTTCCGTTACCCCGGTAATCTTCAGAATCATCTCCTTGGTAAGCAAGAATTCCTGTTCTATCTGCCCGAGAATCCGTTCCTTCGCTTCCGCGTCGTTGCACATCTTGGCATATTCCTTGGCGATCACGAGATCCGCCTTGATTAGGGCAAATTGCAGCGTGTCGATCAAGGATTTAAAGAACGTGGAATTCTGGTACATTTCTTGAAGCACTTTCAGGTTCTCTTCTTTGCCTTGGTAATACGTGTATAAGCCCGTTCCCGCAGCGTACCAGGCCGGGAACAAGTACCGGCTCTGCGTCCAAGCGAAGACCCACGGGATCGCCCGTAAATCTTCAAAGCGGTCGCTATTTTTACGTTTGGATGGTCTGGAGCCGATATTCAGTTCGCCGACTTCCCCAAGCGGTGTCGATTCTTTGAAGAATTTAAGGAAGTCCGGCTCACGGAATACCAAATCCTGATACTTTTTAAGCGATATTTCCGAGATTCCGGCGATAATCTCGTCCCACTTGTCCTCTTCCGGATTGTGGTTTGTCCGCAGCTTAGCCTGAATCGCCGAAGTAATCAGCGCCGATGTGGCGGTTTCCAGACTGCGGTAGGCGATGCCTTTTAACGAGTAACGGGAGGAGATCACTTCGCCCTGCTCGGTGATTTTGATGCCTCCGCCGATCGTTTCGGGAGGTTGTACCAGAATGCTGCGGTTCAATGGCATACCGCCGCGTCCGAGCGCGCCGCCCCGGCCATGGAAGAATTTCAGCTTCACGCCGAATTCTTTGGCCGCTGCCGTAATCTGTTTCAAAGCGACCCGAAGCTCCCAGTTCGCGGTGACTACGCCGCCGTCTTTGTTGCTGTCGGAGTAGCCCAGCATAATTTCCTGCAAGTCGTTCATAGCCGATACGGATTGGCGATAGATCGGCATATTGAACAGGCGGCGCATGATGCCCGGTGCTGCATGCAGATCATCAATCGTTTCAAAGAGCGGGACGGATTGCAGTGTGCATACGACCGTTCCGTCGGCTTCTTTACGGAAAAGGCCGACTTCCTTCGCGAAGACCATAACCTCCAGAATGTCGCTCGCCGCTTCGGTCATACTAATCAGGTAGCTCGTGATACAATGCTTCCCGAACTCTTTTTGCGCCTGAAAAACGGTCCGGTATACATTCAAGCACTCTGTCGTGCTTTCGCTGTATTCCTGGTAAGGCGAGGTAAGCGGGCGTGGATCGTTTAATAGACGTTCCAGCAGTGCTACCTTCTCATCTTCATTCAGCTCCGCATAGTTGCTGACAATATTCATGTTCGCCAAAACTTCCGTCATGGCGTTCTCGTGTTCCTTGCTATGCTGACGTATATCCAAGGTAGCGGTATGGAACCCGAAGAGTTCCACCATACGGATCAGTTTCTTGATGTGCGTATCCGCAACATAGTCCGCGTAATGGTGGCGCAAGCTGCGGTCAATAATTTTCAGATCTTCGATCAAGCCGTTCACATCGGCGTAACGCTCGGAAGTGTCTTTCTTCGAATCGTCCAGTACGTTATGAAGCTTCTCTGTCATGTAGGTAAGCTTGATGCGATACGGTTCCTTCTCATTGTTCCACTGCGGCGTTTTCTTCAGGGTGACTTGCAGGCGGTCTCTTTGAATCGATGCAAGCAGTTCATCCGTTACGTCGACAATCGTTGTGCTGAAGCTGAGGTACTTGAACAGCTCGGACAATTGACCTTGATACTCGCGAATCGCGAGCTTGCGCTGCATTCTCAGCGTCTCCCAAGTTACGTTGGCCGTTACGGACGGATTGCCGTCGCGGTCGCCACCGATCCATGAACCGAAGCGCAGGTACGTGGGAACGTGCCACAAGTGCTCCGGATAATACTTCGAGAGGCAGCGCTCCAGTTCTTGATAAACCTCGGGCAGGACATGAAATAATGTTTCGTGAAAATAGTACATCCCATTCCGCACTTCATCCAGCACGGTCGGTTTACGGTCACGCAGCTCGTCGGTTTGCCAAAGGGTAATAACCTCGTTTAGAAGCTTCTCCCTTAGCTGCTCGCGCTCACGGAAAGTCAAGGTCGGGTTATCGAGCTGCATCACATCGTCGGCAATTCGCTTATGAATATCCAAGATTGCACGGCGCATCGCTTCTGTCGGATGAGCTGTCATGACCAGCTCCAGGGACATGCCCTCCAAAATTTCCTGCGCCTCACTAAAGGAAAAGCCCTGCTCTTTCAAATCTTTGACTGCGGCTTCGATGGAGCCGGTTTGTACCGCTTCACCCGCGGAACGTTCATAATCCCGTTTCCGACGAATCCGATGGTTCTGTTCAGCAATGTTTACCAATTGAAAATAAATGGCGAATGCTCGGATTACTTGGTGTCGGATTTCCGGCTCGAGGGAATTGATCATTCCCTTGAACTCTTCATGGAGTTCCGGCAAAAACACGGCACGCAATGATTTACTGGCTTCACGAATCTTCTCGACAATATCCAAGAGTTCATTGCCGCCCTGATGAACCAGGACCTCTCCTAGAATATTGCCCAAAAAACGTATATCGCGCCGAAGAAGGTTATTGGTGTTCGATTTGCCGGCTGCTACCGTTAATTCCGTCATATTTCTCCCCCATTTCATCCCTATTCCGTCTCTAAAAGCTTTCCTACCATAATACAATAAACTTCCCTGAAAATCTTCACTTTATTTGTAAGGAATTTAAAGGAAAGCGGAAGAGCCTTGCCGAGTACATGCCGCAGCTCCCGATTGAAGTGAACCAAAGAAGATGACGCCTGGCATCCTATTTGGCGAAATGGATAGGTAACATTGAGCTTACCCCGAGTGATAACCCTCTAATTACCCTAACACGGTGAAGCAGTAAAATTCAAGATTAAAAAAAACTCCGCTTATAACAAAAAACATCATCGAACGGATGATGTTACTGTCATAAAGTGGAGCGGGTGATGGGAATCGAACCCACGCTACCAGCTTGGAAGGCTGGAGTTCTACCATTGAACTACACCCGCACCTTATAATGGTCGGGACGACACGATTCGAACATGCGACCCCCTGGTCCCAAACCAGGTGCTCTACCAAGCTGAGCTACGTCCCGTAATAAGATGGTTACCCATTATGAAATTGAAAAGTGGCGCGCCCTAAGAGATTCGAACTCCTGACCTTTTGATTCGTAGTCAAACGCTCTATCCAGCTGAGCTAAGGGCGCGTATTATGGAGCGGACGACGGGAATCGAACCCGCGACCCTCGCCTTGGCAAGGCGATGCTCTACCGCTGAGCCACGTCCGCATAAATGGTGCGCGTGGAGGGACTTGAACCCCCACGTCAAAGACGCTAGATCCTAAGTCTAGTGCGTCTGCCAATTCCGCCACACGCGCACATAAAAAGTGAGCCATGAAGGACTCGAACCTTCGACACCCTGATTAAAAGTCAGGTGCTCTACCAACTGAGCTAATGGCTCATATTTCAGAAGAAAAAATGGCTGGGGATATAGGATTCGAACCTATGAGTGACGGAGTCAAAGTCCGTTGCCTTACCGCTTGGCTAATCCCCAATGAACTGTATGGTGGAGGCTGAGGGGATCGAACCCCCGACCCTCTGCTTGTAAGGCAGATGCTCTCCCAGCTGAGCTAAGCCTCCATATGTACTTCGAGGTTTATTAAATTGGGATTGGTGACCCGTAGGGGATTCGAACCCCTGTTACCTCCGTGAAAGGGAGGTGTCTTAACCCCTTGACCAACGGGCCAACCAAGAAATGGAGCTTCCAACCGGGATCGAACCGGTGACCTCATCCTTACCATGGATGCACTCTACCTACTGAGCTATGGAAGCATATGGCTCCCCGAACAGGACTCGAACCTGTGACAACTCGATTAACAGTCGAGTGCTCTACCAACTGAGCTATCAGGGAATAAAAGTTCGCTTGGCGGCGTCCTACTCTCCCAGGACCCTTCGGTCCAA
>NZ_JAIUDG010000015.1:0-154598 GCF_020179875.1 Paenibacillus sp. alder61
TAGGTATCTTTGTATTCAAGGAGACCTCCTTTCGTATGTATCTGTACAATTCTACGATAACTGGGGTCTCCTTTTTTTGTAAATTATTCTTCTTACTTGTTATGTCATTTTTTTTGCAAGATTGCTGCTCGGTTTCTCTAAAATCTCTGGAAATACCTGCAGATTTGCATCTTTTTTCGCATTCCCTCGGGAATCGGCTTAAATACCTGCAGATTTGCATCTTTTTGGAGTTCGAAGCTTGGAAGAACGCTAGGCGCCTCTTTGGATGTGACATATCACTTCGATTAGCCATAAAGCCACCTTTTCCTTTCGTTATACATCGTAGCTTGAACACTCCTTTGATAACGAACCCTTCAGGTGTTTTTGCTATAAGCATCACTACACCACCCGCATAGCAGGTGGTTTGTTGTTTTTTCACGCTTCGCGTGCCCAACTGGCTAAAGCCACTAACAAAAAAACAGATCAATCGCTTGATCTGTCTGATGTCCGAACATTGACACTATGCTATGGTTTCCATTTATGACCGCAGGCCGTGCATCGGTTAACCTTGGCCTTCATAAAACTGAACAGGGAAACGACGATCGGAATAAATCCCACGACCAGCAGGGGCCAGAAGAACAATAATCCCAGCCACAACAGGCAACCGCCCGCCGCAAACCAGATTAGAAAATAAAAGAGCTTGCCCCGCGTAACGACCTGGTCGGATTTGCATTTGGGACAGCGTTCCCAGACATCCGTCATTCTCTTCTCTCCTTAAGTCAGATGCGATAATCAATCAGAAAGAGTCGATCCCCATCACATGGTCCTGGGGGACGGGGCCGATATTTCTGCTGTCATTACTGTTGTTGCGATTGTCGCCCATTACAAACACATGGCCGGCGGGGATTTCCCAGGACTGGTTCATTCCCGCGTTCATCGCTTCCTTGATGTAAGGTTCATGGAGCGCTTCCCCGTTTCGGTACACCTGCCCATCCTTGATTTCAATCGTATCGCCCGGCAGGCCGATCACCCGCTTCACATAAAAAATCTCCTGTTCTTCGGCGCCCGAAAGCAGCCGGATTAGCGGATGTTCCTTAACGTCATCCATAAACGATCTCTCCCGGTCGACCCGGCTGTCGATAATGACGATATCGCCGTACTTCGGCAGCTTGTCGAAGGAATGAACCAGCTTCCACGCATAGATCCGCTGGTTGTCGTTCAGCGTCGGTTCCATGGAATGACCGTCCACTCTGTATGGTTGAATAACGAATATGCCGATGAACATACTGAGTACGAAGCCGATGATGATCGAAATTCCCCATCCCTGAATCTCTTTCCAAACCTTTTTCAAGACTCAAACCTCCACAACAACTTTTTCTATTATTATACCTTGAAAACAGCATCAAGCCAAACCTATTATAGTATATAATATTAATAGGTTTGGCTTATAAGAAAACAGCAGAAGAGGTGAACCCTGTGGAGCTTCGACAACTACAATATACGCTGCAAATTGCCGAGGAACGGAATTTCTCCCGCGCGGCGGACAAACTTCATATCGCCCAGCCTTCCTTAAGCCAGCAGCTGTCCAAGCTGGAGCAAGAACTGGGCGTCAAATTGTTTCAACGGAACACGAGCACCGTCGAGCTGACGCATGCGGGAGCGAGCTTTATCGAGCATGCCCGAAAAATCATGGACGCGGTGGAGCAGCTTCGCCAGGAGATGGACGATATCTCCCAACTTAGAGCGGGACGCGTCGTGATCGGGAGCATGCCGATCACCGGCTCGCATTTGCTCCCGTACGTGCTGCCGGCCTTTAAGGCGGCCTACCCCGAAATCCAGATCACCCTTCTGGAGGATACGTCGCTGAATCTGGAAAAGCTGACCGCCGGCGGCGGAACCGATCTTAGCCTGCTTTCGCTTCCGCTGCAGGAACCGACGCTCACCTATGAACCGATCGGCGAAGAGATTATCGACCTGGCCGTTCCGCCCGATCACCGGCTGGCCGCGCTTGAAGACAAGCCGGGCGGCGTTTCGCTCGAGGAACTGAAAGACGAGCCGTTTATCGTTCTAAAAAAAGGACAGGGATTCCGCAAATTGACCATCGACTTGTGCAAAAGCGCCGGGTTCGAGCCGAACGTCGTATTTGAAAGCAACAATATCGAGACCGTGCAGTCTTTGGTGGCGGCCGGCATGGGAATCACCCTTGTGCCCAGATTTATCGCCCGGGCCAAACGGAGCGAGCTGATCCCGGTTTACGTTCCGCTGGCCTCTTCACCGAGCCGTACCCTCGTTATCGCCTACCGGAAAGGCAGATACCTGTCCAAGGCGGCCGAAGCCTTCATCGACACCTTCAAAGCGACGCTGGCGGAGCGCTAAAGTTCGTAGAGGGACGGACGGCGGTCGCTGAAGACCGGAATCCGCCCGCGAACCTCGGCGACAAGTCCCAGGTCCACGCGGCCGGTGACGATTTCCTCCTCTTCCCCGCCCTCGGCCACGATTTCTCCCCAAGGGTCGATGATGAGGGAATGGCCGAAGAACACGTCGCGGCCGCCGGTTCCCGTCCGGTTGCAGGCGATGACGTACATTTGGTTTTCGATCGCCCGGGCCATGAGCAGCGTCCGCCAATGATGAAGGCGGGGATGCGGCCATTCCGCCGGAACGAACAGCACTTCGGTTCCGTTCAACGACAGCGTGCGCGCAAGCTCCGGAAACCGGATATCGTAGCAAATCGACGCACCGGACGGGATACCGTCCAGCTCGAATTTAACGGCCCGATCGCCCGGAGCAAGATGCTTCTCCTCCTCCATCAGCCGAAACAGATGGATTTTGGAATAGGATGCGACCTCCCGTCCCGTCCGATCGAAGACAAGCATGGTGTTATACACCTTGTCCCCTCTTTTCTCCGCGATCGATCCCGCGACGATGTGAACGCCATGCGTGCGGGCAAAGGAGGCGAGCCAGGCTCTGGACTCTTTCCCGTCGGGGTCGGCCAGACTTCCGATCTGGTTCAGGTCATAGCCCGTGTTCCACATTTCCGGCAGGACGATCACATCGGGCTTTTCCGGAGCGGATACCGCCTGCTCCATTCTTGTTTCCATTCTTTCGCGGTTTTGCGCCGGCTGCCCCAGGACGATATCGCTTTGAATCAAAGCCACGTTCCAAGCCTTTGTTTTATCGCTCATGGTCATTTATCCTCCCTTTCGCATCGGGCGGCAACCTTCAGCCGGCCGACTGTACTTGACTCTCATCATAATCGGTCGGGTAGTGACGCGCAAGGCTTTCCCCCGTGAAATTCCATCTATGCAGCTAGGTTAAATCGTGTTAAATTAAAACATATTATTTTTGAAGTGCCGCTCAGCGCAGTAATATCGTTGTTTAGTGGCGTTCACAGACCGGAGAGTGCGACCTATGAAATCAAATCAACCTAACCGGGGGACGGTTCCTTTTTCGATCCGCCCGGCCGATATCATGAATAACCTGCCCAAGCAGTTCTTCGCTTCGCTGGTCGCCAGCGTAAACCGGGAGATCGCCGCGGGGCACGATGTCATCAATCTCGGCCAGGGCAATCCGGATCGTCCCACGCCGGAGCATATTGTGCGCGCCGCCCAGGCCGCCGTGGCGAATCCCCAGTATCACAAATACTCCCCGTTTCGGGGTTATCATTTCTTGAAAGAAGCCGCGGCCCAGCGATACCTCGAGGACTACGGCGTCAGCCTGGACCCGGAAACCGAGGTAGCCATCCTGTTCGGCGGCAAAACCGGGCTTGTTCAGATCAGCCAAATTTTGCTGAACCCGGGCGACCTCTGCCTGGTGCCCGATCCGGGTTACCCGGACTACTGGTCGGGGACCGCGCTGGCCGGCGCGGAAATGTCGTTCATGCCCCTGCGGGAAGAGAATGACTTCCTGCCCGACTACGACGCCATTTCCGATCGCGATAAAAAGCGGGCCAAGCTGATGTTTCTGAACTATCCGAACAACCCGACGGCAGCCACGGCCCCGCTGTCCTTTTATGAGGATACGGTGAAATTCGCAGCGACCCACGGCATCGTCGTCGCCAGCGATTTCGCCTACGGCGCGATCGGCTTTGACGGGCGGCGCCCCGTAAGCTTCCTGCAAGCGGAAGGCGCCAAAGAAGTCGGCGTCGAGTACTACACCATGTCCAAAACGTATAATATGGCCGGCTGGCGGGTCGGATTCGCCCTTGGCAACAAGGAGATCATCTCCCTGATCAACCTGCTCCAGGACCACATTTATGTCAGCCTGTTCGGCGCGGTTCAGGAAGCGGCCAAGGTTGCCTTATCCGATTCGCAGCAGTGTGTGGCCGATTTGGTGTCCGTCTATGAGTCCAGAAGAAACGCCTTGTTTAAAGCTCTGGGCGAAATCGGCTGGGAAGCCCGCAAACCGTCAGGTTCCTTCTTTACCTGGCTTCCGGTGCCGAAGGGTACGGACTCTTCCGCTTTCGCCCAGCTGCTGCTGGAGCGGGCCAAAGTTGCGGTTGCGCCCGGTATCGGCTTTGGCCGGCATGGCGAAGGATACGTGCGGCTCGGACTGCTTACCGACGAGGACCGGCTTACGGAAGCCGTCCATCGGATCGGCAAGCTCGGCCTCTTTTGAGGCCGTAAGGTCATTTTCTTTTGCAAAGGCAGGATTCGCATGGTATTCTATCAGTAATTCAACAAACAGTTCGTTATCTGATACGATTCATAACAACCTTTCTATCATTAAACGTAATGACGGGACCAGTAGAAGACCGGTGCGGCCCCCAGAGAGCAGATTCCTTCGGCTGTGAGAATTTGCGGCCCGCCCGCTTTGAACCCTATCCCCGAACGGCCGGCCATAAACCGGACAGCGCCCCTGTTACCGGGCAACCCAAGTCGGATGATGAATCATCAATAAAGGTGGTACCGCGGAAGTGAAACTTTCGTCCTTTGCATGCAAAGGCGGGAGTTTTTTTGTTTTACGAAAAATTTACGCTATGATTTTTTAAGGAGTGGTCTCCATGCAACGCCGCATTGTCGTTAAAATCGGAAGCAGTTCGCTAACCTCGCCCGAGGGCGGATTAAACCGGGAAGCGATCCGATATTTTGCCTTCGAGCTCGCCGCTTTACGTTCGGCGGACACCCAGGTCCTGCTCGTCTCCTCCGGCGCCGTCGCCGCGGGTTTTCGGGAAATCGGATACCCGGAACGGCCGAAGCTGCTTCATGAAAAACAAGCCTCCGCCGCCGTCGGGCAGGCGCTGCTGATGCAAACCTACCGCGAGGAACTGGCCGAACACGGCATTTCCGCGGCGCAAATCCTCCTCACCCGCTCCGACTTCCAGAACAGAAGCCGGATGGGCAACGCCAGCATGGCGCTGGAAGAACTGCTGAGCCGCGGCGTCCTCCCGATCATTAATGAAAACGACACCGTCTCGGTCGATGAATTGAAATTCGGGGATAACGATACGTTATCCGCGCTGGTCGCCAATCTGATCAAAGCCGATCAGCTCATCATTCTCACCGATACGGACGGCCTGTACACCGCCGACCCGCGGATCAACCCCGCGGCCGTCCGCATCGAACGGGTCGCGGAGATCAATAAGGATCTGTACGCCATCGCCGGCGGAGCGGGCTCCAGCGTGGGGACGGGCGGCATGCGCTCCAAAATCGACGCGGCCAAAATCGCCTCACGCGGCGGTATCCCCGTCTTCGTCGGCAAGGCCGACCGCCCCGGCGACCTACGCCAAACGCTGGAAGACCGCGGCCGGGGAACCTATTTTGAAACGCACAGTTCCGCCTTGCCGCGCAAAAAACAATGGCTCGGATTTATGTCCACCCCGATCGGCGCTTTGATCGTCGACGCGGGGGCCGAAGAGGCGCTGATCCACGGCGGGCGCAGCCTGCTCCCCGTCGGCGTCCGCGGGGCCGAAGGCCACTTCCAAACCGGAGATGTGGTTGAAGTGCTGAACGGCCAGGGGGAAGTGCTCGGGAGAGGCATCGTCAACTATGACGCCGCTCAGCTCCGGGACGTACTGGGCTTGCCCAGTACGGAAGTGATGAAACGGTTAAACGAAGTCCACCGTCTAGAGGTCATTCATCGGGACGAATGGATTTCCTTAAAATCTTAAATATACTGGAATCCATAAGGAGGTTAAACCATGAGTGAAGTAAGAGAAAAAGCGGTATTAGCCGGCAAAACGGCAGCCATCCTGGGCGGGCTCGGAACGGAGGCCAAAAACGAGGCCCTGCTCGCCGCGGCCAAGGCCCTTGAGGAACAAGCCGCGGAGATCATCGCCGCGAATCGCGAGGATTTGGAACGCGGCCGGCAAAACGGCACGTCCGAATCGCTGCTCGACCGCCTCGCCCTGAACGAAAGCCGGATCGCCGGCATCGCGGAAGGGCTGCGCCAAATCGTGGAACTCCCCGATCCCGTTGGCGATGTGCTCGCTACGATCGATCGGCCGAACGGGTTGCATATCGTTCAACAGCGCGTTCCCCTCGGCGTCATCGGCATCATTTACGAAGCCCGTCCCAACGTCACGGTGGATGCCGTCGGCCTTTGCCTGAAAACCGGCAATGCCGTCGTCCTGCGCGGAGGCTCCTCCGCCCTCTCCTCCAACCGGAAAATCGTCGAAATCATCCACCGGACGCTTGAGCAAACGACCGTTCCGAAGAACGCCGTTCAGTTGATCGAAGATCCGAACCGTTCCTCCGTGGACGAGATGTTGAAATTAAACGGGTTGCTGGATGTGGTAATCCCCCGGGGGGGCAGCTCGTTGATCCAAACCGTTGTGCAAAATGCCACCGTGCCGGTGATCGAAACGGGCGCCGGGATCTGCCACACGTTTCTGGATGAAACGGCCGATCCGGCCATGGCGGAAGAGATCGCCTTAAACGCCAAGGTGCAGCGCCCCTCCGTTTGCAACTCGATGGAAACGCTGCTGGTCCACCGCTCCTACGCAAATCGCCATTTGGCCGATCTCGCGGAAAAATTCCGGGAGGCGGGCGTGGAACTGCGTGGCTGCGAAACTACCCGCAAACTCGTCGCTTGGGCCAATCCGGCCACCGAGGAAGACTATGCGACCGAGTACAATGACTATATTTTGAATGTGAAAATCGTGGACGATCTGGACGAGGCTCTTGCCCATATCGCCCGCTTCGGCACAAAGCATTCCGAGTGTATCGTAACGGAAAACGGCGGGAACGCCGCCCGCTTTCAGCAGGAAGTCGATGCCGCGGCCGTGTATCATAACGCATCGACCCGCTTTACGGACGGGTTTGAATTCGGCTTCGGCGCGGAAATCGGAATCAGCACGCAAAAACTGCATGCCCGCGGTCCGATGGGATTGCCCGCACTGACTTCCAGCAAATATATCATCCACGGAAACGGACAAATCCGGAAGTAAAAAGCAGCTCTAGAGGAGGCGAAAATCCATGCTAAACGAATCCAACGCTAGCAGACCGGCCATCTGTTTTTACGGCGCCGGTTCCATGGCCGAAGCGATCGTCCGCGGCTTGATTCATAAACAGGTAGCCGCACCGGAACAGATCGTCATGCTGAACCGGAGCAGCGCCGAACGGCTGGCATACCTGGAGGAACAGTACGGCGTAGTTACCGGAAACGGCGAAGAGAAAACCGCGAAATACTTGAACGAAGCGTCCGTCATCGTCCTGGCCATGAAGCCGAAGGATGCCGGCGAGGCCTTGAAAGCACTGGGCCCGAAATGGCGTGATGGCCAGCTCATCATCTCCGTGATCGCCGGCCTGTCCATCGCCACGATTCAGGGGCTGCTGGGCGTCAACGCGCCGGTGGCGAGAACGATGCCGAATACGTCGAGCTCGATCGGTCAAGGCGCCACCGGCATCTCCTTCTCCGCCGAGACCGCCGAAGAGCAGCGTCGCCAGGTGCTCTCGATGTTTGAAGCGGTCGGTACCGTCCAGGTGATCCCCGAGGAGAGAATGGACATTTTGACCGGAATTTCCGGCAGCGGCCCCGCTTATTTCTACTACATGATGGAAGCGATGATCGCCGCCGGCATCGAAGGCGGACTCACCCCCGAGCAGGCCCGCGAGCTGACGGTGCAAACCGTGCTGGGCGCGGCGGTAATGATGAAGGAAACCGGCGAAGCGCCGGAAAAACTGCGTAAAGACATCACTTCGCCCAACGGATCGACCCAGGCCGCACTGGAGGTTTTGGCCGACCGTGGTTTTGAGGCGGCCGTCAAAGCGGCCGTTCACCGCTGTGCGGAACGCTCTCGCGAAATGGGCGAGGCGGTAAAGGAGGCATTATCGTGAGTTATTGTACTGCAACTTACCGGATTTATGATCCTAAAGCCGATTTTGAGCGCAAGGCCCAGTCCATCGCCATCGGCATGACGGTCGGGACTTGGACCGAGCTGCCCCAAATCAAACAGGAGGAAATGCGCCGTCATTTGGGCCGGGTGGAACGAATCCAGGTTCACGAGCCGGAAACCGGGTCCGAAACCGAACGTTACGCGGATGTGTCGATTTCATATCCCGACGTCAATTTTACCCGGGATCTCCCCGCCCTGCTGATCACCGTGTTCGGCAAAATATCGATGGACGGTAAAATCAAACTGCTGGACCTGGAATTTTCGGATTCGTTTCTCAGCGCCTTTCCCGGCCCGAAATTCGGCCTGAACGGCGTAAGGGATCTGCTGGGCGTCAAGGACCGTCCGCTCTTGATGAGCATCTTCAAATCGGTCGTCGGTTACGATCTGAACGGCCTCAAGGAGCAATTTCTGGCCCAGGCGCTCGGCGGCGTCGACTTGATCAAGGATGACGAGATCCTGTTTGAGAATCCGCTGACACCGATCGATCAGCGCGTGCGCGTTTGCCGCGAAGCCGCGGAAGAGGCCGAGCGCGTGACGGGCAAAAAGCTGCTCTACGCGACGAATCTCACGGGGCCGACTTCGAAGCTGAAAGAGCAAGCGCTGCGCGCCATCGATGCCGGGGCGTCCGCCCTCTTGTTCAGCGTGCTGCCTTACGGCTTTGATGTCCTGCACGAGCTGAGCTCCGACCCGGACATCACCGTACCGATTGCGGCCCACCCTTCGCTCGCCGGAGCGTTGTATCCGTCGCCGCATTACGGCATCGCCGCTTCCCTGCTGCTCGGCAAGCTGATGCGGATCGCCGGGGCCGACCTCGTGCTGTTCCCTTCGCCTTACGGCTCGGTCGTTATGCCGAGGGAGGAGAACCTGGCGATCCGCCGCGAGCTCACCGCCGAGGGGCTGCCGCAGCGCGCCAGCTTCCCGGTGCCGTCGGCCGGCATCCATCCGGGGCTGGTACCCCGGATTCTGGACGACTTCGGCACCGATGTGGTCGTGAATGCCGGCGGCGGCATTCACGGGCATCCGGGCGGCGCGAGCGCCGGCGGCCGCGCCTTCCTGCAGGCGATTGACGCCGCGATGAACGGCGTCTCCCTGGAGCAGGCGTCGGCGAGCCTGCCCGAATTGAAAGCTGCCCTTGACCTTTGGGGAGGGCAGCGATGAACCGCGGCAAACAGCCCGTCGTCTTCTGCGATTTCGACGGGACGATTACCAATAGCGACAATATCGTAGCGATCATGCGGCATTTCGAACCGGAAGGATACGAGCCGATTATGCAGCGTATCCTCTCCCATGAAATTTCGATCCGGGAAGGCGTCGGGGCGATGTTCGCCCTCTTCCCGGCTTCGATGCGGGAGGAGATCACCGCGTTCGTCGTCGGACAAGCCGGCATCCGCGAGGGCTTCCGGGAATTTCTCGCCTACTTGAAGCAGCGGTCGATTCCTTTTTACGTGACGAGCGGGGGCATTGATTTTTTTCTTGAGCCGCTGCTCGCCCCCTTCGATATTCCGCAGGATCATATTTTTTGCAATTCCGCGGACTTTACCGGGGAGAATATCGCTATCTTATGGCCCCACCCTTGCGACGAGCACTGCACGAACGATTGCGGCATGTGCAAGGCCGCGGTCATGCGCCGGTATCCGCCGGAGCAGTATGAGCGGATTCTGATCGGGGACAGCTTGACCGATTTCGAGGGCGCCAAGCTGGCGGACCGGGTATACTCCCGGTCCAAACTGACCGAGAAATGCCGCGAGCTGGGTATTTCCCATACCCCATTTGAAACGTTTACGGAGATTAAGACCGACTTGATGAGGCGGGAAGGAGCGAATTAAATGACATTTTCAGACATCTCCCTGGAGGAAAAACAGAAGGCGCTGGGCGAGCTCCGGAACATCAAAGAGCAATTTGCCGCCCGGGGCTGGTTCCCCGGAACGAGCGGCAATCTGTCCGTTCGGGTCGGCGCCTTCACGCCGGACCGGTTTCATTTTGCGGTCACTTCGAGCGGGAAGGATAAATCGGTTCATACTCCGGAGGATTTCCTTTTTGTGGACGCCAACGGAGAAGCCTGCGAAACGACTGCGCTTAAGCCGAGCGCCGAAACGCTGATTCACGCCAAAATTTACCGGATGACGGGATGCGGCGCCATTTTCCACGTGCATACCGTATACAACAACCTGATCAGCGAGTATTACGGTGACGAAGGATATGTACCGGCTCAAGGCATCGAACTGATTAAAGGTCTCGGCATTTGGGAGGAAAATGCCGCCATCCGGATTCCTGTTCTCCCGAATTACGCGGATATTCCTTCGATCGCCAAGCTGATTCCCGGTACGCTCAAGCCGGAAATCCCCGGCATCCTGCTGCGCAACCACGGGATTTATGCCTGGGGAGCCAACGCCTTTGAGGCCAAGCGCCATTTGGAGGCCTTCGAGTTTATTTTCGAAGTGCTTTACCGTTCCCTGCTTCTGCCTCCCCGCCCGCACTCTTAAGTGTGATTTGCTACTATGCCCCCACCCACCCGGTTTCTGGACAGCCGCGGCGGGCGGGGGTTCTTCAACTTGCATTGTGATTCATTCATTTTGCATATTTTGAGGAGGTTAGACATGGATTACACTTCACGGAAAGATGCGGCGCCCACGGCGAAACGCTGGCCCAAAGATGCCATAGCGGCGGGCTGCCGCCCGACAGAACCCCGTCGGACGGCTCTTTCGCATGCTTACCAGAAATACAGCGCCCCGATAACCGCGGCCAATACCAAACGGTAAACCGCAAACGGGACAAGCCGGATTCGGTTGATCAGCTTGAGGAAAAAGCGGATCGACAACAGCGCGAACACAAAAGCGCTTATAAAGCCGGCGATAAAGAACGGGAGTGCGTCCATCGTGAAATACTCCCAATTTTTCAGCAGGGACAGCCCGCTGGCCCCCGCCATGATCGGCACGGCCATAATAAACGTAAAATCGGCCGCCGCCCGATGGCTCAGTCCCAGCAGAACCCCTCCGGAAATCGTCGAGCCCGACCGGGAGAATCCCGGCCAGATCGAAAGGCATTGAAACAAGCCGATCGTAAACGCCTGCCTGTAGGTGATCTGGTCGACGGACTCCACGGCCGGCCGCTTCGGTCCGAAGCGGTCCGCCGCGATCATCAGCAGCGCTCCGATAACCAGACCGATCAATACCGTGGCGGTGGAGAACAAGTACTCATCGACATAGTCCTCCAGCAAAACGCCGAGAATTCCCGCCGGGACCAAGCCGACCAGTACCTGGGCCAGCTTCAGCCGCGGTTCCCCGCCATGACGGGAAGCCGCAGCTCCGCCCCCTTCCTCCCCGCGCCGCTTCATTCGGGAAATGCCCAGCAGATCCATAAACCGCTCCCGGAAGACGACAAGCACCGCCAGAATGGAGCCTAACTGGACGACGACTTTAAACGTGTTGGCCACATATTTGGAATGCAGCAACTGCTCAGTCTTCAACCACATATCATCCACGATGATCATATGTCCCGTCGAAGAAACGGGGGCAAATTCCGTCAACCCCTCGACCAAGCCGAGAACTACCGCTTTAATCAAATCGATAAATTCCATGCGAAACCTCTCTTCTCATCAGCGTAACGCCGCTTTTTGTCTATTGTGGAGTACGGCAGTAAACGCCGCCTTTTCGGATCAGCCCTTTTTTCTTGTCCGCAGAAACCAAAATACGCCGCCGATCCCAATAACCGCGATCAAAGCGTAAGCGATGTTGGAGTAAACGTCCATAAACTCGACGATTTTCTCCCAGGACCCGCCCACCGCGGCGCCTACGGAGACCAGAATGACGTTCCAGATCAAGGTACCGATCGTCGTAAACAAGAGGAATAGACCGAACTTCATTTTGGACATCCCCGCGGGAATGGAAATCAGACTCCGGATCAACGGAATCATCCGGCAAAACAGCACCGTCCAATAGCCGTATTTGTCGAACCAAGCGTCTGCCCTACGGATATCTTCTTTTTTCAGGCGCAAAAATTTCCCGTACCGGTCCACCCAGCCTTCCAGTTTATCGACATTGATCAAATAGCCGATCCCGTACAAAATGACCGCGCCGAGCACCGAGCCTACCGTAGCCGCGATAATGACCCCCACGACCGTCAGACTGGTGTATGTTGTCATAAAGCCCCCGAAGGTGAGAATCACCTCCGACGGAATCGGCGGAAACACATTTTCCAGCGCGATCAGCAGCAAGATGCCGGCATAGCCGAATTGCTCCATTATATTCGTAATCCAATTTTCCACGAGATACCTCCATATCGATTATAGATAACCTTTTTGCAAATTCCGCAAATATCGCGCGCGAATGAAATAAAAATACATCCCCTGCACAAAACAAAAGCTGAACAGGATCAAGCAAGCCTCCCAAGCGATCGGGATAAACAGATAACTTTGCAGCGCGATGAACGCGAAGATACTGTGAACGAGCGCCACTCCCACCGGCAAAAAGAACATCAACCCCAGTTGAGCGGTTACGATCCGCTCCATTTCCCTGCGGGTCACGCCCAGCTTGGTCAGCGCGGCATATTGACGCCGGTCGTAGTCCAGATCGCTGTATAACCGGAAGTACAGGAAGCTCCCCGCCGACATAAAAAACACGGTACCGACCAGCAGCGCAAAGAACAACAGCGCTCCATAGGTGGTTCGTTGAACCTCGAACAAAGTCCCGCTCACCGCCATGGCGTAATCCAGACCGGTTTCGTACTTCATCTTTCCGTTTTCGGTCAAATTCTTTGCGATATCGACGGTGGCCTCCAAACCGGCGTCCGAATAAAACGCCGTGTAAACCGCCCGGCCGAAATTCGGGGCCAACTTCTCCCACGTCGCATCGCTCACGACAAGTCCGGAAAAATTCCCTCCCCGGAAATCCCCGAGCTCCGGTGTTAAATAATCGGAGATGGGCACGTGCTGTGTAACCCCTTCTTCGTCCAGCCGTATTCCGCCCGCACCGAGCGTATAGCTTGCCGGTTCCCGTTCTTGCAAGAGCAGCTTTTCCCGCTGCGAGCTCATGAGCACCAAAGCCCCGTCGGCGTCCGGAGGCTCCTCCCGGGTCGTCATCCCCGCCGCGGCCACCAGCTTGGTATAATCGGAAAAAGAGAGCAGCGCCAACTGATCCGGCGCCCCCGCCAGCGTCGTGGAGGCAACCTCCGCAAGCAGCAAATCCGTCTCCTCCTCGTGAAAGGCGAGACCTCGCGCCGCGAGCTCCTCCCGGATCTGACGAAGATGCCCGGCGCTTACGTTGCCGCCCGGCTTGGCCACATAGCCGATCTCGGCCGGGTGGTCCCGGTCGAACTCCGCGGACAGCCGGTTGACGGAGGCGAATACGCCGACCGCGCAAAACGTGATCGTCGAGATCATCGCGACGAGAAAAAACATCCAGGCGTTCTCTTTCAGCCGGTACGATAAATTTGAAATCAGAATCAGGTTCGTCCTGTGCCAGTACCTCGCCAGGTTTCTTTTTAATAGGTGAATGACGGCCAGACCAGCTTGCGAGAAAAACAAATAGGTGCCGAGCATCGTCATCAGGGTCACCGGGACCACGCGAAGCTTGACGGTCGACGCCGATGCCGTCACGGCCAAGGTATAGCTTGCGATGAGCAGCGTGGCCGCCAACAGGGACAGCCCTTTGGAGAACCGGGGCTGGCCTTCCCTTTTTGCGCCGGATTGAAACAAATCGATCAGCCGGGTCGAGCCGAGCAGCATCGTCGTAAAGGAGGAAATCGACAGAAACAGCAGCAGGAACGCCGCCAAAGTCAAGAGCACGCTCCAGGGCGAAATATGGAAGGACAGCTCTTCGATCCCCAGCAGATTTGCGCCTGCCATCAGGAAGAGCTTGGCCGTCAGCAAACCTCCCAAAATCCCCGCGCCAAGCGCGCCGAGGCCCACCAGCATATTCTCCGTGAACACCATCTTGCGGAGCTGTTTTACGGTCATTCCGTGCAGCAGCAGCACCCCGAATTCCCGCTTCCGGGAACGAAGAAATGAGCCGACGGAATAAAGGACAAACAAGAAGCAGAAGACGAACATGATGGCTTCCGCCTGACCGAGCACAAGCAGCGCCGACTGCCAGGCTACCCGGTCCCGCAGCTCCGGATGGAACAGGAATACGGCGCACACGAAAAAGACCATTACGGAAAACGTACTGCTCAAAAAATAGGCCGCATAAGTGCGTTTCTTTCTTAATACATGATTAAAGGCGAGCTGACGAAAGGTGATCCGTATCCCCTCCCAGCAGCGACATCATGTCGATGATTTTTTGGAAGAACGCCTGGCGGTTGTCGCCCCGGTAAATTTCGTTGTACATGCTTCCGTCCTTGATGAAGATCACCCGATGGCAAAAGCTCGCGGCAAAAGCGTCGTGCGTCACCATCAAAATGGCCGCCCGCTTCGCCTCATTGACCATCGCAAACGCCTCCATGACGTCCCGGGAGGACTTGGAATCCAGGTTCCCGGTGGGCTCGTCGGCCAGAAGCAGCGAGGGATGGTGGATCATCGCCCGCGCGATCGCGGTCCGCTGCATTTGTCCCCCGGAAATCTCATGCGGAAATTTGTCCAGCACGCGGGCGATCCCCAGCCTTTCCGCCAAATCCGCCGCATTCCGCTTCATTTCCTGCACCGGCGTACCTTCGAGCGTAAGCGGGAGCACGATATTTTCTTCGACGGTCAACGTATCGAGCAGGTTAAAGTGCTGAAAAATAAAGCCCAGTCGTCTTCGGCGAAAAAGAGCCATCCGCTCCTGATCCAATTCATGCGGATTTTGCCCGGCGATGCATACGGTTCCGGAAGTAGGTTCGTCGATGGTGGCGATGACATTGAGCAGCGAGGTTTTCCCGCTGCCGGAGGGTCCCATAATCCCGACGAATTCGCCTTCCTCCATCCGAAAGCTGACATGGTCAAGCGCCTTGGTGGAAATTTTGCCCTCGTAGATTTTCGATACTTCCCGCACTTGTAAAATCGGCATCCTTCCCCCTCCTTCCGCGGATAGCTTCATTATACTTGGGAGCGACCGCGGAATCCCATGGCTTAATCTTACACTTCCTTACTTCCTTGTAAGGTTTCCGTCCGCCGGCCCCCAAATCGAATCCGAATCGTAGTCCCTTCCATGACGGCCGACTCGATCTCGACCCGATGGCCGAGTTGATCGCAAATCTGCTTGACGAGATACAGCCCCATGCCCGTGGACTCCCTGAAGTTCCTGCCGTTCTCCCCCGTAAAATAAGCCTCAAAGACACGCGGGACGTCGCTGGCCGGGATGCCCACCCCCTCATCCGAAATCTCCAGGACGGTTTCTTCGTCCCGCCGGTAGGCTCTCAGTGTCAAATTCGCATTTTCTTTGGTCGTATACCGGACCGCGTTGGTTAATACTTGGGTCAACGCAAATGAAAGCCACTTCTCGTCGGTGGCAATGAACAGACGTTCGCCGGAAGGGAACTGCATGCGGGGAAACACCTTGCTGCGGATAAATAGCCGTTTCTGTTCCGAAACGACGGAACGGACTAACGCCTCCAGCTCCAGTTTCTCAACCATGAAATCCTGCGCGAAACCGTCCAGCCTCGTCGTATACAACACGAGGTCCAGCCCCTTGCGAAGCCGGTCCACCTCGTCCCCCACCGCGACGAAACGCGCGTCGTCGCTATCCTGCACCAGAAGATGTATAACCGAAACCGGGGTTTTCATCTGATGCACCCACTGGCTGATAAACTGAAGGTGGCGGGTAATTTTGTATTGTTGGGCGTTGATTTCAGTAACGTAAGCCCGGTATTGTTTTTTTAACAGCCGGTAGAGCGATTCGGACAAGGGCGTTCTCGGCTCCACTTCTTTGAATGCGTCCATCGCTCCGTCCTGTTCCAGGCAAGCATAGAACGAACGGTGGGTCAGAAACCGGACGAGCAAATAACCCGCCAGCAAGCAGCCGCTCAGCAGCCCGGCGTACAGTACGACATAGCCATCGCGGTATCCGTCCAGCCAGTACACCCCGGAAACGGCCAGCAACTGCAGGGCGTACACGGCGACGAGTGCCCGGTGATCTTTCAGAAAAAGCTTCATCGCGCCTCCTCCCAGCGGGGCACAAGCCTGTAACCCTGACCGCGCACGGTTTGAAGGGCTTCCTCAATCCCCAGGGCGGCCAGCTTTTTCCGAACCCGCGTGACATATACGTTCAAGGTGTTATCGTCGACAAAAACCTGGTCGTCCCAAATTTTCTCCAACAGGCGATCCCGGCTTACCACCTCTTCCCCCCTGCGCATCAGTTCCTCCAGCATTTTGACTTCGGTAAGACTGAGTTCGACCTTCCGGTCCCCCAAACTCAAGTACAAGCGGTCTTTGTCCAGCTTGAGACCTTCCAGTTGAACCGCTCGATCCCCGCCGGCCGCGGCGTAGTCTCCATAAGTTCTGCGCAGCTGGCTGCGGATTTTAGCCAAAACGATATCATAGTCGAAGGGTTTCGTAATGTAATCATCCGCTCCGTTTTCCAACGCCATAACCTGGTCCATTTTCCCCTCCCTGGCGGAAATAAAAATAATCGGGCAGGTGGACAAATTGCGGATCTGCCTGCACCAGTAATACCCGTCAAACTTCGGCAGATTCACGTCAAGCAGCACCAGATGCGGCGCTTCACGTTCAAATTCCTCCTTGATCCGTTCGAAATTCGCAGCCGTACAGGTGGCGTAGCCGAACCTCTGCAAATAGTTTTCCAGCAATCCGGCAAGCTGCCGATCATCTTCCACGACATATATTTTAAACATCCGGTCTTCTCCTTCTATCAAACGATTCATCTGTCTGCATTGTAACAAAAATAGATTCCGAAATAAAAAAAGAGAGCCGCAGACCTCCTGCAGCCCTCTTTCCGCCCGATCCCAATGGGGGATCGTTTATAGTTGTTCCTTACCGCCCCAATCCGATTCCTTCCGGCGTCCGGAAAGCAGTTTGAGACCCCCTCCGATGAGGATGGCCGCGACCAGCACCGGCCTCAAATATTCATCGATCAAATAGCGCATTTGCAGGTAAGGGAACCAACGGTCCAGCGCGGGAACTATGAATTCCACACCCACATAATAGACTCCCATCAATAAAAGAGCGATTCCCAGCCAATGCTGGCTGCCCCCCTTGCTTCGGATCAACGGAATATCCTCCATCGGCAGGATGCCGTACCGGCTCGTCTGCTGAAGTCCGTCAAAAAAACAGTAAAACCAGATCACGGGGACCACGAACAGAAATACGGACAAACGAAGCACATCGATAATATAAAAGCTCCCAAGAAACAGGACCATCATTTGCAGGCCGCGTTTTTGCAAGCCAAGATACATTTGACCCGCACCGGGAAAAGCGGACAAGAGCGTGGCCAGTACCTTGCTGCGGCGCCCCTCGATCCGGCCCGATTCCCATTCGTCCAAGAGCGACCGGTCCTGCAGCGGCTCCCCGGCCTGCTTACGGTGAATAAGCTGGACGGCGTCGAACATGCAGTAAAGCCAGATGATCGGCAATAAACCCAGAAACAGCAGAAATACCGTTTCGTGCGTGACGCCGGTCAAAAAGAACATCATCGTGATCAGCCCGAAGAACAGGATCAGAAAAGACAGCCCCCGCTGCATTAACCCCATTTGGAAATGCCCCAATCCCGGAACGAAAGAGAGAAGAATGGTAAAGAAACGTTCGGTCTCGGCTTCCCCGCGGCGCGGTGCAGCCATATAATCATGCGTCGACCTTTCCTGAGCCGCCGGCTCCCTCAGCATCACGATAAGAAGATCCAGCATGCTGACGGCCCATAGAATCAACTCCGCGATCAGAACGGCGAGAAAGAATTCGCCTTCATTCGTGGCCATCGCGATCAGAAATCCGCCAAAAATTCCGCCGAAGAAGAAGAGCGGGTAGAAGATGCCCCTTCCCTTCTTTCCCCAATAAAAGTGCCCCAATCCGGGGATCACATTCAATATAAACGCCAGCATTCTGCTGCGATAGTAAGTCAATGTCATCATCCTTTCCAGGTGAATTTGCCCGTCTTCCCTAGTTGCCGCCGGTCGGAGTACCGATCCGGTCCATCCACAACGAGGCCCGTTCCATAAGCCGCTCGCTCAACGGAGACCCGCTGCCCTGGTTTTCTACGGCCACGCTGGTTCCCGCCGCCAACAGATCAAACACACCGCCTCCCAGCAAGAGGAAGGTGATGGACGCGGCGATAACATAATGCAATACCGGGCGGTCCCATCCCCATTTCTTCCTGTTTCCTTTCGCAGTTCCGTTCGCCTGCTGGGCGGGAAGCCGGACCATGACGTCGCTCGCGAAACGTTCCTCATCGGGTAGCGCCGGCAATTCGGACTCGACCGACATAAATACTTCCAGATAGAGTTCAAACTGCCGATCGTCGGCCCGCATCAGCGCTTCCATTTTGTCGGCGTCCTCTTTCGGGAGTTCGCCGAGAATATACTTCCGCCACAGCCTCCGCTGCGATTCCGGTTCGTTCATTGCCATTCCTCCTCCTTCCAGTGCTCACGGATCCAGGCCCTGGCCCGATATAGCTTCGACTCGATCGTCTTGACGCTCAACGCAAGCTCCGAGGCGATCTGCTCATGGCTTTTCCCTTCGAAGTAAAAAGCGGTCACCACCTGCCGATGGCCCGGAGGGAGCTCCGACAGTTTGGATTGCAGCTCGTTTCTGCGCTCCTGGCTTAGCATGTCCTCCAGCAATTCATCTTCCTGGGCGGGAATCTTGTCCGCCACATCGGCGGGATCCCAATGATCCTCGCGCCGCCGGTCCCGCCGTCTTTTTAAATCAATCGCCTTGTTAACGGTGATGCGGGATAACCAAGACTTGATTCCCTGTGAACGGTAAGCGGAGAGAGACTTATAGACTTGAAGAAAAGTTTCCTGGGCGGCATCCTCCGCCTCTTTCTCGTCATGGAGGACCGAGTAGGCGATACGGAACACCGTCTGTCCGTAAAGCTTCACAAATTCGTGAAAAGCTGACCGGTCGCCCTTTTTCATCTTTTCGATTAACTCCTCGCCAATAGCTCTCCCCTCCTCTCCAAAACAATAGACGATGATAAACGCCCCTGCCCCTGCACCCGGGTTCTTTTTTTATTTAGGCAATGTTAAATTCTAATTTTAATATTCGACCATAAGAAAACCGCCTTGGTGAAAAGGCGGTTCCTCAGACAATATTATCCCTCCACAACTTGTTCTTCTCGATTTTAGCATAAGTTATATTTGGTTAGTACCCTGACCGTTAACTTGCAAAACTTAGCTGAGAGCCCAAGGATAGTAGTGTAATTTTATATAACATGAACTTCCTGGTTCTGCACAACCGTAAAACTATGCCGTGATTACATGAATATAAACGATATTTGCAGGAAAACTAGGTTTACAACGCTTACTTCGCTATATTCCTCACTTGTTAAAAAACCTCACATCATTCTATAATCCAGTCAGTTAACCAATTCAATGTTAGTTTATATTACATACGGTTAACAAATCACATCATGGAGGTTGATCTTATGAACACTTGGAAATCCCATACCTTGAAATGGATACTCGCCGCCGGTCTCGCTTTCACGGCCGCCGGTCTCCCGGCCATTCCGCTGCCCCGCGCTTCCGCCGCCGAATCGGGCGCATCCGCGGCGAACGCCCAAACCGCCAAGTCACTGCCCAAGGTTCAGGTCATCGCCACCGGCGGTACGCTGGCCGGGAAATCGGTAGACGAAACGAGCTTTACGAATTACAAAGCGGGAACCCTTCTGATCGAAGATATGGTCCGGGCGCTGCCGAACAAGGATAAGATCGCCGAAGTCACTACGCATCAATTCGGAAATTCGGGATCCAGCGCCTATACGATTCAGCAATTATACGACTTGTCCCTCAAGGTCGATGAAGCGCTAAAAACCCAGGACGGCGTCGTCGTGACCAGCGGAACGGATACGATGGAAGAGATCGCCTATTTCCTCGACCTCACGGTCCGGAGTCCGAAACCGGTCGTGGTAACCGGGTCCATGCGTCCATGGACGGTAATCGGATCCGACGCTCAGGCCAACCTGTACAACGCCATTAAATTGGCCGCCAGCGGAAAAACCCGATATTTCGGCACCGTATTGATGCTGAATGATGAATTTCATGCCGCTCGCGAAGTAACCAAGACGAATTCTTACCGGACCGATACCTTCGTCACGCCCCAAATCGGCGCTTTAGGTTATATCGACGAAAACAACATCCGAGTTTACCGTGCTCCCTTCCGTGCCCTAAAAGCCGCAAAGGATTGGGCGACGCCGTTTGACCTCACCAAAATTACCAAAAATGATTTGGCCAAAGTGGAAATCGCCTACTCCTATCAGGATGCCGGTTCAGGCGCCATCAGCGCTTTTGTTGCTGGCGGGGCCAAAGGGATCGTCACGGCCGGCACGGGCGCCGGAGGCATCTCCAAAGCGATGAGCGAAGAGCGCGCCAAAGCGATCGAGCAAGGCGTCGTATTCGTGACGACGACACGCACGGGCTCGGGCAGCAACTATTCCGAAGGCAAAGGCATCATCGCGGGCGACAACCTGAATGCCCAACATGCCAGAATGATGCTGCTGCTCGGTCTGTCGTTTACGAAAGATTTCGCGACCCTTCAAAACTGGTTCGATACTTACGGCTACGGGCAGATCGAACTCCCGGCTAAATAATTCGACACTCCGCACACCCATTCTAATTACCGGGAGGAAGCCTACATGAACAAAACGTTACAGAGGCGCAAAAAGTTACTGATTACAGCAACTCTCACACTCTCCATGCTGCTGACGATCATCACCCCGGGGGCGGTTCCCGCCGCCTCCGCGGCAGCTGACATAAGTGACTTGAAGAGGTCGGTTCAAGCTCTCATTGATGAAGCGGCGACCAAAGGCATCCGGGTTTCCGTCGGGTTAAAGGATTTGAGCGGCTATTTCGGGAACGAGGAGACGCTCCTCGGGTCCAAGGAAGCCTACAAGCCCGCAAGCACCATCAAGTTGGCACTGGTGGCCGCTTTGATGCAGCAAGTGGACCGGGGCGCCCTCACACTGGAAGATACCGTTACCGTCGAACCCGATGATGTGGTCGGAGGCACCGGCTCGCTTCAGAAGGAGAAATTCCCCCAGGAGGTCAGCTTGGAACGGCTGGCCCGCCTGATGATTACCCAATCCGACAATACGGCGACCAACGTCTTGATCGACGTCGTCGGCCTCAAGCGGGTACAGGAACTGATGGATCAACTAAACCTGGAGGTCATGCATCTCGGCCGGAAAATGTTCGCGGCCGCACCCACGCCGGAGCAGGACAACTTCATTAACGCGGCCGATCTGATAACCTTGCTGGATCGCATTTATAAGCATAGCTTTTTAACGGAGAAATCAAAGGATACGATCATCGGCTGGATGCTCGCCCAGGAAGTCGACACGAAATTCGGGGCCGCCCTCCAAGGCGCGAAAATCGCCCATAAAACCGGCGAAAACGCCAATGTCACGCACGATACCGGCTACTTTCTCGTTCCGGGCCGCGAAATGGCGGTGGCGGTGCTGACGGAGGTGACGACGACCGAAGACTTCGACGAGGCGCAAGCCATCGGCAACCCGGTGGTCCAAGAGATCGCCAAGGCGATCTACGGATTTTTGCAGCAATCCGCGGCCGGCCAACCGCAAATGGCCGTCACCCGTTTCCTCGACGTGCCGGATCATCACTGGGCCAAGGCGGAAATCGAAAAAGCCATATCCTACGGCCTTTTATCCGGGAGCTCGGACACCGAATTCAGTCCTGCCGAGCCTATCACGCGCGCCGATTTCGTTTCGGCCCTGGCCCGCGCGCAAGGCCTTCCGGAAGAGGGCGGGGACACAAACGCGGCCGCGGCCGCGCAGCCGATTACCCGCGCTCAAATGTTCACGCTGTTCATGCAGGCTTACGCAAACAGCCGTTCAAACGGGCTGCCCGCCGCCTCCGCTTTAAACGCGAGCGACGCGGATCAAGTGCCGGCCTGGGCGAAGGATTCGTTTGCCCAGGCACAGCGGCTCGGCTTCTTAAAAGGATACGTCGATGGCAGCCTGCGTCCCGGAATGCCGGCGACACGCGCAGAAGCCGCAAAACTGGTGAGCCTGCTGCTGCCGTAACAAAAACATCCGCAAATCATAGCGAGAAGCCGCGAAAAGCGGGCCGCCCGGGATATTATCCCGGGCGGCCCGCTTTTTTTCATCCATACCTTCGGATCGCAGCATCCGCGTTATTCATCAAAACGGTTCAAGCGAACGCGCAGAAAATTATAAATCTCCTCCGCGATATTCACACTGCAGCAGGATTCGATCCCTTCAAATCCCGGGGAGGAATTCGCTTCGCAGATTTTGTAGTGATCCCCGTCAAACAGCAGATCGATGCCCGCGATATCCAAATTCAGCAGCCGCGCCGTTTCCAACGCCAGCCACTCCATTTCGGGCGTGATCTCATAGGGCTCCACAGTCCCGCCCCGCGAATAATTCGCCTTAAAGCTGTCGTTCCCCGAGCTTCGCTTCATCGCAGCCACGGCCCGCCCTCCGATGGTCAGCACCCGCAAATCCATGCCGCGACTAGATTCGACAAATTCCTGCAGAATCATCGTCGCATTTTCCTTGTAGGCGTTGATCATCTCCAGCAGGTCGATAAATTTGGATTTCGTCTCGGCCAAAAATACGCCGCTTCCCTGGGACCCCGAAATCGTTTTGACCACGACCGGAAACCCAAGGTGTTTCTCCACCAAGTTAACGTCCACTTTGGAACGGATCAGCATCGTCTTAGGAACCGGCAAGTTATGCTCCGCCAAAATCTGCTGGGTAAACAACTTATCCTTGACCGTATCGATGCTTTGCGAGGAATTGAACGTCCGCACGCCGAGCCTCTCGAGATGCCGGATCAAGGCGAGCCCAAAATAGTTCGTTCCCGCTCCCATCCGAGGTAAAACAAAGTCGGGCAGTTGCAATACTTCCCCGTCCACCATCACGCTCTTGCGGTCGTCCCGCGTCACGATCAGTTCAAACTGCTCCGGAGCCAGCACGCGGATTTCGATTCCCTGCCGCTCCGCCTCCTCGACAAGGCGCCGAATCTCATACATTTCCGGCTTTACATCCTGGGGCAAATGCTTGTAAATAATCCAGCCTATCAAACGGCGATCCCCTTTCGGAATTTGCTAGATTTACATATATTTAATCTACCATATCACTTCTAGATATATATGATACGAATGTGTACTTCATGTAAAAAATAGCATTTAAGGCCCCGGTTCATACTAAATGATCAGACCATTCTCCATGGACGATACCTTTTGGGTCAGAGCAAAGTACTTCAACTTAGCCAACTTTTCTTTAGTTTGAGCCTGCGTAAGAGTAAACTTCAGTTTATTCATATCAAAAGCGGAGATAAATCCTTTCTCAAACCGGATATAATTGTTGTTGTAATCCTCCAGAGCATCCTTGCTCTGTTCAGTCGCTGACAACACCTGAAGATACGCGGTTTCCGCTTCGTTATAGACTTGATCGATTTTCTTGGCTTGTTCTACCAACAGTTGTTCCCCTTGCATCTCCTTAATCCGGGTACTTATATCCAAGTAATCCTTCCCGTCCTCACCTGAAGTATTCGTATGAATTTCTTCCCATCTCGCTTGCTCGATATCATTATATTTTATTTTTATATCGTAAGATTTAGCCAGAATCTGGTTCCTTTCTTTTCGCTCGACAGGCTGGGGTTCCGTCAGGGTGACCTCTTCGAGAATCAAGTCCGGCTTGTATTCGATGCCCAAATCAAAACTGAGTTGCACCAAATCGACTTGATAGGCCTTTTCCAAAATTTCCAGTTGCTCCTTTTGCTCGCGAACAGCCCGGGTCGTCTTCACTATGTTTTCTTTAGATCCGCCCCCCGACTTTTCGAGGCTTTGAGCCCTCACTACATCATTCTCAAGCAATTCGATATATTCTTTGGTTGTTTCGATCTGTTCCTTTTTGGACAACAGTGTCACATACTCCGAAGTCATTTGTAATTTCGCAGCCTCTTTAGCTTTATCAGTCTCCACCAGTGTTGTCTTTTTGTTGGTATCCATTTGCTCGATCGCAATTTCCAATTGATTTCGCTGAGAACGTATTAACTTGTTCATCCCTTCAACGATATCCCCCATCCCGTCCATCATTTTGTTGATAACCGTATTCGCCTCAATCGTGGGACCTAGCCAAAGCAATTGCTCAGGATTAGCCGTATTGGGAATGCCGTATTTGGGATCGCTCACGATATCGGCTGGGCTCGTTGGCAGCCTGTAGGAAGATACAGAACCAGGCTCAGGCAGATCTTTCATTTGAGCCTTCAAATCATCCTGCTTGTTATCCAAGGCATTGAATTTCAACTGCAAAAGAGACAAATTATAAGAATTATCGACCGTCATTTTAATAGCGGTCTCCAAATCCAAACGGTCTACCTTTTTCAAATCGGTTAACGGATTATTATCTGCTGAAACCGGACCATTTCCGAGAAATAGCAGCAAAGTTGCAAATACAAGAATCCCTTTTTTCATTAGAATGCTTCCTCTCAACTATATTCGGACTATTCCTAAACATATCATCTAAACAGAAGTAGTTGTGGATGGCGCAGCACTGAACGACTGTGTAGTAAGCGGAGCTGCATGGTCAGCCATGTCCGTTTGTTGCCCTTCATCCAGTTTGCGAAAGGAGATAAACCGGGAATAAAGCAGTGCTGTCAACAAGGTGATTAATCCGATTACAGCAGTGGCAACACAATTGTTCAAAATGTGATGGGTTGGCAATCCCTTTAACATAACTGTCCGCAATGAATCGAGAAAATATGTTAACGGCAATCCATGCGCTATGAATGCCAGGAATTTAGGCATGGCTTCCAACGGCCAAGAATGACCCGATAAAGAAAACGACGGGAGGGCGACCAGCATCGAAACCTGCAGGGCCACAATTTTGTTAGGAGCGACCAGGCTGAGAAAATAACCAATGGAACTCACCGTGAAAGAGAACACGACCCCCGCCAACAGGATAGACCATACCGATCCATGGAATGACAACTTAAACACCGATGTAAGGATGGACAATACTACAAAGACATTTAGTACACTGACAATAAAGTATGGAAACATCTTCACAAACGCTATCTTCCAAGGACTTCTTTTCCATACGGCAAATCTGTCCCAAGTTTGATCTTCTTTTTCCCTCGCCACGGACATCCCGACGGCCATGAATATCACCTGCTGTAACGTCGTGGCCGCCATCCCGATCACCAGAAAATCCTCATAATCAAACGTTGGATTGTACAAAGTCCGGGCGCTAAATGGAATGTTTGATAAAGTCGTGCTGATCTGCTCATCCTGAAGCCCCTGTTGCTGCAATTTTTTCGAGGAGGCCCCAAAACTGTAGGTAGCGATAACTTCATTGGCCCCTTTAATCACGGAGTTTGTGATCATCAGGTTCGTCCCGTCAACAAAGGTAATGACCGGTGTTACCGTTCCATGCTTCAATTTGGCTTCTAAATCATAAGGGATAACGACGGCAGCTCTAGCCTTTCCATTGTCGATAGCTTCCCTTACTTCCTTATTCGAATAAACTTCCCCGACGATTTTAATCGATTGATGCGCATCCATCGCCTGGATGATTTCCTGGCTTAACTCACTGTGATCCTCATCATAAACGATAGTAGGAATTTCCGTTACGGCACGCTGATTATATAGAGATGCAAAGAAAAACGTATAAAAAATTGGCCCGATAAGGAGAATTACAAAAATAACCCGATCTCGCAGGATTTTCTTCCATTCATCATACAGGGCGCTTCCTACTGTAATGTTGTTCACTTGACTTCACCTGCTTTTTCTCCTTGGGACGTTCCGTTTTCCTTGCCGTACCATTCTACTGTCATACCGACCGGGACGCTTGAAGGCAAATCCATCAACTGCACTTTGACACCAAAAGAACGAATATCGAAGTCGCCCGTATTCTGAGTTGCCTTCTGCGAAGCGAATGTGGCCGCTTGGGCAACGGAAACCACTTTGCCTTTAATCATTTTACCGCTTGACACCAACTTGACCTTTACAATGTTTCCCTTTTCGATTCCCACCATTTCTGTTTCCGGCAAATAAAATTTAGCGGTTTTGATGCTATTGGTTTCCTGCAGCGTAAATACCGGAAAACCAGAGCCCACAATTTCGCCCAGTTGTGCGGATTGTGATACGATATACCCGTCCGCCGGGGCAAACAATTTAGTATAGCTCAGATACGTCTTCGCTTCGGCCAAAGCGGCAGATGCTTGTTGTTTGCCCGACTGTGCCGTCTGTAACGCCGCTTCAGCTTGTTGAACCATCGCATCCGCCGCATCCACATCCTGTTCTTTGATGGCCACCTGTGCCTTGTTTGCCTTTGCCAAACCTAAAGCGGCCTGCGCTTGGTGAAGTGCTGCCTCGGCCGCTTTGATCTCTTCTGTACGCGCGCCTTCCTTAGCCAATGCAAGCTGTTCGACGGCAGCGTTATAAGAAGCTTCCGCTTGTACATTTGCTACTTTAGCTTTATCCAGATCAGCCTGACTAACCAATCCCTGCGCATAGAGGTCTTCTGTACGAGTCAAAGTATCTTTCGCCACTTCCAAAGCTTTGTTTGTTGCGTCCACCTGAATTTGAGCCTGATTGATTTCTTGCGGCCGAGCTCCCGCTTTTAGCGCATCCACCTTAGCTTGAGCCGCTGCAACGACGGCCTCGGCTTGCTCGATTTGCTTATCAATGGTATCTGACGTGAGCGAAACCGCACCTTTCCCTTGTTGCTTCTTGGTCTTGGCTGCATTGATGGAAGCTTGAGCCTGCCCGATTTGCCCTTCAGTCACTGCCACAGCAGCCTTAGCTTGAGCAACCTTGGCATTAATTTCCTCGCTTTCGATATAAGCGAGCACGTCCCCTTTTTTAACCTGGTCGCCTTCTTCGACCAAAATTTGCTTAATACGTCCACCTACTTTAAAGCTAACACTGGATTGATCAGCCGCTATAAAAGCGGTAGGGCGGTTAACCTGCTCGCTGCCCATTGTAATTTGATTTGAACTTACTATCCAAATACCAGTCGCGATCAACGCACAAATAACTACATAAATCGACGCCTTAGCAATCCATGATAAATTAATTTTTCCCATATTCGTTCTCTCCCGCATCCGCATTATATTTCTCTTTATTTACGATTCTTTACCGAAAGTCCTCCAGCCAGAAAAACCTCAACGAATTCCTTTATCTGTTCTTTAGTTAAAGGTTCATTATTTTGGTTCCAATCCACAGTCAAGGCTATGTATAGCTTCAGCATCACAAATGAGACGATTTTCGGATCGAAAGACTGGATTTCCCCATTTTGGCCGGCGATCGCAATCTGTTTCTCCAAGTAGCCTAAAATTGCACTCTCTACTTTATCCAATCCTTCTTTAGCTTGCTGTGTCCCAAAACTACGGACCTCTTGGAACAATTTTGCCAGAAGTTCATGCTTGCTTCTGTATTCCAATAGGGCATCCATGCTTTGGTACAAGTTCTCAAAAAACGGCTTATCCTCTCTAACTGTTCGATCGACAATGAGCTTCATCTCCGCAATAATCGAACTGAGAATTTCATCAAAAAGTTCTTCTTTATTCGAAAAAAAAGTGTAGATAGTTCCTTTGGCCACATTTGCAATTTTGGCTACCTGGTCCATAGTCGTTGCTTTATAGCCAAATAGTGAAAATGACCGTTCGGCCGCCTCCACTACCCAGTCACGACGATTTACTGCTTCCGCCAAAAAATACCCCTCCTTACAAGAAAATGGACTTACTGACCACTTTGTAATTTTGGTCATTTGGTCATTGACTATAATACCACTTCCTTCATTGGATGACAATTCCTTATCGAAATTTTTTTATTTTATTTTTTAAGAGATCAATCTGACATAAAAAAACCTTATTCCGGTTCGTCACCAGAATAAGGTTTTCGATCTTGAAACATTCGTTATATTACCGTCCGCCCGCCCGGAATCGCTGCGTATACGCCTTCGCATCCGCCGCCGTTTTTACGCGGTTGCGGCTCCATTCCAGCAGGATGCGGTCGATATAGCGGAAATGGACTTTTCCGGCAAACACCGCTTCCTTCAATGCCAGCAGGATCAATTCCTCCGCGTAGCCGTCCTGATCCACCCAACCGGAAATGGTCTCGCATTCCATCGGAGACAAAGGACGGGCGAACTCTTTCTCAAAAATGACAAAGAGATTCCGCTCCTGCTCCTCTTTCGCGGCTTCCGGCAAAATGCGTTCTTGGGCTTGCTGTTTGGCCGCTGCGGCCCGCAGCTGCGCCAGATGCATCCCCAACTTCTCGTACATGCCGGCCAGGTTATAACACTCCGAGCGAATACCGGTCGCGGTCTCTTCCTCTTCATCAATGCTGAGCCAACCGTCCTTCAGCAGCTTGCGGATCATTTGGGACAGCTCATCCGGAGCGATCCCCATCCGCCGTTCCAATTGATCCAGGGTCGGAAAATCGTTGCGCTCCTGTTTAAAGGCGAGCAGCTGGAGAAGCAGCATGACCTCTTTGTCGGACAAGCGCAGATCCCGGTAATGCGCCAGCAGCGCATGCGGAACATTCACCGTCCCGGATTCCAGGCCGAACGATATTCCTCTGGCCCATATTTTCCAGCTATCGGTCATCCCTTCTAGTTCTCACCCTTCTTATGGATAAAGGCGGTACAGCATACGAGGGAACGGAATCGTCTCCCGAACATGATCCAGTCCGCAAATCCAGGCTACCGTCCGCTCCAGCCCCAATCCGAAGCCGGAGTGAGGGACGGAACCGTATTTTCTCAAATCGAGATACCATTGATAGGTTTCCTCGGAAAGATGATGCTCCTTAAACCGGGCTAACATCAGCTCCGGGTCGTCGATCCGCTGCGAACCGCCGATGATTTCCCCGTAGCCCTCCGGCGCGATCATATCGGCGCACAGCACTACTTCCGGACGATTCGGGTCCGGTTTCATATAGAACGCCTTAATTCCTGCGGGATAATGCGTAATGAAGACCGGTTTGTCGTAACGTTCGGCGATCGCCGTTTCGTGCGGCGCTCCAAAATCTTCGCCCCAAGGGATGTCAAAGCCCTGGGTGTGCAAAAACTCAATCGCGTCATCGTACGTAATTCGCGGGAAAGGTGCCTGGATGTTCTCCAGCTTGGAGACATCCCGTCCCACCGCTTCCAGCTCGGCCCGACAATTCGCGAGGACCGATTGTACGACATGGGTAATGAATTGCTCCTGAACCTTCAAGCTCTCTTCATGATCCGTGAACGCCATCTCCGGCTCGATCATCCAGAACTCGATCAGGTGACGGCGCGTTTTGGATTTCTCCGCCCGGAAGGTCGGGCCAAAGGAATAAACCTTGCCCAGCGCCATCGCGGCGGCTTCCATATACAATTGGCCGCTTTGGGTCAGGTAGGCGTCTTCCTCGAAATATTTCGTATGGAATAAATTCGTCGTTCCTTCCGCACTGGTCGGGGTCAAAATCGGGGGATCCACCAGCGTAAACCCGTTTTTGTCAAAGAACTCCTGAACCGCACGGATAATTTCCGCACGGATCACCATAATGGCGCGCTGTTTCGTCGAACGCAGCCAGAGATGACGATGGTCCATCAGGAAATCTACGCCATGCTCTTTCGGTGTAATCGGGTAGTTCTCGGTCAAATGGATGATCTCCAAATCCGTTACCGTCATCTCATAACCGGATTGACTGCGCGGCTCCTCACGGATCACGCCGGTCACATACATCGAGGATTCTTGGGTCAGGCTCTTGGCATGGTTCCAGGTTTCCTCCGACACCTCACTCTTTACGACAACCGCTTGAATATAGCCGGTTCCGTCCCGAAGCTGCAAAAACTGGATTTTTCCGCTCGAACGTTTGTTGTTCAGCCAGCTTCCGATGACGACGGTCTCGCCGACATGCTCTTTCACCTGACGGATCACTGTTTTGATCGCCATGCTCTAATCTCCTCCAACACACCAGATAATAAAACGCTCTACCCCAGATTACTTCATTTCATTGACGATACGCAACGTATCGCGGGCGATCACGAGCTCTTCGTTCGTCGGTACGACAAGTACCTCGACCTTGGAGTTCGGCGTCGAAATCCGGCGAGGATCACCCGAACGGACCTGGTTCAACGCTTTGTCGATTTCCACGCCGAGATAGGTCAGGTTCTCGCATACTTTCTCGCGTACGACCGCGGAGTTCTCGCCGACACCCGCCGTGAAGACGATCACGTCGACCCCGTTCATGGCCGCCGCATACGAACCGATGTATTTGCGCAGACGGTATTCGTACATTTCAAAAGCCAGCGTAGCGTTCGGCTCGCCCGCCGCCATACCGTCCGTAATATCGCGCATATCGCTGCTTGCTCCGGAAATCGCCAGCAGCCCGCTATGTTTGTTGAGCATGGAGTTTACTTCATTAATGGTCAACTCTTCTTTGTTCATGACAAAAGGGACGATCGCTGGATCAAGGTCACCGCTGCGCGTACCCATAATCAAACCTTCCAGCGGGGTCATCCCCATGGACGTATCCACGGAAACACCGTCCTTGACGGCTGTCAAACTCGCGCCATTCCCGATGTGGCAGGTAATGATTTTCAAATCTTCGATCGGACGGTTCAAGAACTCGGCCGCCGCCTTGCTTACATAAGCGTGCGACGTCCCGTGGAACCCGTACCGGCGCACTTTATGTTTCTTGTAAAGCACCTTCGGAATCGCATAAAGATAAGCTTTCTCCGGCATCGTTTGGTGGAAAGCCGTATCGAATACGACGGTGTGCGGTACATTCGGCAAGTTGGCTTCAGCCGCCGTGATCCCCATCATGCTTGGCGGATTGTGCAGCGGAGCCAGGTCGAACAGCCGGCGGATTTCCGATTTGACTTCACCGGTAATCAGCGCGGAACTCTTGAACGCTTCCCCACCATGAACGACGCGATGGCCGACGGCATCGATTTCGTCGATCGACTCCAGCACGCCGTGTACTTTATCGGTCAGTTTATCCAATACTTTGCGAATCGCCGTCGTATGCTCCAGAATATCGCTGACTTCGGTTACTTCTTCTTTGCCCGTCGGTTTATGCGTCAGAATCGAGGAGTCCATCCCGATCCGTTCCACAAGCCCCTTGGCCATCACGGATTCGTCCGTCATATCGTACAGCTGATATTTCAACGAGGAGCTTCCCGCGTTAATAACTAGAATTTTCATATCCGGTCACCATCCTTGTCGTATTTGAAAAAGCCTTCGCCCGTCTTCACACCGAGTGAGCCCGCGCGAACCATTTTTTTCAGCACAAACGAAGGGCGGTATTTCAGTTCTCCGAACTCGCGGAACATCCGCTCCAGAGCGGCAAGGACGGAATCGAGACCGAAACGGTCGGCCATTTCGAGCGGACCATATTGGAACTGGTACCCGATGCGCATCGAGTCATCGATGTCCTCGGCGGTGGCCACGCCTTCACCAAGCACATGCAGCGCTTCGTTGATCATCAGGCAGATAATCCGGGAAGTCACAAAGCCCGGGGATTCGTATACCATAATTCCGCGCTTATCGACAACTTCCTCCACAAACCGCTTTGTTTCTTCAAACGTGGAATCCGAAGTTTTCAAGCCGCGGATAATTTCCACCAGGTTGATTTTGGCTACGGGATAAATAAAGTGCATGCCGATCACGCGCTCCGGATACATCGTCGAACCGGCGATTTCCGTCAAGCTGAGCGTCGATGTGTTGCTGGCCAGAATAATATTGCTTGGACAAACTTGATCGAGCTGTTTGAATACCTCCCGCTTGGCATTCAAATCCTCCGAAATGGTCTCGATGACCATATCGCAGGTACCGAGTTCGGCAAAATGAGTCACCTTATGAATTTTGGATAAGATCAGCTTCTTCTCCGCCTTGGTAATCGCCCATTTCTCAAGCTGCTTGTCCAGGCTCGTTTCGATCATGCTGTACGCATGGTTTAATTTCTCCGTCGTTTCTTCCACGAGTAGCACATCCAGACCCTTGGCCGCCAGCATTTCGCTGATGCCTTGGCCCATCGTGCCGCCACCAATGACACCTATTCTTTTGAAGTTCATGGTTCTCTCGCTCCATCCTTTCATGGTCTCTCCATAATATTGTACCCCTGATGTCGAATAATACATCATTTTATACCCAACATATAATAATATCTTAGCACGAGCAAAAAGTAAAAAAAAATAACCGGCATGATAAATCATGCCGGTAAATTGAAGCTGTCACGAAATTGACAACGGAACTGATCGCCGGAAAGGCGCTCTTCTTTGAGCAAAATTTCCAGGGAGCGGTCGAACACGGCCGCATGGTCGATCAAAATCTGTTTGGTCCGAGCCGCAAGCTCGTCCAGAATTTTGGCGTTTTCCTTCATGAGAACCTCTTTGGTCACCATGTCCATATTTATGATGCCGAGCGAGGTCAACCCGGACGTCATCATCGTCTGAACCAGGTTCAGCGCCTGTTCGAAGTCGTTGCTGGAACCGGTACTGCGTCCGCCGTAGTAAATTTCCTCCGCCGCTGCCCCCGCGAGCGCGATGATAATCTGCCCCTCAATATACGGCTTGGTGTACAGGTACTTTTCCTCCTGGGGATTATGCCGCACGTATCCCAAGGCCCTGCCGCGCGGACTAAGCGCAACCTGGTTGACGCTTCCCGGAGCGACGACCTCCGCGGCGACCGCATGGCCAAGCTCATGGACGGCTACGCGCCGTTTCTCTTCTTCGGTCGATTGACGGTCGGTCTTTTCGCCCATCATCACTTTATCGATCGCCATCGAAAGATGGCTCTGCTTGATTTCCTCCAATTGATCGCGCATCGCGTAAATCGCCGCTTCGTTCATCACGCTCTCCAGCTGTGCCCCGGAGAAGCCGTAGGATTCCTCCGCGACCTTATCCAGATTCACTTCCGGCGCCAGCGGTTTGTTCTTCGCGTGGATTTCGAGTATATGACGACGGCCCTTCTTGTCCGGCAGATCGACCTGGATATGGCGGTCAAAGCGTCCCGGACGCAGCAGCGCACTGTCCAGCATCTCTTTGCGGTTCGTGGCGGCGATCAACAAAATCCGCGGCGTGTCGGACGTGTAAATGCCGTCCATTTCCGTCAGCAGCTGGTTCAGCGTTTGATCATACTCCCGCTGCTGGCCGCCTTCGCGTTTGCCGCCGATCACATCGATTTCATCGATAAAGATGACGGCATTCTCCTTGTTTTCCTTCGCCGCGCGCGTGCGGGCGTCCTTGAACAAGTCGCGGATCCGGCTGGCCCCCACGCCTACATACATCTCCACAAATTCACTGCCCGATGCCGCGACAAACACGGCGTTCGTGTACTGGGCCGCCGCTTTCGCCATCAGCGTTTTCCCCGTCCCCGGAGGGCCGGTCAGCAGAATCCCTTTCAGCGGGCGGATGCCGAACTTCTTGATCTCTTCATGACGCACCATAAAGTCGAGGGCTTCACGAAGCTCCTGCTTGGCACTGTCTTGGCCGCCGATTTCTTCAAATGTCAAACCGGGCGACGCCACCTTCTTCCGCTTGCGTTCCTGGGAAGCGGTGGCGACGATTCCGCCGCGCATTTTAACGGCTGTCAGCAGCGCACCGACCATCACGAGGCCGACGAGCAGCGGAATGACATTAAAACCGACAAAAGCTAAAAATATGAGCAGGACGGGAACGAACCCAACCGCAACTTCGATCATCCATTTACGCATTAGGCCACACCCCCAAAGTTTGCGGTACGCGAGGCAAGATGACAAACTTGCTCGCCTGACCATCCGTCAGTGTAATGTACACGTTGTTCTCGTCCATTTCCGCTTTGGCCGAAACGCCTTTAACCTGCTTTTGCAGTTCATCCAGTGTAGTCGTTATATCGGTGTACTCCTTCTTTTCCATAGCTTGGGCAATCGGGAACAAAGCCTTGTCCCACAAATCGTTCAGCTTCTCGGAGGCTTTGTCTTCCACGACCACCTTCACCTCGCGGCTCCCGATCCACTTGCCGCCCTCCCGCTCAATTTGCTGAACGAGGCTCCCCAAATCCGTCCCGGGTTCCAAATCGAGTTTCAACTCCACCTGTTTTGGGGTAATATTCGTTTGTACACTTCTTACACCTTCCATAGCGTTGACTTTATGTTCAAACGGGCTCTCCACAGCCCAATGTCGATATGCAAACCATCCTCCGAACAACAACAGTGCGGATACGGCCACACTAGCCACAATCGGTCCAACACGCAATTTCACGTTGATGTCCTCCTTGGTGTACAAAAATATAAATGAATAGTATATCAGTGAATAGTAGACGAGTATGCAAAATAAACTTACAAAGATGAGTATATCACATCGTATATACGATTTCGAATCAAGTTGTGAATTTATTTTAAATTTTATCAAAAAAACAGCCCCGAAGGACTGCTTTTTGGCAAAAACACAAATTTATTCATCCGTTCAATCGAAATAATATGTTACCGGTTGGGCAAAGTAAACACTTCTTCCAACGGCTCTCCATCGCTGAAACGGAAGAACCGGTAATAATGATGAGCTTTCTCTTTGTAAAAGAGCTGCCATACATATTGGTCGTTGTAAATGCCCGGCATCAGTCGTACAGGGGTGATCCCGGGAAATTTGTCTTTAATGATTTTCCGGATCTGACTTTCCGATACGCCCTCGTCCATGGGTTTCACTTCCGGAGTCCCCTTTTCCGGCAGCCAGACCATCACTTCCCGGCCGTTTTCGTCCTTCCCCTGCACGACCCAGCATACCTGATCCCAGACGGATTTCCACACCTCATCGGCCTCCGTCAGCCCAGTTTCTTGCATCGCCCGCTGAATCGCTTGCTTCTCTCCCCGCCATAAATCCTGCTCAACAAAAAGATAGTAGCGGTGAAGCCCGATGAGGACGAGCCCCAGTATCAGAAGGGAGAGCAAGATCCATTTGGTTCTGTTTCTCAACCTTCTCTTCCTTTCCCCGATCGGCGTAGTATCAACATCCTATAGATCGTCTTATCGGCCGAGAAGGCGCTCAAACGCTGCTTGGGCTTCAAACCTTACTTTCTCCTCGTCGAGCGTGAGACAAGCGCCATGTTTGACCACTTGCTTGCCGTTCACCCAAACATGCTCCACATCTTTCGGCCCTGCCGAATACACGATATGGGAAATATAGTCCGTACGAGGCAGAAAATGCGCCTGTTCCGTGTTCAGGGCGATAAAATCCGCCTTCATGCCGGCAGCGAGTCGACCCGTATCCTGGAGAAATAACGACTTCGCCCCGTATTCCGTCCCCATGCGCAGCGCCTCAGCCGCCGGAACTGCCGTCGGGTCTCCCGATACGCCTTTATGAATCAGTGCCGCCAGACGAATTTCCTCGAACATATCGAGGTTATTGTTGCTGGCAGGTCCATCCGTACCCAGCGATACGGTAACCCCGGCCTTGAGCAGCTCGGGAACGCGGGCCACGCCGCTAGCCAGCTTCAGGTTGCTTCCGGGATTATGAGATATCGCGACCCGGTGCTCGGCCAAAACGCCGATTTCCTCGTCCGTCAAGTGGACGGCATGGGCCAGCAGCGTCGGCCGGCTGAACATGCCGAGATTCAGCAGGTGCTGAACCGGGCGGACGCCGTAGTCGGCCACATTTTGCTCCACCTCGGCTCTCGTCTCCGACATGTGCGTGTGCATCGGCAAATCGAGATCATGCGCCGCTTGCACAATTTTTTCAATGTAATCCGGAGGACAAGTATATGGAGAATGCGGCGAAATCATCGTGGTGATTCTCCCGTCGGCCTTGCCGTGCCACTCGCGCGCAAAATTGACCGCCTCGTTCAGCTTGCTTTGCTGCACTTCAGGCGGGCAGAGCCCGATGACACCGCGCGTTAGAACGGCGCGGATTCCCGATTTTTCGACCACGGCAGCCGCCTGGTCCATATGGTCGTACATATCCAAAAAGGTGGTGGTCCCGCCTTTCAACATCTCCAGCACGGACAACGCCGTTCCCCAATAAACATCCTCGCCGGTAAATTTCGCTTCCATCGGCCACATCTTCTCCTGCAGCCACTCCTGAAGCACCATGTCGTCGCCGTAGCCGCGCAAAAGCGACATCGCCGCGTGACCGTGCGTATTAATCAAGCCGGGGAGAAACAACAGGCCCTTGCCGTCAAACGTCTCGGCCCCTTCCACGCCCTGCGGCCGCTCCGTTCCGACATATGTGATCCGGTCTCCTTCGACCAGCATATAGCCCCGAATGACAGGGGTCTTCTGATCCTGCACCGCAAAGGTCCCGTCTTTAATCAGCCATTTTCGCGTCATGTTCCGTATGTTCCTTTCCAGCATCCAGATAATAGGCCAAACTCATCAAATCGGTTGTGAAATCCGCCGCATGAACGCGCACTTCGGAGGGTACCTTTAAGATGGTCGGCGCGAAATTCAGAATCGCTCCGATTCCCGCAGCCACCAATTGATCGGCAACCCGCTGCGCCTCCACATCGGGAACGGTGATGATCCCGATTCGGATGTTGTTGCTTCGGACCGTATCGACCAACTCGTCGATCGGCTGAATCGTAATATTGTTGATCTGCGTCCCGATCTTGTGAGGGGATGCGTCAAAAACCGCCACAATCTTCATATTATCTTTCAAGTACGCGTTATAATTCGACAACGCTTGGCCCAGGTTACCGGCCCCGATTAAAGCGACGTTAATCTGCTGATCCAAATTCAGAATTTGACGGATTTTCTCGATCAGATACGATACGTCGTAGCCGATCCCTTTGCGGCCGAAATCGCCGAAATAAGCCAGGTCTTTGCGGATTTGAGCCGGATTCAGATCCAGCTTCTGCCCAAGCTCCTGCGAGGATACCGTCGGCACCTCCCGGCGGCTGAGTTCATTGAGAAAACGCAGGTACACCGGCAGGCGGCGAACCACCGCATCCGAGATTTTTTCCGATTTCATCAAATTTCCCCCTACGTACACGATTTGAGGAACACTTAAGATTCCCCGGCGTTGAGCCATTCCGAAATCCGCGGCACCATCTGCTCCAGCGGCATATGCTCCATTTTCGGTCCGGGCAAAGAATATAAAAAGTATTTACCGTAATAAGATTCCAAGATCCGAGTATCATAAACCACCACGATCCCGCGATCCTGCGAAGAGCGGACCAATCTGCCGAAACCTTGTTTAAAACGGATGACGGCCTGGGGAACGGATAGCTTCATGAACGGGTTCTTCTTCTCTTGCTGCAGCCGCTCGCTCTTGGCTTCCACCAGCGGATGGTTCGGCGGTTGGAACGGCAGCCGGACGATGGCTAGACTCGTTAAAGCCTCCCCGGGTATATCGACGCCTTCCCAGAAACTGCTCGTGCCGAGCAAAACCGAAGCGTGCTGCCCTTGGAACCTGCGGGTCAGCTTCGTCCGGCTCCCGCTGTCCATCCCTTGCCCGATCACGGTGATGCCCCGCTCGGAAAGCAATTCCTTCAGCGGGTCATACACCTGCCGCAGCATTCGGTAGGACGTAAACAGAACCAGCATCCTGCCATGGGTGGCGGTCGCCGTATCGGCCAGGGACCGAACGAGCGTGGAAACAAAATAGTCGTCTCCGACGCTGCCTTTCACACTTGGAAAATCCCGCGGAATGACCAGCAGCGCCTGCTCCCTGTAATTGAACGGGGACGGGAGCATGGCGGTATTGAGCCGATCCTGCTCCGCCGCTTCGGCAAGCCCCAATTGATCGATCATATACTGGAAAGACTTGTCGACCGAGAGGGTCGCCGAGGTCATCACTACACTCTTCTTCTTGTTGAAGAAAAATTCCTTCAATTGGGCGCTCACATCGATCGGCACCGCAAAAATTTGCAGCGATTTGCTGCGGTAATTCCCGTTGCCTTCGATCCAGTAGACGGTATTCGCGTCTTCCAGCTTGATAAAGAAGCGGAGCGCCTCCCGCTCGGTGGCAAGGTCCTTCAATAAGCCGCCGATATCGGTGATCAGGCTGTCATAGCCGAAGTCATGCTCATCGTCCTTCAACTCGCCGATCAGCCTTTCCGCTTTGCGGATCACGTCGCCCAGAGCGACATAAATCTGGTTCTCCAGCTCAGCCAGCGTATCCCATTGCTTCGGTCTCTTCTGGGGCAGCAGGCGCAGCACGAATTGCCCCGGATCTCCAGGCGCCGCGTCGCTGCGTTCCGGCATTAGGCTGAACATCTGATCCGCCAGGCGGTCCCAGACTTCCTTCACATCGACCAGGGTCGGATACAGCCCGTCGATGACGGAGCACCACTCGCCCGACTTTTCGCTTCCCGACTGATCCAACATCATGCGCAAATTCGGGAATTGCCCGGTCTTGCTGTCCTTGAATAACCGGGTGAGCGTGTGAACAACGGTGAAATACTTCATCTGGAGCCCCAGGTGTTTCCCGGCGACTTCCTCCAAATGATGGGCTTCATCGATGACCAACCGTTCGTAACCCGGAAGCAGCTGGTGTCCGGCCTGAATATCGGTAAACAGTTTGGAATGGTTGGTGATGACGACGTCCGCTACGCCGGCTTCATGCTTCGCTTTGTGATAATAGCACTTGCGAAACCATGGACAGGATCGGCCGAGGCAGGAGTCCGACTCGCTCGCCACGGTTTCCCAGAAATCTCCTCCACGGTTTCCGAGGTTCAGCTCCTCGTCGTCGCCCGTCTCGGTTTGCGCCAACCACACGATCATCTGGGCGGCGGTGATGATTTCTTCTTTAGGTGAAGCAAAGTCTCTTCTATTAATTTTATGTTCAAATTTGCGCAAACACAAATAGTGCTGTCGCCCTTTGAACACGGCGGCCCGGAATGGGAACGGAACCGCTTCGGTAAGCAGGGGAACATCCCTTTCCCTCAGCTGCTCCTGCAGATTGATCGTGTGCGTGCTGACCATCACCTTCTCATCCTGCTTTACACTGTGATAAATGGCCGGCAAAAGGTACCCCAGCGACTTTCCCGTCCCTGTCCCGGCTTCGATCAGCAGATGCTTGTCCTCGGCAAACGCCTTGCTGACTTCGGACAGCATCATATTCTGCGCTTCGCGTTCCTCGTAGTCCGGCAGCTTCGTCTTGAGGCGGTCCCGGACCTGTTCCATAAACTGCTCGAATGAAACGTCCTTGAGCGGGTTGTGAACCAGATCACTTCTGGCCGGTTCGATATCCATCCAGTCGTCGACCTGCAGCGCAAACTGGCGGTAATACACGAAGCCGTCCGGACTCGCTTCCCCCTCCCGTTCCTTCTCCTGCAGCATGGCGTCGAAGAACCAGCCGAGATCGCTGTCCTCGCCGGCGAACAGGTCCGCCAGACGCTGCACCACGATTAGCGGCAGTTCCTTGAGCTCGTCCAGGCATTTCAGGAAGATCAGAGCCGTCGCCAAGGCGTCGCTGTCGGCCTGATGCGGGCGTTCATGCTCCACGCCGAACTCGGCGGCCACCATCCCCAATTGATAGGTGGTCAGGGAAGGAAAAAAGATTTTCAAGAAATCCATCGTATCGAGAATCCGCCCCGTAAACGGTAAATATCCCGTTTTATCGAGCGCGCTCTGCAAATAATTAAAATCAAAAGCGACGTTATGCCCGACGAGCACGGTATCGCTCAAAAGAGGAACCAGGTCCACCATGACTTCATCCAGTTCCGGCGCGTCTTGGACATCCTCTTCCGTAATCCCCGTCAGGTTCGTAATGAACGGGGGGATCGGAATCCCCGGCTTTACGAAGGAACGATAAACTTGGGAAATATTCTGTTCTTCATCTATAATGGCAAGCCCTACTTGAATAATTTCATCAGAGGACTGGTTTCCTGTCGTTTCAAAATCGAGTACGGCATATTTCATTGATTCCTAAGTCCCTTTCGTTCCAGTCTCTTTTACAGCATAACAGAAGTGGCCCGATTTGAAAATTGTGTGAAGCGCTCCAAAGGCCCCCCTCCAGAAAAAAAACGATGTCTCCCGCGATTTTGGGACACACCGTTTCTTCCAAATGGATCAAAATAGGATAAATCCGAATCAGTTCCTTGTTTAAAGCAGGGAGGTCAGTTCATTGCCGTATTTCAGTTTCCCGGTGCTCCGCATGCAGGCTTCCAGGTTCGACAGCGGTTCGGCCAGCGAAGGGTCATGATAGTGCGCCAAGGTAAAATATTCCTTGGCTTTGGCGCGCCCGCCTCTTTGGGCCTCAATGCAGCCCAGAGCATTGTAAATAATCGACCGGAGCCGTTTATTTTCCGTGCCTTCAAGCACGCGCCAAAAGTGCGGGATGGCTTCGTCCATTTCCTCCAGATGCATATGACACATCGCCAGATACGTGCGCGCCGAGGGACTGTCCGGAAATTGCTCCAAGGCCTCCTTAAACTGGGCAAGCGCCTGCGGGAACATCATAAGTTTGTAATACCCCTGTCCTTTGACAAACGCGTCGCAATCCAATTCGGGCAGGTTGGCGGCCGAACTCCCTTGGGGACTCGCGGAGCTCTGCCGGAATACGCCCATTTTCTCTTCAAAATTCAGCCACTCTTCAATAATTAAGTCGCTCATCTGTTGAAGCAAATTCCACTTCTTGGCCAAATCCTGTTTCTGGGTGCCATGGGCGATTGGATAAAATTGAATAACCTCATCCAACATCTCATTCATTTCCGCAAACATGTGCTGAAACATCATCACCATCCACCCCTAACGAAATGAAGTCAGTGCGAGCCTTACGTTCATTTTTTGTTGAAGGCGGACATTTCATTCCCGAAGGGATTAATTGCTTGCGGACTACAAACGTTTATCGTACCGTGGCGTGCAGTTCCTGGTTCGCTTTCTCGACGGGCCGGTTGTTCTGGTCGACAAACACGACGGTAGGCTTATGGCTCCGTACTTCTTCGGCCGACAGCATCGCATAGGAAATGATGATCACCTGGTCTCCCGGCTGGACCAGACGGGCCGCCGCGCCGTTCAGGCAAATGACCCCGCTGCCGCGCGGCCCCGGGATAACATAGGTTTCCAAACGAGCGCCGTTATTGTTATTAACGATCTGCACCTTTTCGTTCTCAAGGAGATCGGCCGATTCCATAAGATCCTCATCGATCGTGATGCTGCCCACATAATTCAGATTGGCCTCCGTTACGGTGGCCCGGTGGATCTTCGACTTCATCATCGTTCTAAACATTCTGCTCCCCCTTATTCATAAAAATCACGTTGTCGATCAAGCGCGTTTTGCCGAATTTCACCGCCAGCGCAACAAGTACGCCTTCCCGCTCCGCGGTTTCTCCAAGGTCGGCCCCGCCTTCCAGCGGTTCCAATGACGGAAAACGGACAATCTCCACATAATCGATGGAGGCAAGCGGCTCGGCCTCGATCGCCAGGACGATAGCCCTTTGGGCTTCCGCGGCGGTCTTTCGCTCTCCGGCTTCCACTTCAGCCTGAAGCTTGAGCAGGCTTTTGGAAAGAACCAACGCCGCCCGGCGCTCCTCCGGGCTCAAATAAACATTCCGGGAGCTCAGCGCCAAACCGTCGTTTTCCCGGATAATCGGGCACGGCACGATGCGGACGGGAAAATTCAAATCCTCCACCATCTGCGCTACAACGGCGGCCTGCTGGGCGTCTTTCTGTCCGAAATAGGCCCGGTCCGGCTGGACGATATGCAGCAATTTCCCCACTACCGTGGTGACTCCGTCGAAATGGCCCGGCCGGGAGGCGCCGCACAGCGTGTCGGTCAACCCTTCCACCTTGATTTTCGTACGGGTAGGCTTAGGATACATCTCTTCCACCGAAGGCAGAAACACCGCGTCCACGCCCTCGCGTTCAGCCAAGGCTAAATCCTGTTTCTCGTTACGGGGATAACGTTCGAAATCCTCGTTCGGCCCAAACTGGATCGGGTTGACGAAGATGCTCAGCACGACCAGGTCATTCTCTCCGCGTGCCCTCCGTAGCAGGCTGGCGTGGCCTTCATGCAGGTACCCCATCGTGGGCACGAAGCCGGTTTTGATCTTTTTGCCTTCCCTTACCGCCGCTTCAAAACGCTCTTCGCCCAGAAAGCGGGTCAACTCGCCGATGTTTCGAAACACTTTCATGACCGCGAACCCGCCTTTCCCGGACCGTATAGACTTTCGAGTACGCCTTCCTCGGCGGCGAACACATGCCGCTCCGCCGGAAAAGCGCGATCCTTCACTTCATTTACGTAAGCGGCGATCCCTTTTCGAATCTCCGATCCGATATCCGCGTACGTTTTGACGAAGCGCTTCTCGCGGTAATCGGGGTCATATTTCAGCACATCGTGAAAGACCAGCACCTGGCCGTCCACCTTCCGTCCGGCGCCGATTCCGATGGTAGGCACGCCGATTTCGGACGTGATCGCTCCGGCCACCTCTTCCGTCACAAGTTCCAGGACGATCCCGAACACGCCGGCTTGCTCCAGCGCTTTGGCATCGGCCAGCAACCGTCTGGCATCCCGTTCGTCCTTCCCCTGGACGCGGTACCCGCCGATCTGATTAACGGACTGCGGCGTCAGACCGATATGCCCCAGCACCGGCACGCCGGCTTGGACGATCGCACGGACCGTATCCGCGATCTCGGCGCCACCTTCCATCTTTACGGCGTGGGCATGGCCCTCCTGCATAATCCGCCGCACCGTTCGCAGCGTCTCGTCAATACCGCCGTGATATGTCATAAAAGGCAGGTCGGCCACGATAAACGTGTGCTGCGCACCGCGGGCTACGGCCCTGGTATGGTAGACGATATCCTCCGTCGTCACGGGAATCGTCGAGTCGTAACCGAGTACGACATTGCCGAGCGAATCCCCGATCAGCAGCACATCGATCCCCGCCTCCTCGGCCAGTTTGGCCGATGGATAATCATAAGCGGTGATCATGGTGATCGGCTGGCCTTCCTGCTTCATTTTTTTCAACTTCACAATGTTTAAAGCTTGCTTCACTGCCATGGTTTTCCCCATCTCCTCCGGTTTCCCGTTCGTCACATCGCGCAGGATGGCACGACAAAAAAACCTTTTAGTTTACGCACTAAAAAGGTCCGAAATCCAAAGAAGAGTCACTAGCGCTCGTTCTTTCTGTCTCGGTCCTCTTCGGCTCAGAGCAGAATCCAACGTCATTTGTGGAACCCTAAATGTTCATGCAGCTGTATTGTGCCCTCATGAGTGCAATTCGAAACCTCGATATCGCCTCATGAGGACAGTATAACAAATTGCGTTACATTTTTCATCAGGCAAGATGGACTTCCCCGGAAAAAAGCGGAAAAGGCATCCCTTTGTCATCCAAAAGAATCAGCGCACCGGACTCGTCCAAAGCATCGGCCACGCCCGAAATCTCCCCTTGGGGCGTCTTTACCGCCACCCGTTTTCCGAGCGTAACCGACAGCGCCTCCCAGAGATGTTTGATCGGCGTAAAGCCTTCCTGCTCATAAAGGGTGTACAAATCCTCCAGCTCATTCATGACGGCCGTGATCAAGGCAACCCGATCCTGGTTCCTGCCGCTTTCGATCTTCAACGAGGTCGCTACCGCCTGCAAATCGGCGGGCAGCTCATGGGCCTCGACATTCACATCGATGCCGATCCCTGCGATGCAATAACGAATCCGCTCATCTTCGCTGACGGATTCCACAAGAATGCCGCATACTTTTTTGCCCTGCACGAGCAGGTCGTTAGGCCATTTAATGCCCGCATCCACGCCGCTTGTTTTCCGGATCGCCCGGCAGACCGCCACCGCGATAAGCAGCGTCAGCTGAGGGGCGAAAGAAAGCGGCCGTTCCGGCCGCAGAAGCAAGCTCATCCACACGCCTTTACGCGGCGGCGAGAACCATTTGCGGCCCTGTCGGCCCCTGCCTCCCGTCTGTTCCTCGGCGAGGACGAGCGCACCCGAGGGCGTCCCCTGTTCCGCAAGCAGCCGCACCTCCTCCTGGGTGGAGGTTGTAACCTCCACGATCTTTAGGCTGCGGCCGAAAGACCGGGTGCGCAAGCCCTGCAGTACCGCTTGCGGTTCGAGCTTATCCGGCGAGTGGATTAAACGGTAACCCTTGCGGGAGACGGCTTCGAACTCAAAGCCTTCCTCGCGCAGCTTGTTAATCTGTTTCCACACCGCCGTACGGCTGATCGACAGCCGCTTGCTGATCTCTTCCCCCGACAGGTATTTCCCTTCGTTTTGCCGGAATATCTCCAACAACTTAGGATGTTCCATCTTCATTCACCACTACTTTCGCTTGCTCCAGCAAGATTTCCCGCTCATTGGCTAACTCCCCCGAGGCGACCAGGAACAGAAGCCGGCCCATCAGCATTCCGAGCCACGGTCCGCCTTTCCTGCCCATGCTTCGAATGACGTCCTCGCCGCGGATGGCCAGCTCCTTGAGCGTGTGAACCGGGACCTCCTCATGCCAGCGGGCTTCGGATTGCTTCATAAGCTCCAGCTCCGCCTGCAGCTTGTCCGGGTCTTCCGTAAACTCCACGGCCAGCCTGGTTCGCTCCCGCTTCAGCCATAGCGCCGCCATTTGTTTGCCAAAGCGGAGCTGGAGCTCAACCCACTGTTTCCTAAGCGGGCCGCTTCCGCCCGCTTCGGCTCTCCGGTTCTTCCATAGCTCGTCAAACCGGATCAGATCGGCGGTCCGCTGGGCGATGGCGTTCGGAAACGTCCACCGCTTCATCAGATCGGCGGCCTCATCGCCCCCGACGCCGATCCCTTGCAAAAGCAAGGCGTACCTAAGTTCGGGAAACTCTTCCGGCGGCACCGCGGCCAGCGTCCTCATCGCCGTTAACGCCGCTTCTCCGGCAAGCGGACGGAGCGCGGCGGACGGCACCGGGGCCTTGATATAAGGGAGTAGACCGCTTCGCTGCAGTAGAGCCAGTCCGCGCAGCGGATCGGGCCCAAGCAGCATCTTTTCGAACTCCACCCGAATCCGTTCGATGGCGATGAACGAAATTTTGGATCGGCTGAACTTTAGCGCCTTCCACAAGCTTTTGACCGGGCGGAATCCGAAGACGGAAGCGAATCGAATCGCCCGCATCATCCGCAGCGCGTCCTCGTCGAACCTCTCGTCGGCGTTTCCCACGCAGCGGAGAATTCGTGCCTCGATGTCTCGCTTTCCGTCAAAGGGATCGATCAGATTTCCACCCGCATCGCCGGCGATCGCGTTCATCGTAAAGTCCCTCCGGCGCAAATCCTCCAGCAGCCCGTCCACGAATTCCACCCGGGTCGGGTGACGGTGATCTTCGTAGTCCGCCTCCTTGCGGAAGGTCGTCACTTCGAACATTTCCCGTTCGGCCACTACGGTAACCGTGCCATGCTGAAGCCCCGTCGGCACGGTGTGCTCGAACATGTCGATCACTTGCTCCGGTCTTGCCGAGGTAGCTATATCCATGTCATGCACCGGCCGGCCCATGATTTCGTCGCGCACGCATCCTCCGACGAAGTAGGCTTGATGCCCGTGTTCCTGCAGCCGTTTAAGCACGTATTCCCCCTGACGTTGCATCAGGGGGGGAACCAATCTCCAAAAACTCATTTCTGCACAAACCTCCATACGGCAGCAATTTCGGTTCCGTCTCCGCTTTACAATCGCTTATCCGCAGGCGGGTTTTAAGCGGGGCAGCTTGCGATTCAACACGCGATAATAAATCGCTTCGTAGGCCGCCGTAATGATGTCGCTGCTGAATTCCGTTTTGGCCCGCTGCAAGCAGGCTTCGCGTACCCTGCTCGTAAGCTCGTCATCCGTCAATAGGGAGATGCAGTAATCCGCCATCAGGCGGGTATCGCCGATCGGCGCCAGAAACCCGGTCTCCCCATGAGCGACGAGCTCGGGAATCCCGCCGGCGATCGAGCCGACGGTCGGAACGCCGCAAGCCATCGCCTCCAGAGCCACAAGGCCGAAACTCTCTTTTTCCGACGGCAGCAGCAGGATGTCCGCCATGGAAATCACCTGGGCGATATCATCCTGTTTCCCGAGGAAATGGACGCGGTCTTCGAGCCCCATTTCCTTGATCTTCCACTGGATCTTCGGCAGATCCGGCCCTTCGCCGACAAAGAGCAGCTTGGAAGGGACCTTCCGGTTGACCATCTCGAATACGTCCACCACGTCGCTGACCCGTTTCACCGGCCGGAAATTGGAAATGTGCATCAGCACCTTTTCCCCCGGATCGGCAAAATCCGCTTTGCAATCACAGCATTCCCGCGGATAGTATACTCTTTCATCCACGAAATTGTAGGTCAGGTCGATGTCGCGGGTAATATCCAATACCTCGCGTGTTTCGCGCATCAAATCGCGGGACACGCTCGTTACGGCGTCGCTCTCGTTGATGGCGAGACGGATCAAATCCTTCAACGATTCGTCTTGGGCCAACACCGTAATATCGGTACCGTGCAGCGTCGTCACGATCTTCAGCTTGTCTCCCACCATCTGTTTGGCCAAAAAAGCGCAAACCGCATGCGGCACCGCATAATGAACATGCAGCACGTCGAGGTTCTGCGCTTTGGCAACTTGGGCCATTTTTGTCGCCAGCGAAAGATCGTACGGCGGGTACCGGAACACATAGTAATCGCTGACGTCTACCTCATGGTATTTAATGTTCTTATGGAAACTGCCCAGCCGGAAAGGGACACTATGGGAGATGAAATGAACTTCATGACCCTTTTCCGCAAGCAGTTTGCCCAGCTCGGTTGCAACAACCCCCGAACCTCCCAACGAAGGGTAGCAGGTAATTCCGATTTTCAAAAATGAATCCATCTGGCGGGGGCCTCCTTTTCAAACCGTTCTGTTTCTAATCTATGTTCGGGCAGATCCGAATAGGTGAACCAGATAGGGTGTTTTTACCGCAAATCCTTCCGCATACGGGATGAGTCTGCGCTGGCCGAGCAGCGCGTCCCTGGCCTTCACCCGTTCGACATACCCCTGGTTAAGGGGCGTCGGAGCGATATCTTCGTCGCCTACAGCTTGTCCGAATTGGGATTTATAGCACCCCAGGGCCTCTTCCTTGACGGGGTAAAAATCCGTAACATCCAAGAGCAGATCCGGAGTTTTCCAATCGTTAATAAAATAATAATACAATTCCGGTGCGGACACGGCCGGTTTGTCGGGCATATATCGGCGAAGCTTGGCGTTAAAAGCCGCCTCCTCCACCAATTTGCTGCAAGCGACATGATCCGGATGGCGATCTTCCCAGTAAGGGGCAAAAATCACTTGGGGCGCGTATTCCCGGATCACTTCCGTCACCGCGACGATTTGCTCCGGGGTTCCGCTTAACCCGCGGTCGGGCAGGCCCAAATTGATGCGCCGGGATACGCCGAGCACGCGGGACGCCGCATCGGCTTCCTGCAATCGAAGTTCGACGTTTCCATTGGAGGACAGCTCGGCCCGGGTCAAGTCGCAAAGCCCTACCTTATACCCCGCGGCAACCTGCTTGGCGATCGTCCCGGCCATGCCGATCTCCGCATCGTCGGCATGCGCGCCGAAAATCAGGATATCCAAATTCATTGGCCCAACCCCGGCTTGTTCAATTCCACCAGTTCTCTCCAGGCAAAATCGCCGCGGTCCAGCGCGCGGACCAGAATCTCCGCCGTCGCCAGATTGGTCGCGACAGGGATGCCGTGCACATCGCACAGGCGTAGCAGCGCGGTAATATCGGGTTCATGGGGCTGAGCCATCAACGGATCGCGGAAGAACAGAACGAGATCCATCTCGTTTTGGGCAATCAGCGAGCCGATCTGTTGATCCCCTCCCAACGGACCCGAGAGGAAGCGGTGAATCTTCAAGCTTGTCGCTTCCATGATTCGGGTTCCCGTCGTTCCCGTGGAATATAGTTTCTTATCCTTGAATACATGCTCGTACGCAATGACAAAATTAACGATGTCTTCTTTCTTCCGGTCGTGCGCAATAAATGCAATGTTCAACATATTTACACCCCTTATGCATCCACAAAATGATCGAAACCGTAAATCATGCCTTGATATTCCAACACTTTCTTGATCGCCAGATTGACGCCCGGCATATACCCGGCGCGTTCATAGGAATCATGACGGATCTTGAGCGTTTGTCCGTAGCCGCCGAACACGACTTCCTGCTGGGCAAAAACGCCGGGAAGGCGGACGCTGTGAATCCGGAATCCGTTATAATAACCGCCTCTCGATCCCTCGATCGTCTCTTCCTCCTGCGGGTTCCCCTGTCTCATTTCTTCGCGGTTCATCGCGATGAGCTCGGCCGTTTTGATCGCCGTGCCCGAAGGGGCGTCCAGCTTCTGATCGCCGTGATATTCGATGATCTCCAAATGAGGGAAATATTTGGCCGCCTGCGCCGCGAACTTCATCATCAGGATCGCGCCGATCGAGAAGTTCGGGGCGATTAGCCCGCCGATGCCTTTCTCCCGGCACTGCTTGTCCAGAAGGTCGATTTGCTCCGGCGTAAACCCTGTCGTACCGACGACGGGGGCCACGCCGTGACGGATGGCCGTCTCGGTGTTGTCGTATACCGATGCCGGCGTCGTAAAATCGACCATGACGTGCGGCCGGCTCTCCGTGAGCGCCCGCTCCAGATTCGAGGTGATCGGTACCCCGCACTCGGGCATACCGACCAGGACAGCCGCGTCGGTACCTTCATTCTTGAGACCGATGGCCGCCACCAACTGAAGCGACGGATCCTCCAAAACCATTTTGACTACTTCTCTGCCCATTCTTCCGGCCGCACCTGCTACAGCGACTCTTATTTGCTCCTCCATATCAGATCCCCCACATTTCCTGGAATAGTTGCTATTTCATATGTTTTCTGATGCGTTGTTCCAACTCTTGCAGCTGTTTCGCAATTCCAACGTCCTGCGGTAAAACGGATGCCTCCTGAACGGCGCTTAAGGCACGGTCATACTGTTCCAATTCGGTATAAGCGATCGCCAGCCAAACCTGTGCGTCCACGGACAGCGGATCCAGCCGGACCGCCCGCTCCAGCAAACTGGCCGCGGGCTTAGAGGTTGAGCCGGCGCCCACTGCGCTGCCTGCGGATTCCCCCTCCAACAACCGTTTGGCCATGAGGGTCAACTCCATGGATTGCAAACGGTCAAAGTGAAGCTTATATTCCTCCTGCTCCGGTACGAGAGCGGAAGCCAGCCTGGCGTGGGCCAGCGCTTTTTCCAGCCGCCCGCTTCTTGCGCAGGTGATCGAGCATCTGTAGTGAATATCCGCGTTATCGGGCGCAAGTACCAGAGCCTGCTCAAACCACTGGATCGCTTGTTCAAAATCGTTCTCATAAATGCTGCGGTATGCTTTTTTTAAACAGTCCTCCGCCTTCATCTGCCTTCCCCCCGTTGATGGGCTGATATTACTACAGCATATGAAGAAAGGACCTATTCGGTGTCCTTTTTGGTCCACCGGTTTGCATCCCGGGTATTGAATTTATGCATCACTTTGTCGTGCGCTTCCGTCAAGTCGATGCCAAGCGAATTCGCAAAGCAGATCGTAATGAATAAAATATCGCCAAGCTCCAATTCAATCGAATTATCGGCTTCGCTTGCTTTTTTGGGTTTCTCGCCGAAGCGGTGATTGACTTCGCGGGCCAGTTCGCCAACCTCTTCGCTCATCCGTGCCAGCATGGACAGAGGACTGAAATAACCTTCTTTAAATTGGGATATGTATTGGTCCACTTCCCGCTGCAGTTCGGCTAGAGACTTTTCTTTCAAGGGCCATCCCTCCGTCAGTGGTCAGTTATCATACCTATGTTATCGTAAAGACAATTTGATGACAAATCATTTTTTAATCGCTCCACAAAAAGGTATACTAAGAAAGAATGCGTAAAAAAATTTCATTTATGGGTGAGGGATTATCGCATGGGCACGAGCAAATTGGGAGGCTATATGAAAATCGTGCTCCCCATTCTGTTGGGGACCGCCATATACGCCTTTGGACTTCTTTATTTCATTATACCCAATCAACTCATGGAAGGCGGCGTTACCGGCGTAACGATTTTGCTGAAGTATGCGTTCGGCATCTCCCCTTCGATTTCCAACTTGGTGCTGAACATTCCGCTGTTTCTTCTCGGGTGGAGAATCCTTGGGGGAAGACAAATCATATATACAGGCATCGGGATCGGGTCGCTCTCTTTCTTTCTCTGGATTTTTGAAAAAATGATGGAATCGGGCTGGATCAAGACGTTCGCCACCGATTATATCTTGGCCTCTTTATATGCCGGGGTAACGCTCGGGGCCGGTCTCGGCATCGTCTTCCGGTTCGGCGGAACCACGGGCGGCTCCGATATTGTCGCGCGGATTCTCGGCAAGAAATACGGGTTTAGCATGGGACAGATCATTCTGACGATCGATGTGATCATCATCGGGCTTTCCCTGTTTTACGTGGCGATCGAAAATATCCTTTATACGTTGGTCGCGGTCTTTATCGCCTCTCGGGTCATCGATTTTATCCAGGAAGGGGCCTACGCGGCCAAGGCGTTCACGATCATAAGCGACCGAGCGCCGGAAATCGCCGATACGATCACAAAAGAGATGGACCGGGGCGTCACCCTGATCCCCGCGATCGGGGCTTATTCCAAGCAGGCGAAGCATATGGCTTACTGCGTTGTTTCCCGCACGGAAATCCGCAGGTTGAATGGAATCGCCAAATCCATCGACCCTCGGGCGTTTATCATTATCAGCGATGTTCACGATGTCCATGGCGAAGGCTTCCGGGAGGATTAGCACGAATCCCTGACGATCAAAAAAAGATGCGTGCTGTAAAGGAGCCCGGCTCCGTTACAACACGCATCTTTTCTTTTTGCTCACGGCTTCATCAAGCCTTAAAACCTGTAGCCGTCCTCCCGGTCTTTCGGCGCATGGGCGGCCATCACCGTTTGATCCGCCCTATACTTTCGCAGCCCCGTGTAAGCAAGCGCCAACACGATCCATCCGCCGATCAGCAAGCTCCAGTAAATCGGTTTTCCGTATCCGGTAACTGGAAGAAATACGGGGTCTTCCGTTTTGCCGAACAGCTCCTTAAGATACCTATCCCCCTGTTTAAGGGCCCGGCCCAAAGCGTCGCCCTTCGGCGCACCCTCTTCACTTAGTCCTTCCAGATGCGACATCCAGGAGTCGAACCGGCTGATCTCCCAAGCTTCTCTCCGAATGACCGCGGCCGGCCGGATCACATCATAATGCCGTTTCAGCGCCAGAAACGCTTCGCGTACGGCCGTCCGGCTGCCCGAAATTCGCCCGCTCTCGATTTTATCCAGTTCCTCGCGCATAACTTTGTAATATTGAAGCCAAAGCGCTTTATCGCGATGAATGAGACTGTTGACCGCCAGCCGGAGCTTCGCCGATACATATGTCCAATCCTCGGGCGAAATCTCCGCACGGACGAGGGTGTGCTGCACATCCATCACGCTTTCGGCCAGAGCATGAATTCCTTCTACCGTGGTAAGGCCTTTAAACGAGAGGCCCGTCAACGTGTCCGTCAGCCTTTCCATATCCTCCAAAGCCTTCTGCGTATGCCCTTCCTGCATGCTCCTGTACAGGGCCTCCGCCGCCTGCTCGAACCGGGCAAGCTTCTCCTCGCGCTTTTCCGGCCCCGTTCCGCCATTCTCCGATCCGCCAGCCGCCGGCACAGCGGTATCCGCTTTCGCAATTCCGGACCATGGAGACGGCAGACCGACGAGTATGACCAGCCCCATCAACAACAGGATGAAACCTATGGTTTTCCTCCTTTTCACGGACAATCCCCCCTTACCTCCATGGTATGGCGGGCTGTCCATCGTTAGAACTCGGCTTTCGTTCGGCCCGCCCCCTTGAGCGCCAGCCATCCGGCGGCCACGCTGGCCAATGTAAGACAAAACGTAAATACCATTACGGAAGAAACATCATCCCATAAGGTCCTTGGAAGCCAAGGATATACTTCGTAAGTGTAATCGACCGTATCGTTCAACAATGTCCAACAACCGGCCGCGATCAGCATACCCGTCCCGAACCGGAATAACCGGACATACAGCAAGGCCTCCACCGCCATCGCCAAGTGGGAGCCCACCAGCATCCAATCCTGCCACCCGAGGTCGCCCCCCTGATACGCTCCGGCAAAGATCATGCTGACCGCCCAAACCCCGTATTTCACGCTGGTGACGACAGCCAGTCCCTCAAGCAGCCTGCGTACTCCGCCAAATCGGCCCAATCGTTTCGGGAATAACAAAAACAGAAGCGATAACGTGAAAAAAAGACTGGCCGTAGGGCTGTCGGGCACAAAAATAATCCGCCAATGCGGATGGGTAAGCCAGGTTTCCCGAAGCTGCGCATCGTACCATATGTATCCGTAGACCGTTCCCAGCAAGTTGCAAATGAATAGCGGCCAGAGCAGCAGTCGTGAGGAGAGCAGTGCCCGGCTCCAGAAAAAAGACAATTTCAAAAAACTGACCTCATTTCCTCAAATTTGGCTTATGATCCGATGATACTAAAAAACCTGACCGCCGAAACGATCAGGTTTTCTTTTAATGCTATTTTACTGTTCCGTTTTTTGTTTCGCAAGCCATTCGGCCAAATGGTCGATATCTTGGTCCGTCAGGCCGGCGCTGATCGCCGTATCATACATCGGCGGCATCTTTCCGTTATAGCCTTCTTTAATAATGGAAAGGATCGCGTCCTTATCGTGCTTGTCGCCAACACCGCGCAGAGCGGGACCGCTGGCCCCTTTCAAGTCGGCGCCATGACAGGATACGCAGGTCGCCTTTTTGTAGGTCTCCATTGCCGGATCGTCCTTATCGACAATCGCGACATCTTTGGGCTTGATCCCGCTTGAAGTCGGCAAGCCCTTTTCGCGGTTTTCCCGCGCCTTCTCCTCGCGCTGGATATGCTCCGGCTGCGTACCGGTAGCTTCCAGTTCATGCTTATAGTGCGTCCAAGCGAAGTTCGTAAGGTACACCAGCGAAGCCAGGGAAAGGAACATCAGTGCCGAAGCGATCGGCCGCTTGTAAAAACGCCGCTCCTTGCCGCGGTCCAGAAACGGAGCCAGCAGCAATGCCCCGAAAGCAACGGTCGGGATTCCCAACGTGCCGAGAACCACGTAATCACCGGAAGCGTAAGGATATTTCAAATATTGGTACAGAAACAGGAAGTACCAGTCAGGCATCGGGATAACCGATGCGCTGGGATTTGCCGGGAATCCGAGCGGAGCCGGCTCCGAAATCGTCAGCACCAGAAAACCGACGAGGACGACGACGCCCACCATCCACTCCTTGAGCAGGAAGTTCGGAATAAAAGCCTCCGATTTCCCCGGATACGCCGTATAGTCGGGAGGTGTGATGAAGCCGTTCCCTTTGCGTACGCGAGAATCGCCGACAAATACGACTTTTTCCTGTTTCGATTTGTCACCATGGGCCATATGATTGCCTCCCTTCTCAAAATTATGGTGTTTGCCTGTAAAGGCAAACCCTTTTGTTCGATTTTACAACGGGCCCGAAATCCCCTGTCTGCGGATCATAATGAAGTGTCCCACCAGAAGGATCAGCAGCACCGCCGGAAGGAAGAACACGTGAATCGCGAAGAAACGGGTAAGCGTCTCGGCGCCGACGATCGTACCGCCTTGCAGCAGTTCCTTGATGACCGGTCCAAGCACGGGAACCGAGTTTGCGATTTCCAACGTTACCTTCGTTGCAAAGTAGGCTTTGTTATCCCAAGGAAGCAGATAGCCCGTCAAACCGAGTCCAATCATCACGAAGAAAATCAGCATGCCGACTACCCAGTTCATCTCACGCGGCGCTTTGTAAGAACCGGTGAAGAATACGCGGAGCGTATGCAGGAACATCATGACGATGACAAGGCTCGCGCCCCAGTGATGCATCCCCCGGACAATTTGCCCGAAAGCGACCTGGGTCTGCAAAAATTCAACGCTGTTGTAGGCGTTGATGATATCGGGAACGTAATACATCGTCAGAAACATGCCCGATAAAATCTGGATCACGGTAATAAAAAACGTCAAGCCGCCGAAGCAGTAGACAAATGCCGAGAAATGGTGCGCCGGGTTTACGTGCTCCGGAACTTCATGGTCCGCAACATCTCTCCAGATCGGCGTGATATCTAGACGTTCGTCAATCCAGTTGTAAACATTTTTAAACATCTGAATCTACGCCTCCTTATTTCACGATCGTATTCGGGATAATCTCACCCAAATAAACCCAATCGTCCTTGATCATCACCTTGTATTCATCAAGCGGCTTCGACGCAACGGCAAGCTGCTTGCCTTCCTTGGTGTAGTGCGCTCCATGACAAGGGCAATGATATTGGTCCGGAAAATTCGCATTGGTGTTCCAGCCGATCGTACAGCCCAAGTGCTTACAGATCGGTGAAAGCGCATAAATTTTTCCGCTCTCGTCTTTACGGATCCAGGCCGTCAAATTCGCGGTACTAAGGTACCAGCCGTCCTGCTGCTTCAGTTCGAAGGTAAATTCCTGAGGCTCGTTCGTGATTTTGCTGACCTCTACCACTTTAACAAACGCGCCTTCACCTTTCTTTTGCAGAATCGGATCCACGGCAAATCGAACCATCGGAAGCGTCACACCTGCTGCCATAAAGGCGGTTGCGCCTCCCAATGTATATGTAAGAAACTGCCGCCGTGACATTTCCTTACGAATGGGCGGTTTATGCGATGCTTCATGCTCTTCGTGCTGATTGCTCATACAGTCTTCAACCCCCTTTGCCTACCAATTCTCTCTCCGTTTCAATGACAATTATCACATCGTTGTGTAAGACATATTAATAATATATTAGGCTTCCAAGAGCGTCAAGAATTAGACACATTTTTTCCGCCGACCAAATTGGTATCGCTTTGGAAATGTCGATAATTTGTCACATTCATCACTTGCTTCCTTCTTGCCAAAGCAGCTGAACCTCCTCCATCACTCTCTGCTTCGACAATTTGCCTTCCGTAGGGAGAAACAGCGCCGGGGTGATTAACAAATCCGCATCGGGCAGTTGCTCCCGGCGCAATTCCAACCGGTCTGATATGACGATCGCATAGGCAAACCCGGACCGTTTCAGACGACGGCATACTTCATTGATATGAGGCATCATTTCCCCTTCGCCATATTGGAACGAGGGATATGTCACCACTCTTCCGTGAAAAGGGACCTCCACCCAATCCATGACATCCCGCAACTTCTCCAAAGCTTCCACCACTTCGTACGGCTGTTCCGTCCCCGTCAGCCCCGTGACCGGAATCAGGCAGGTGTCCAAGTAGGGACGCAATTCCTCCCATGTCCCCGGTTCGATTTCACTAAACTTCATTGCATTCGCCCCTTTCTCTCTGCTCCCATTATAATATAGAAAAGAGTCGGACTTGACCATTTCGGCAGCAATGAAAAAGAAATGCCCGCGGGCATTTCTTTTATTTCTCCAATGTCTTCAGTTCATCCGTCAGAAGCCGGAAGGCCACCTCATCGCCTTGCGCCAGAGCGTTGTCGATCTCAGTGTAAATCTGCTCCGACCGATGTTTGCGTAACGCCTCGTCCCAAACCATTTCCGCCGCTAAACTGAGCATCGCTTCATAAGTAACCTTCATCTGATCCATAGGATGCACCTCCAACCTACTGTTTAGTGATCCTATATTCCTTCCCGGAAGTCCCGGGGAAAGAGTATAGGGTGGATTTTTTGTTTTCCGTATCGAAGTAACCTGCTCCTACTAAAGCATATTCACCGATCTCGGCTCCGTTTAAGACGATAGCCCCCATACCGATTAATGTGCCTTGGCCTAAAGTACAGACGTGGACCAAAAACCATGTGGCCAACCGATCCTGGTCTGGGACGATGATCAGCCTTTATGAAGCCGATGTACTGCAGATTTCCCAAAAGGAGTCGTCTGCACGTACCTTTCCCCCCGGCCGTCGTCACCGATTCGCACCATCCCCAAGTGAAGCATCATCCGGAGAATGCGTTCCTCAAAGATGGACTCGGGCGAATCGTAGTAAAAGGGTTTAATCAGGGACGACATTCTGTCATACAGCGAGGATGCGGTAACCCACTCTCTGCTGCACCTTTCGATCCAGTAGACCAAAGAGAGTAAGTTAGGGATCGGCCCTTTATAAAGTCTTAACCAAAACGTGACGAACTGTATCATCGGTTCCCGTGTTTCTTCGGCCAAAAACGCCTCCCCCGCGGGCGTCAATCGGAGGCGGTCCCCGTCTTCGCGGATCCATTTGGCATGGCAGGCGTAATCATACAACAACGCAAACCGGCTCGGGTAATCTTTGAAACGCCGACCGTAACCGAATCGCCATCCCTTGCCGACCAGCGGTTCCGAAATATGAAAGCTCTCCAGAATCTGCTGCTGGTTCCGGCGATACATGACCCCCTCGCTGTTCAGAGGGATTTCCTGTTTCTCCACATAGCGCAGAAACAGAATCAGATCTTCGGAGAGTAGATCGGGTTCCTCCCGGTACATGGCCGGATCTTCGGAGCGGGTCACGACTCCGGACTTGAAACGGCGCTCCAGCGCTTCTCGGAAACGGCGCTTCAAATCCTCCGGAACCTCAAACAAATACTTCGTGTTGTGGGTCATTCCCGGGAACAGCCATCCCCGTTGTCTGAACCGGGCGATCACATCCCGCGGAGTTTCCCTTTCTCTGGCGTCCTCCGTATAACGCGACTGCTGGGCGCAGGCGATCAATTCTTCCAAACTGAACTGACGGCGTCCTTCAAAGATCAGGCCGTTCAGAAAGCGCAAATCTTCCAAACTCATCCCTTCCACATGGGATTCGATAAATTCCTTTCGTCCGATCGTTTGCAGGATCGATTGAATTAATTCGTGTTTGGAATTCCCGTTGCATTCGCAATGGTAATGGTCTGCTATTCTGCTAAGCTGTCCGATGTCGGCATAAGTAAGCATATCCGCCAGATTCATATCATACCGCCTCGCCGTTTTACTACCATTATGGGATTTTTTTCAACATTTATTCCGTAGAGGATAAAAAAAAGCAACCCGGAATCTTCCGGATTGCCCGATATGACCTATTTCATTTCCTCTATGATCTCTTCCAAATGCCGGAGGCAATTATAGAGACGCAAATCCCAACTCGTTTCGTTCTTTTCCAGGATGGTCAACGATAAGTTGCCGATTCTTTCCGTACATTGGTCCTGATACAACGCCGCGAACAATTGGGCGAGCAGCCCGCCATGACTGACCACAAGCACATTTTGATCTCCGTAACGTTCCCCGAGTTCGCTTAAGAACGAGAGCGCACGCTGCCGAATCGCCTCGATTTTCTCCTGGCCCAGCTCCTGAAGATCCCAGTCCTTGCCCCATTTAGACTCTCGCTCCAAGGCGGTCAACCCCTCCGCTTGCCCGAATGACCTTTCCATGATCCGCGGATCGGGTTCATAAAGGGGTATACCCAGGCGATTGGCGATAATCTCGCCCGTTTCTTCGGCTCGCTTAAGCCCGCTCGTAATGACGAAATCCCACCGGATTCCTTTGTCCTCCTTCAAACGCTCAGCCAACCGGACCGCTTGTCTCCGCCCCTCATCGTTCAGCGGGATATCGCTCTGCCCCTGAATTCTCCCTGCCGCGTTCCAATCCGTAAGTCCGTGGCGGATCAATCCAACTAGCATGGTTCCCCCTCCTTGGTCAGTAATGATCTAGTGTATATCATATTATATCATTCAAACAACAAAACGCCTCATCCGATTAAAAATTCGGAAGAAGCGTTAGTTGAAAACGGTCATCTTCGGGACCGCCTGATTCCCTTCCAGGACACCAGGGCAAGCACCATTCCGGCCATGGACAGCAGCATCCAGTATTGCGGATAAGCCGGTCCCAGTTGAACGACAAACGGTTCGACAACCCCGCGGGAGACGCTGGGCAGCTCAAAGGTGAAATCCTCCGGAATTTCCGTATCCGTTGTGACCACGGCCGCAGGGACGATGCCGGTAGCCGGTTTGTTGGCTTCCTTCTTCTCCATGGTACCGCCGATAAAGAACAATAAGGTACTCACAAGGAAGACGGCCAGAAAACAAGCCGACCAAAGGGTTACGCGGCGGCGGATCCGCCGGGAATAGTCTTTATCCCGGATGTCGGGCGCAAGCCAAGGCGACTCCGCATAGATACGGTCCATTACCCGGCGGTTGACGGCCTCCGCTTCTTCCTCGCTGACTTCGATAGGCAGGGCCTGAACGGCGTCTAGGCTTTCTGTCCAAATCTGATATTCTGCCGCGCAGGACTCGCAGCCCAAAATATGCCATTCCAGCATTTTGCGCTGTGGATGATGCTCCGGCAAATCGGGCATCACACCGAACAATTCTTGGGCCTCTTTACAATTCATCTGCTTTTCATCCCCTCGTAATGCTCGTAAATCGGTTCGTAAAAGTAGGGTTCAAGCTGACTCTTTACGCTACTCCGCGCCCGGAACAAAAGGGATTTCACCGCGCTTACGCTCTGTCCGAGAATCGTCGCGATTTCCTGATAGTCCAACTGGTCGTATTCGCGCAAAATTAAAGCGGAACGCTGTTTCTCCGGAAGATTGTTAATCGCTTCGCGGACCTTGCCGACCTTCTCGCTCCGGAGAACGGCCTGCTCCGGCACAACATCGCCCGGCGCAACCGGGACGATTCCGCTCTCTTCCAAAGGAACATTGGCGCCACGCTGCTTGCGCAGCTCGCTGAGCACCGTATTTCTGGCAATGGTATAAAGCCAGGTCGAAAAGGAAGCATCCACTTCCCGAAAGGAATGCAAGCTGCGAAATGCTTTATAGAACGTTTCCGAGCATATATCTTCTGCGAGCAGCTCCAGGTGGGCGCTCTTCAACATGTGGTAGACAAAGGCCAATATTTTACGCTGGTAGCGTCTCATCAACTCCGAGTACAGCTCCGTATTGCCTTCCTTAATTTCACGAATCATTTGGGAATCCGTCATCTGAGTGCGATCCTCCTCGCCCATCCATACGCTTTCCCCGTTCGATCCTACACACATTATTACCGAACGGAAAGAAAAAAGTTGCGCTGCTTATGTAACAAATTCAATAAATTCAAGAGTCACGACAAAGTTATAATCAAAACGCCATTACTTTTTAACAATCAACGACTAGTATATCATGAAATCTGGAAAAATTAAAAAAACTCATGACCTTCCCGAATCCAAAGAAGCTTCCGCCTTGATTCGCATTCGCTTTAAAGAGCGGCCGAAAGCCCTCCGTCGATATTGACCGCGGTACCGGTAATATACGAGGCCGCCTGCGAAACCAGAAAGGCGATGGCATTGGCAGCTTCCTGGGCTTCCCCGATCCGGCCGAGCGGAATTCCGTGCCTCGGATCGCGCGCAAATTCCTCCCACGACAGCTCGGGCGCAACGCTCTTCCATTTCCGTTCGATTTGCGCGCTGTGAATCAGACCGATGCATACCGCGTTGACGCGTATCCCGTCCCCCGCCAGATCCTTGCTCATCGCTTTGGTCAAAGCCAAACCGGCCGCACGGCTTACCGAGGTCGGCAGGGACGACGCGCCCGGCGACTTTCCGCCGACGGAAGTGACATTAACAATCGCACCGCCCCCCTGGGCTTGGCGAAGGTAAGGCAGGGCAAACTTGGAAAAATGGACGGCCGCAAACAGCTTGAGATCCAAATCCGCCGTCCAGTCCGCCGTATCGACCTCGTGGAAAGGCCGGGCCGCCGAGGTCCCCGCATTGTTGACCAGGATATCCAGGCCGCCGAGACCGTCCACGGTCGTTTCGACCGCCTTCTCCGCTTCCTGCTTGTGTGAAACGTCCGCGGATATCCAGAGCGGAACCTTACCCGTCCGCTCCTTGATCAATTGCGCGGCGCTTTTCAGCCCTTCCGGATCTCTCGCCACGATCGCCACCTCGGCCCCTTCGGAAGCCAACGTCAGCGCCGTGGCCAACCCGATCCCTTTGCTGCCCCCCGTAACGATTGCTTTCTTGCCCTTTAAACCGAGATCCATATTTCGGAACCCCCTTAGTAACTATGTAAAATGTCCGTATCATCCGCTCTTAGCATATTCGGACTTTCAAACATTGTTAACCCAAATCATGATCAGCCTTCAACTTCACAGCTTCTCCTAAATGATAACAAAAAATAGGGAATCTTACCACGAGCTACCCGTCATCCTTCATATATATGCATAGACGAACGCTCTTGGCTTTAGGTTGCAGCACATCGCAATCTCGTGCCAAATAAATCGCCCATCCCTAAAAAAGAACAAAAAAAAGGCCGCTGATCGCGGCCCATTGCTCATTTTCAGAGCAATACAGTTATTGGATAGGAGTGGAGAGAAACCATACTGTACTTTTATTATATGTATCCGTTTTCATTCTGTCAACACTTTTTTTAAGCGTTTACATGATACGGTTAGGAAGAGGGTTTCCCCCTCCAAATTTCAAACGTAAACCGTATACCCCAGCGTAAGCAAATGGTCTTTGGCCCGTTCCATCTCCGCTTCTTGACGGAACGACAGCCGCAGCACGCCCGGCACATCCTCCCGGCTTTCGATAATTTGCATATTACTCAAATTGATTTGATTGACGCCGAGCTGGGTGGCGATCTGTCCGATGATTCCAGGATGATCGGGAACGTCGATGTGCAAATCAAACAAAGATGTAATCGCCCCCTTGCGCCGTTCCGGCAATTCGCCGCGGAACTGGTTGGCTTTTTCAAAAGCTTGCTTGATCCCGTCCCCGTCCTGCGCTTCAAGCAGCCGGATAAAGCCGGCGATTTCCTCGTTCCAATCCCGTAGCAGCGATAGCAGCACCTCTTGGTTGCTGAGGAGAATATCCCTCCAGATCAGGGGATCGCTCGAAGCGATGCGCGTAATATCGCGGAATCCCCCGGCGGCCAGCGTCCGGTACAGCCCGTTATCGGCGTTATAATCGCACACCTGGTTCACCAGCGCCACAGCGATAATGTGGGGAAGATGGCTAATCGCCCCGACGATCCGGTCGTGCATGACCGCGTCGACGCGTACGATTTGCGCCCGGGTATGGGCAAGTAACCGTTCCAGCCGCAAGTAGGCCTCTTCCGGAACGTCGGGAGACGGCGTCAGGACGTAATAGGCGTTTTCGAACAGCAAAGTCGACGCCGCATCCACCCCGGAGCGCTCCGATCCCGCCATAGGATGTCCACCGATAAAATATACGCCCGAAGCGGACAAGCTCCGTGCGCGCTCCGTGACGGAAGCCTTCGTACTGCCGACATCCGTGATGATGCAGCCCGGCTTTAAAGGCAGGGCGTACAGCTTCTCCAGATATTCTTCCAAATTTCCGACCGGGACGCATAAAAATATAAAATCGGCGTCGGCGGCCGCTTCCTCCATGGAAAGGGTAGCGGCATCCACGACCCCGCGTTCGATCATCCGGTTTAGGGAACCGGGGCGATGGCTGTGTCCGACGACGGTGATGCCGGGCTTGCCTTTAAGGCAAAGCCCCAGCGATCCGCCGATTAAGCCAACGCCGAAGATAGCAACTTTCATCGTCATATGCATTCACTCGATTTCTGATTTTATAGTCGGCAAGCGCTAGACTCCGGCCTTCTGCGCGGAGAGAACTCGCTCCAAAGCTGCGATAAATTTGGCGTTCTGTTCGGAGGATCCCACCGTAACCCGAATATGCTCCGGATATTTCCCGAACCCGGCGCGAACGATAATGCCCAGCTTCAGCAGCGATTGGAACATCTCCGTCGCCGGCATTTTGACATCCACCATGATGAAATTGCCGTGTGCCGGAAAATGGGACAAATTCAGCCGTTCAAATTGCCCGGTGAGGTATTGAATCCCTTCGCTGTTTCTGCTCCGGCATTCTGCGACAAAGCTGTCGTCGCCCAGGGAAGCCAGCGCGGCCGCCTGACCGATCCGGGACGTATTAAACGGTTCGCGAACCTGATTAATCAACTTAACTACGTTCGGCTGCCCGATTCCGTAGCCTATCCGCAGCGAGGCCAGCCCGTAAATTTTGGAGAAGGTCCGGAGCACGATCAGGTTCGGATATTTCGGCAGCAGCTTAACTCCATTCGTATACGAAGGATCGGTGACATATTCGGCATAAGCTTCATCCAGAACAACCAGCACATGTCCCGGAACCCGGTCCAGGAAGGAGATTAAAGCGTCATTGGAAACGATCGTTCCCGTCGGATTGTTCGGATTGCAGACCCAGACAATTTTCGTCTTATCGCCGATTTTATCCAACATGCCTTCCAGATCATGAGCGCCATCCTTCAACGGCACTTCGATGCTGACCGCTCCTTCGATATCGGCGTTCGTCTTGTACACCGAAAACGTCTGATCCGCCATGACGGTCTCATCGCCCCGCACGATAAAAGCGCGGGTAATCAGCGCGATAATTTCATCGGACCCGCATCCGAAGATCAGCTGATCCCGGTCCACTCCGTGATAAGCCGCCAAAGCCTCTCTCAATTCGGCGGCGCTGCCGTCCGGGTAAAGGCTGATTTGGGACAGCTCCGCTTCGATCGCCTGGCGGACGCGCGGCGAGCAGCCGAAGGGATTCTCGTTCGATGCGAGCTTGATCACTTCCGTCAAACCCAGCTCACGCTTTACTTCTTCAATCGGTTTGCCCGGCTGGTACACCGGTAAGTCCACGATGTTCGGTTTTGGCTGCATGTAATACCTTCCTCTCTCAGGCAAAATCGGGTACAGCACCCATTTCGCTAGTCTTTTATGTTTAATTGTGCCACAAAGTCGCGGATTTGCAACAAGCCCTGTTCTCGGGTGGCCTCATTTTTCAGAAGAGGCAAGCTCTCTTCGATCTTGCGGACGATGGCGCTTCCGACGACGACCCCATCGCAGAGTTCCGAGAAACGAAGCACCTGTTCGCGATTGGAGATCCCGAAGCCGACGGCGACCGGCAAATCGGTCTGCGCTTTGACCGAAGCGATAAATTCGTCCACCTGCCGGTGAAAAGTGCTCCGCTCTCCGGTAACGCCGAGCGAGGATACACAGTAAATAAAACCTCTGGCCCGGAACAAAATCTTCGCGATCCGGCTTTCCGATGTCGGAGCGACCAGCGGGACAAGCTGAACGCCGGCCGCGTCGGCCAGCTTCAAGGCCTCTTCGGCCTCCTCATAAGGAAGATCGGGAATAATAACGCCGCTGATTCCGGCTTCCTGCAGCAGCGGGAAGAACCGCTCCAAACCTGTCTGAAGCACCGGATTGTAATACGTGAAAAGAACGAACGGCATCTTGACGCCGCGCTCCCTGGCTTTGCGCGCCGTGTCGATGCAGGTCTCCACCGTAATCCGGCGGACCAGCGCCCGCTCCGAAGCCCGCTGGATCACGGGGCCGTCGGCCAGCGGATCGGAATACGGAACGCCGAGCTCCAATATATCGGCTCCCGCCCGCTCCAGTTCAACGATAATATCGACCGTGGTGTCGGGATCGGGATCGCCCACCGTTATAAACGGGATAAGCGCGGTTTTCCCGGCGGCCTTTAGGTCGGCGAATGTCTTATCCATCAGATTGACCGTTGTAGCGCCGCTCATAGCTCGGCCCCTCCTTCCGTGTACGCCATGATCGACTCGACATCCTTGTCTCCGCGGCCGGAGAGGCAGATGACGACGATCTCGTCCCGGCTCATGCCCGGCGCCAGTTTAACCGCCTGCGCCACCGCATGCGCGGATTCCAAGGCGGGAATGATCCCCTCCAGCCGGCTTAAGAGCTGCAGCGCGTCGAGCGCTTCCCTGTCGGTAATCGGATAATATTGCGCGCGCTCGATATCCTTGAGATACGAATGCTCCGGCCCGATCCCCGGATAGTCTAACCCTGCCGAAATGGAATGCGCGGGCAGAACCTGACCGAAGGCGTCCTGCAGCAAATAGCTCATGCTTCCCTGGAATACGCCCTTCGTGCCCTTGGTCATCGTGGCCGCGTGGAACTCCGTGTCAACGCCTCTGCCCGCCGCTTCCACACCGACAAGCTTCACGCTTTCATCCCCCACGAAAGGATAGAACATCCCGATCGCGTTGCTGCCGCCGCCGACGGCGGCGATCAGCATATCGGGCAGCCGCCCTTCCGTCTCGAGGATTTGCCGGCGTGTTTCATCGCCGATGATCCGCTGGAAATTGCGGACCATCATCGGGTAAGGATGAGGTCCCGTCGCGGAGCCGAGAATATAAAATGTATCCTGAACATGGCTAACCCAATAGCGGAGCGCCTCATTGCAAGCGTCCTTCAGCGTCCGCGTACCGGAAAGAACCGGAACGACCTCGGCGCCGAGCAGCTTCATCCGGAATACGTTCAGCTGCTGACGCTTCGTATCCTCCTCGCCCATAAACACCTTGCACTCAAGGCCAAGCAGCGCGGCTACCGTGGCTGTCGCCACCCCGTGCTGACCGGCACCGGTTTCGGCAATCACCTTTCGCTTGCCCATGCGTTTGGCCAAAATCCCCTGCCCGATCGCATTGTTGATTTTGTGCGCCCCCGTATGGTTCAGATCCTCGCGCTTCAGGTAAATCTTGGCCCCGCCCAAATGCTCGGACAGCCGCTCCGCGTAATACAGCGGCGTTTCTCTGCCGGAATATTGTTTAAGCAAATAGGCGATCTCCTCCCGAAATTCAGGATCGTCCTGAAATTTGCGGTAGGATTCCTCGAGTTCGATCAAGGCGTTCATCAGCGTTTCCGGCACATAACGGCCGCCGAAAGGACCGAAGCGGCCGTGCTCATCCGGTACCTGCTTATTCTCTTGCGTCATGTTCCCCTTCACCCTTTCCACAAATGCCGCGATTTTCACGGGGTCTTTGACGCCTTCGCTTTCTACCCCGCTGGAGACGTCAACGCCGTCGGGCTCCATTTCCGCAATAGCGTCCCGGACATTCTCCGGGTGCAAACCTCCGGCCGCCAGGAACAAGATCCCGCGTTCTCTCGCCCAATCCCGGTAATAGGCGGCATACTCCCAAGCGAAAGCCGTCCCCGAACCGCCCCCATAACGGGGGTCGTAAGTATCCAGTAAAATTCCGTCGATAACGCCTTCATAGGCTTCCAAAGAAAGTTCTCCGTGCAGAATCCCGTCCGGTTTGACGGAAAACGCTTTGAACACCTTTACGCCAAAACGCCGTTTGACTTCCCCGCAAAACTCCGGAGCTTCCGTTCCATGCAGCTGAACCACATCCAAACGGGCTTCGGACAATACTTCTTCAAGCTCCTCCAGCGTCGGATTGACAAATACGCCAACGGTCTCCGGAACCTTGCCGTTCCCGAGGCTGTTCAGCGCAGCGGTCAACTCGGCGGCCTTGGCCGGACTGACCTTTCTGCGGCTCTCCGCAAATACGTAGCCGATGAAATCCACCGGCAAGTTTATCATAGATTTTAGCACTTCAACGCTTTGAAGTCCACAAATTTTTACGGCCGTGTGTCCCATTTCAGATCCTGCTCCCTTCGGTGCGGGGCGAACCCGACAAGGTCCCGCCAAGCGGGCCCAACAATTCGAACACCGCTTCGTCCACTCGTTCCCGCCGCATAAAAGTTTCACCGATCAGCACGCCGCGTGCCCCGGCTCCCGACAAATAAGCGATATCCTCCCGGGTTCGAATTCCGCTTTCGCTGATCAGCGTAATGTTGGCGGGTACGCGTTCCGATAGAGAAGCCGTGGTCTCCAATGAAGTTTCGAAGGTCCGCAGGTTCCGGTTATTTACCCCGATCAGGGTGGTGGACCCGAATTCCAGGGCTCGTTCCAACTCCGCTTGATCATGGACCTCCAGCAGGACATCGAGCCCAAGGTCCTTCGCCAAGACGGAATAACTGGCGAGCTGATCATCCGTCAGAATGGCGGCGATCAGCAGTACAGCGTCCGCGCCCATTAACCGCGCTTCGTAAACCTGGCGGTCGTCGATAATGAAGTCCTTGCGGAGCAGCGGTACGTCAACCGCTTCGCGAATGGCGGACAAATAGGCGGCGCTACCCTGAAAATACGTTTCGTCCGTCAGCACCGAAATGCAGTCGGCCCCGGCGCTGACGTAAGCGTCGGCCAGGCTGACCGGGTGAAAATCCGGACGGATCAATCCTTTGGACGGCGAGGCTTTCTTCACCTCGGCGATCAACCCGATCTCCCGCTTCCGCCGCCGCATCAAGGCGTCATGAAAGCCCCGGGTCGGCGGCAGCGCCGCAATGTCCCGCTCCGCCGCGGACCGTGACAAGCTTGCCGCCAAGCGTTCGACCTCTTTTCTTTTCGTCTCTACAATGCGATCAAGATACATAGCTCAATTCTCCCGTCGTCTGAATTAATTGCTCCAACTTCGTCATCGCCCGTCCGGAATCAATCGACTCCGCCGCAATTTTTACGCCTTCGGCCATACTGTCCGCCAGGCCCGAAACGTAAATACATGCCCCGGCGTTTGCCAGTACAACGTCGCGGTAGGCCCCTTTCTCACCTTCCAGCACGCGGCGGATAATCTCAGCGTTCGTCGCCGGATCGCCGCCGATCATTTCGTTCAACGGATAAGTTCTTAAGCCCAGATCCTCGGGCCGCAATTCATAGGTCGTAATCACGCCGTTTTTGAGTTCGGACACCTTGGTCGGCGATGAAATGCTGATCTCATCCAAACCTTCGCGGCTTGTCACGACCAACGCCCGCTTGGAGCCCAATTCGTTAAGCACCTTGGCGATCGTCTCGGTTTTGCCCGCATCATAGATGCCGAGCACCTGGCGGTCCGCCCCGGCCGGATTCGTCAGCGGCCCCAGCATATTGAAGACAGTTCTCACCCCGAGTTCTTTGCGCGGCGCGGCCGCATGGCGCATCGACGGATGGTAAACCTGCGCGAACAGGAAGCAGATTCCGATTTCATCCAGGCACCGCTTGGCCTGTTCGGCGTTCAAATGAATGTTTACCCCCAGCGACTCCAGCACGTCCGCGCTGCCCGCACGCCCCGAAGCCGAACGGTTGCCGTGCTTGGCGACCCGCACGGAGACCGAAGCCGCCACGATCGCCGAGGTCGTGGAGATGTTGAATTTATGAATCCCCGATCCGCCTGTGCCGCACGTGTCCAATAGTTGGCGGCTTTCCGTTTGCAAACGGCTCGCATGGCTTCTCATCGCTTCCGCAAAACCGGTGATCTCCTCGACCGTCTCCCCTTTGATCCGGAGAGCGGTCAACAATCCTCCGATCTGGGCGGGCGTCGATTCACCTTTCATGATCGCCTCCATAATGCCGCGGGCTTCCGTACGCTCCAGATTCCGGCCTTCAATGAGACGGCCGATCCCGTACTGCACCGCTTCCTGTCCGCTCCGCGTCCCGTCCATCATTCCGTTCATGATTGTTTCCTCCTTATCCCCGCGGGGTGTATTCGTAAAGATAATCCTGGTTAATCACGCCGTCGTTCCGGGCCGGCGACGGAAACATCTGCTCCGCCGTGCGGATCGCCGTCAGCAGCGCCTTGGCCTTGTTTACCGATTCCTGGTATTCGTTTTCCGGTACGGAATCCCATACGATGCCCCCGCCCGCCTGAACGTAGGCTTTTCCTTGCTTAAACACTATCGTCCGAATCGTAATGCAGGAGTCCATGTTCCCGGAAAAGCCCAGATACCCGATGGCTCCGGCATAAGTTCCCCGCGCTTCATTCTCCAGCTCGGCGATGATCTCCATCGCCCGCAGTTTGGGCGCACCGGATACAGTCCCCGCCGGCAGACAGGACAGAAAGGCGTCGAAGAAATCTTTGTCCTCCGCAAGCTTGCCGGAAACCTTGGAGACCATATGCATGACATGGGAGTACCGTTCAATTTCCATGTACGAATCGCATTTGACCGTACCGAATTCCGAAACGCGGCCTAGATCATTGCGGCCCAAATCCACCAGCATCAAATGCTCCGCCCGCTCTTTCTCATCTTGCAGCAGCTCCGCTTCCAGAGCGTCATCCTCCTCGCCCGTCGCGCCTCGCGGCCGGGTGCCGGCGATCGGCCTCGTCTCCACTCGGTCGCCCTCCACCTTGACCAAAGCTTCCGGCGAGGTACCGACGATGATTTCATCGTCCATTTTGAGGTAATACATATACGGCGAAGGATTCAACGTGCGCAGCACGCGGTACACATGAAGCGGGTCCACCTCGGTTTCGATGTGAAAGCGCTGGGACAGCACCACCTGAAAAATGTCGCCCGCTCGGATATACTCTTTCCCCTTCTCCACGTTGGCCAAAAATTGCTCCTTCGTCAGGTTGGAGCGCACATCGCCGAGATCCACGTTCCCTGGAATGGGGGTGCGGTTGAAGTTTTCTCCGGGACCTTCCTGCTGCAGGAGATCCGCCGCTTCGTCCAGCTTCTTTTCCGCCGCCTCGTACGCCTTGCGGATATCCTCGTCCCGGTCACCCTCACGGATATGCACATTGGCCACCAGCATGATCCGCTGCTTGACGTGGTCGAAGACGATGACCTGGTCGCAAAACATAAACTGCATATCCTGCATCCCGAGATCATCCACCCGATGGGCCGGAAGCTTTTCATAGTACTGCAAAAGGTCATAACCGAAAAATCCGATCGCCCCCCCGGTAAAGGGCGGCATCTCCGGGAGCTTGGGGCTGCGGTAACCGCGGAGCACCGCCTTCAGCTCATCCACGGGCCTCCGGGAAGCGAAGATCTGTTTTTCTCCTTGCCGCTCCATCACCATCTCGCCTTTTTTGGCCGTGATCATCAGAAAAGGATCGGTTCCGATAAAGGAATAGCGGGCCCATTGAATGCCGCCCTCCACGCTTTCAAGTAAAAATGCCCGATCGCGCCGGGCGAACCGCCGGAATATCCGGATCGGTGTCTCCAAATCGGCCAGCAGCGTCCGAACGATCGGAATCAAATTGTAGTCCTTGGCCATGGCGATGACCTGTTCAACGTGGGGAGTCGTCATAATAGCACCCTTCCTTTTCGGCTTTAAAATGAAAAAACATATATTAAAAAAACAAAAAAACCTCTACCTAAGTAGAGGTTTGCTTCCATGCAGTAAAGTTGTAGGAACGGTATTATGGATGCTCCCATGATTCAGGTACACGACTGGCTCATGCGAAATAAACCGAACGCAACCCCGGTGTCCGCTGTGGACTTTCGTGGTGTTTACGAGCGCCTTATCCCTATCGCCATCATACTCTGATCACATCGAAGCAATTCCTCGCTCCAAACTCAACTCGTCTCTGCTCATCTCAGCTCAGCTCTACTCAACTCTAAACATATTGCAATCTTCGTCTCAAACTGCTCTTCTCTTCATCCGAAAGGATGATCTCTTCTCTTCACGACGCTTTCGTGAAAATCTTAAAAATAATATAACGCAACAACGTCCGTCTTGCAACTTCTATTTCGCGAAAGCCCGTCTTAGGACTCCGATCCGCTCAGATCGGGGCGCAAGCTTTGCGCCTCGTTCATGTAAATGTGCTTCATTTCCCGCTGCCCTTTGGTCGTGTTTACATGCAGGAGCAGGCGGATGCATTTCGGCAGCCCGCCCTTCACCGGAATTTCCGTCGAACACATCAAGGGCACCATATCCCAGCCGTTTAAATCCCGGATGGCTTTAGCCGGAAAAGTGGCGTCCAGATCGGGCGTGACGGTGATCCAAACGCTGCAAATATCCTCCGGTACGATTTCGTTCCGTCGAACGACTTCCTGAAGAAGTTCGGCCGTCGCATCCAGAATCTCTTTCTCTTCGTTGCGGTTTACCGTTGTGGCTCCGCGAATTCCCCGGTTATACATGAGGCCCCTCCTTTTTTAATTCCCGAATGACCCGGCGGACCTCCTCCACCTTCACATCCGATACGATTTCCACTTGGCCGATCGCAACCGGAAGCACAAAAACGAGCTGCTGCTCCTTGAACTTCTTGTCATGCATCATCGCGCCGATAATGCGTTCTTCATCCAGATGCTCCGGCATGACCGTCGGCAGCCCGAAGCCGCCAAGCAATCGGACAGTCTCCGCGTACAACGCCCGGTCGGCGCCGCGGTTGACGGCGATCAGCGCCGAAGCCGCCATTCCTATGGAGATCGCTTCCCCGTGCAAAAATTCGCCATACCCGCCGATCGCTTCAAGCGCGTGACCGATCGTATGACCCAAATTCAAAATCGCCCGCAATCCCAGCTCCCGCTCGTCCTGGGACACGACTTGCGCCTTGATCGAGCAGCCCATCGTGAGACCGTAGCTCAATGTCTCGGGATCGAGCGCGAGCAGTCGGTCGGTATTCTCCCCGCACCATGCCGCGAACTCGGCGTCCCAGATCAGACCGTGCTTGACCATCTCGGACAGCCCGGCCCGGATTTCACGTTCGGGCAGCGTCCGAAGGGTATCGACGTCGTACAGGACGAGTTCCGGCTGGTGGAAGGCGCCGATCATGTTCTTCGCGAGCGGATGGTTGATCGCCACCTTGCCGCCCACGCTGCTGTCGTGCGCCAAAATGGTCGTCGGCATCTGGACGAACGGCACGCCGCGCATATAAGTCGCGGCCACGAATCCCGCCAGATCGCCGACCACGCCGCCGCCTAGCGCGACAACGGCGGAGCGCCGGTCCAGGCCGCCTTCGATGGCGGCCGTCATCACATCATGGAATACGTCCAGGGATTTTGCCTTCTCTCCGGCCTTAACGACTTTGCTGACGGTCCGGTAGCCTTCGGCTTGCAGGTTCTCTTCCACCCGCTTCAAATAAAGCGGGGCTACATGGTCGTCCGTAACGATCAGGACCGGGCTTTTCTTGCTCAATTGATGCTTGGCGAAGATCAGGCCCGCTTCGTTTAGCAGGCCGCTGCCGATATATATCGGATAGGACCGGTCCCCCAAATCCACTTGTAGCGTACGCATCAGTAGCTCTCCAACTGAGCCTTGTAGCTCTGCACATTGCGTTCGATTTCCTCGATGGAATCGCCGCCGAATTTCTCCAGGAACGCCTTGGCCACTTCCCAAGCCACCACATGCTCCAGAACGACGCTCGCCGCCGGAACCGCGCAGGCGTCGGAACGTTCCACTTGAGCCGTGAAAGGTTCTTTCGTATCGATATCCACGCTTTGGAGCGGCTTGTACAAGGTCGGGATCGGTTTCATCACACCGCGCACCACGATCGGCATGCCGTTGGTCATACCGCCCTCAAAGCCTCCCAGGCGATTCGTCGCCCGGTAATAGCCCCGTTCCTCGCTGTACAGAATCTCGTCATGGACCTTCGAGCCCGGTAATTTTCCGGCTTCAAAACCGATTCCGATCTCAACGCCCTTAAAAGCGTTGATCGACATTACCGCCTGGGCGATTCTGCCGTCCAGCTTGCGGTCGTACTGCACATGGCTGCCCAATCCCACCGGCACGCCTTCGACGATGCATTCCACGATGCCGCCGATGGAGTCGCCTTCTTCCTTGATTTTGTCGATGTAGGCCTCCATCTTCTTCTCCGTTTCCGGATCGACCACCCGGACGGAGGACTCTTCCGTAAGGCGGGCCATCTCTTCCAAAGACAGATTATGCGGAGGGGCTTCGATTTCCCCGATCCGGATCACCTGACCGGCGATACGGATGCCGAATTTCTCCAGAAGCTGCTTCGCCACCGCACCGACGGCGACGCGAATCGCCGTTTCCCGAGCGCTGGAGCGTTCCAGCACGTTGCGTAAATCTTTGAGGTTATATTTCAATCCGCCGTTCAGATCCGCATGACCCGGGCGCGGCCGGTGAACCCGGCGCTTCTCCTCATCCGTTCCTTCGATGGGCTCGATATTCATAATGTTCCGCCAATGCGTCCAGTCATTGTTGGCGACAACCAGCGCCACCGGCGCGCCGGTCGTATTTCCGTGACGTACGCCGCCGACAATTTGCGCCGTGTCCTTCTCGATTTGCATCCGACGCCCTCGTCCGTATCCCTTCTGGCGGCGGGCCAGTTCAAAATTAAGCTTCTCGAAATCCAGCTTCAAATTGCTGGGCAAACCTTCAATAATCGCCGTAAGCTGGGGACCGTGCGTTTCCCCGGCAGTCAAGTAACGTAATGTCATGATGCGTTCCCCCTTTAAACTGTTAAACTGTAAAGAGCTAAAATCCGATGATTTCTTTGCTCATTATAATATTAGTACTAATGTCTTGTCACGTCCGTATTTTTTCTGGATTTTTAATTGTCCCCCCCAAACGCATGGATCATCCCCCCGTCAACGCTATGAAATTTTTTGACCTATAGGCAGATGCCGCGATCAAAGTAGGTTGTAGTCCATAGACTATTGTCGAGTATATTTTGATTTTAGGAGGTTATCGTTATCCATGGACACCCATTATCAACAAGTCGCAATGAGCTGTATGAATAAATATGTTGGTATAACCACTTCTGACGGCCAGTCTCACGATGGGTTTATTGCACATGTTGACCAAGACTACATTACTCTTGCAATTCCTTCAAACGAAATGATCGGTCATATGAACGGAATGCCCGCCAATGCGTCGACTTATAGACAATTTGGATTCTTCCCAGGCTTTTTTCCACGCCGACGCTTTTTCCGGCAACGCGTACCACTTCGCTTTATTACCGGATTATTTTTGCTTCCGTTTTTCATTTAATCGGGGCACATCCCCCTTCATGAAAAAAACGCGCGCCCCTCCGCTGAACGCGAAAAAACGCACGTTTGATTTAAACTTCGATTTGGGTTGTGGATCGGTTTATTTCCGCGCTATTAGTTTCCCGAGGCCGGCTGGTTATCCAAATGCCGTTTCTCCGTTCCGGTGCCCCCGGGCTGCTCCAGCAGACGCATCAACTGGCCCTTCTCCACGCCAAGAACCTGGGCGCATTCCTGCGGTGTAAGGAAGCCTCGGCGATAGGCGTCGATGACCTTTCTTTTATCCATTCAGCGACCTCCCTAAACCCTGTTGTCAGTCATTATGGGGAAAGTGCCGAAGGTTTATACCGAATTTCACGCCTTTTTTCTGTAAAAAAACGTTTCCGCCGATTCCAACCCGTACTGGGACGGTGAAAAGATCTGTTCCGTGCTGCCGACGAACAGAATACCGCCCGGACGCAGCGCTTGAGCGAATTTATGATAAAGCCCGTGCTTCGCTTCCTCGGTAAAATAAATCATGACGTTACGGCAAACGATCAAATCGAAATTATCCTCGAACGGATCGAGCAGCAGATTCTGCTTCTTGAAGGTAACCGCTTTTTTGAGTTTGGGGTCAAAACGGTACATGGCCCCTTCGGGAGTAAAGTAACGTTTCGCCACCTCCGGCGGAACGTCCTTGAGCGACCGCTCCAGATACAGACCTTCCGCAGCCTTGGCCAGCGCACCCTCATCGATATCGCTCGCCAGCAAGTATGTACTCGTCAACAGCCCTTGATCCGCCAAAATCATGGAGAGTGTATACGGCTCCTCACCGGTGGAACAAGCCGCGCTCCAAACGCGAAGCTTGGATTTGCCGGCGGTAAGTCCGGGAAGGACGACATCCCTTAACACTTCCCAACGATTCGGATTGCGCCAGAATTCGGAGACATTAATCGTCATCTTGTCCAGAAATTCGTAGAATAGCGTTTTGTTTGCCATCATGGCATGATAAAAAGCATCGAAGGATGAAAATCCGTTCTTGTTGCGGAGGGTCGTCAAGCGGCGCTTCATCTGCGCTTCTTTATATTGGGCCAGGTCGATCCCCGTACTTTTCTTGATATGAAGGATGAACGCGGTGTAATCGGGATCCGGAACGCCCGATTCCTCTTGGCCCATGGGCGTTTTTGCCGAGATTAAATCCATGGCGTAATCGTCTTCGAATAGGCTACGATTTCGTGAGGCTCAAAGAAGTTCGCGATCTCCCGCTCCGCGCTTTCGGGGCCGTCCGAACCGTGAATCAAATTGTAAGGGGTATGGGCCGCAAAGTCTCCGCGAATCGTGCCTGGCGCCGCCTCCGTGACTTTGGTCTTCCCGATGACCGCACGGGATAACGCCACGATGTCATCCCCTTCCCAGACCATGGCAAACACCGGCCCGGAGGTGATGAAGCTCACAAGACTGTCAAAGAATGGCTTTCCTTCATGCTCCGCATAATGCCTTTTCGCTTGCTCCGGGGTAACCTGAACAAACTTTCCGGCAACCAGCTTAAAGCCTTTGTCCTCAAAACGGCTGATAATGCGCCCGATCAAACCTCTCTGAACGCCGTCCGGTTTAACCATCAAAAAAGTACGTTCCATGCTTCTCCTCCCGATATCGACAACTTGGTAATCCATGAAAAATCTGGCTCAACAGGTGAGTTTATTACCATTCTACCAAAAAAACGGGGTGCTGGTAAGCTTGATTCTCAATAGGAGCGTTTATTTACAAAGAGGGCTATCTCTTTGAGATGGGTTTTGGATTTGCTTTCCGGAAGCCCTTCCAAGGCGTCGAGAGCTTTTCCGATAAACCGGTCCGCCAGTTCTTCCGCCCGACGGATGCCCGGACTCGACAGGATCATCCCGATCGCCCGGCCGGCATCCGCCTCCATTCCGTTCGACCGGATCACTTCGAGTTCCGCCAGAAGCGGCTCGCGGATCTCCGGGTCCTGCAGCGCATAAATGACCGGCAAAGTGATGTTCCCTTGCCGCATGTCGCTGCCCGGCGGTTTGCCCAAGCTTTTTTCCGTACCGCACAAATCCAGCAGATCGTCCCGGATTTGAAAAGCCATCCCGACATTGTACCCGTACCGATAGAGCTGGGTATGAATTCGGGACGAAGCTTCCGAGGCCAAAGCGCCGAGCTGACAGCTGATCGCGATCAACAGCGCCGTCTTGCGGCGAATGCGCAGCAGATATTGCCGGACCGACTGCTCCGTGTTGAAAAAATCGCGGATCTGCTCCATTTCCCCGATCGACATCTGCACCATCGCTTTGGCCAGAATGCGGTGCAGCTCCGGAATCGGGAGCCGGGTGGCCAGCGTCAACGCTTTCGCATAGAGGAAATCGCCGGTATACATCGCGATTTTATTGTCCCATTTGGCCTTTACCGTAGGCTTCCCTCTTCGGGTTCCGGCATCGTCGATGACATCGTCATGGACGAGCGTCGCCGAGTGAATCAACTCCAGGGGTACCGCCACATGCTGCAGCTTCTCCAAATCGTAGGTCCCGAATTTCCCGCCGAGCAGAACGAAAACCGGGCGCAGCCGTTTACCTCCCGCCTTCAGCAGGTGCAGAGACGTTTCGCTCAGCAGCTCCTCATCGCCTTCGATGCTCCGGTACAGCTGCCGCTCAATAAAATCCATATCCCTTTTCAGCGCGCCGAAAATATCCATTAATTTCATTCTTTCACCCGTGTCAGCTTATTCTCACTCCAAATATCCATCCGTACTTCCTTCGGCAGAAGCCCCATTTCGTGGGCGTACGTAAAGTATAAGGCCAGTCCCTTCTGCCGCTGTTCACTAAAATCATAACACAAGTTCCGGAAATAATGTTCCCAATACTCCCTCGTGCCTCCGATCTCATCGATGGCTTTGTCCACCAGCGGCGTCAAATTCCCCAGGCTTTGACGTTTGCTCGCCGCGAAGGCGCCCAGGACTTCGGACAAAAAATCGGGATGGGAATCCGCAAACGTCCGCTGCACGGCCCAAACCGCGAACGTCATGCCGTAACCGGTCCATTGCTTCCAGACTTCCCCCAAATCCGTAACGATATAACCGTGATCCCGCCAGGAAGCCTGGATGGCGTGGTCGCCGATCAGCAGCGCGGCGTCGCTGCGTTCCATCATCTGATCCAGCACGGGCTCGCTTTCCCAATAGGTCGGCTTGCCTTCATAGGCCTTCTCCATAATGATTTTCAACAAATTGATCGAGGTCGCCGAAGTATTCGTAAGCGCGATGACCCCGTTGCGAATTTCTTCCGGAGGTTTCCGGGAAAACAGCAGAATCGAGTTTACCGGACCGTCCGAGCTTACGGATAGCTCGGGCAGAAGCACCAAATTCTCCGCCCCGTAACCGAAGGCAAACGACGAAACGGGCGACAGGTCAAGCGAGCCGCCCAGCATCCGGCGGTTCAGCGCCGAAGGCACGTCCGTCACCATCGTGACGGGTCGCGACAGGCCTTTCGCGTCAAAATGATGAAAAACGGGCCATACATTCGTATATTTGATTTTTCCGATGAGGATGTCGTCATTCTCCCGGTTGTTCATCATGATCCCCCCATCTTTTAAATAGCGCATGTTCGATGTTCAAATTGTCCAGTACTTTGCCCACCAGGAAAGCGACCAGATCGTCAATGGTTTTGGGGCCAAAATAAAAAGCGGGCATCGCCGGAATCAAGCGTACGCCGAGCCTGGCCAGCTTCAACATGTTTTCGAGATGGATCGCGTGAAGCGGAGTTTCGCGGGGAACCAGCACCAGCGGGCGCCCTTCCTTCATCATGACATCGGCCGCCCGGGTCATCAGATTGTCCGACGCACCGTTCGCGATCGAGGAGAGCGTCCCCATGGAGCAAGGCATAATGATCATTCCCATCGCCAAAAAAGAACCGCTGGCGATCGAGGCGCCGATATCCGCAATTGGATGGTACACCCAGTTGCCGGCGGTCTCGCGCAAATGCTTGCGCAATGCGGCTTCACGATCCGTCGTTTCCCAACCCAGCTCCTCCTTCAACACCCGCCAGCCCGCATTTGAAATAACGAGATGAACGGTGAAACCGAGATCCAGCAGCGTTTGCACCAGCTTGACGCCATAAGCGGAGCCGCTGGCCCCGGTAATTCCTACAACGAGTCCCCTGTTCTTCTTCGCGTTCTCATGCATCAGGAATGGCGCACCACCAAATCGATCAGGGTGAAGGAAAAGACAACGATACTCAATACCCCGTTCATGGTGAAAAATGCCGTTTGCAGCCGGCTTAAATCGCCGGGAGAAACGATATGATGCTCATAGAAAAGGATCAGATATGCGATAATCATGCCCGCGATATACCACCAGCCCAAATCGCTCATCAGCAGCAGCGCGATAAATCCGATCGCCGTGACGATATGGAAGGCTTGCGCGATTTTCAGGGATTTCGCGACCCCGAATCGGACGGGAATCGAATGGAGCCCTTCTTTGGTGTCAAACTCCACATCCTGACAAGAATAAATAATATCGAAGCCGGCAATCCAAAAAATAATCGTTACGTAAAAGACCAGAGCCGCAGCGTCGACCTTCCCGGCCACGGCCACCCATCCGCCCAGCGGAGCCAAGGCGATCGTAATACCGAGTACCACATGACACAGCCAGGTGAAACGTTTGGTGTAAGAATAAAACACAAGCATGAACACGGCGATCGGCAGCAGCTTCATCGCCAGCGGGTTCAATTCCGCGGCCGCCCAGAACAGCAAGGCGAAAGAACAAATAATAAACACGACGACCTCGCCGATCTTCAGCAGGCCGGCCGGGATCGCCCGGTTGGCGGTACGCGGGTTTTTGGCGTCGCTGACGCGGTCGATCAGCCGGTTGAGCCCCATCGCCGCGCTGCGCGCTCCGAACATCGCCAGCAGCACCCAACCGATTTCGGCCCATGACGGAAGGTGTTGGTGAATCGCCACGGAGCCGAGCAGAGCCCCCATGAAGGCAAAAGGAAGTGCAAATACCGTGTGTTCAAACTTAATCATCTGTAGAAATATTCCAATTTTCCTAAACATCTTGCTTCTCCTTCGTCCCGATATGCAGTGCGGCAATACCGCCGAAAAAAGGATACACTTCGACGTTGGACAGCCCGACTTCCGTATAAATTCCCGCAAGCTCTTTGCGGCCCGGGAACTGTATCAGCGATTCCGGAAGCCACTTGTATTGCGAGTACCGCTTGGCGATCAGCTTGCCTAGCATCGGCATCAGATATCTGAAATAGAAATAATACAGCCCTTTAAACGGCTGCCAGGTCGGTTTCGACAGCTCCAGGCAGACCACTTTGCCGCCGGGCTTGACCACTCTGGTCATTTCGGCAAGCACCCGGCGCGGATCGGGTACATTGCGAAGGCCGAACCCGATCGTGGCAAAATGGAAGGTGTCGTCTTCGAACGGGAGGTCCATCGCGTTGCCCTGGACGAGCCGAATCGAGCGGTCCAGCCCGCGCTCCTCGACTTTGCGGCGGCCGATCTTCAGCATATTTTCGCTGAAATCCAGGCCCGTAATCGGGCCCCCGCTCGCCTCCGCCATGCTGATCGTCCAATCGCAAGTGCCGCAGCACAAGTCGATCGCCGTATCCCCCGGCGCCATATTCATCTTGTTCATCGTGAATTTCCGCCAGGCCCTATGGCGGCCAAAGCTGATAATATCGTTCATAAGATCGTACTTCGGTGCCACGCTTTGAAACACGGAATGTACGAACTCTTCCTTCGGTTTGGAGGACGGATTATTCATTTAAGCCCTTCACCTTACCCTTCCTGAATTGCGGGAGACCGGGACGCCAGTACGGCGACCATCGGCTCCAGGATCGCGCCGATCTCGGTGCGGGTTTGTTCTCCCCCGCACTCGGGGACCAGATTTTTTACGTTCTCCAAAGATTGGTGCAGCATGGCGGTCAATTGCTTGTCAATCCGGTATTTCTGAAGCAGCCGGTGCCACTCTCCCGCCTCCAGCGCGTTTTGAGCGAGCTTCGCTTTGTCTTCCGAGGTGCAGGTCTCCCAGATCCGCAAATAAGCGTAACCCTTCCGTTCCTCCGGAGCTTCCGGACCGAGACTCAGTTCGTCCAGCGCCACTTCGCAACGGCTTAATTCGGTTAACAGCAGCGACCAAATGTTCTGCGCCGACTTGTCCAATTGATCGGTAAACGCATGAAATAACTCGCTTTTCACCCGAACGCGCTGTTTTATGTACTCCTCCGCGGAAATCCGCATATTCCTAAGTCCCATATAAAGCCGGACTTTGATCCGGTTGACTTCGCAGATCGCCGCACTCAAAGCGGAGATCATGCCGATCAGCCCCTCCTGCGCCAACTGCTGATAAAAAACGCTGCTGAAGTAATCACCGGCCAGCACCTTCAATTGCCGCGAACGCATTTCCTTTTCTTCCATCCGGAAATCCCCGACATCGATCATGTCATGCGTATCGAGCCCCAACTGAACGAGGAAAGCCGCAAGCGCGCAGGTTTCCCCCGAGCGTTCCGGCAGACGGGCCGAATCCTTTAAAAACGTATAAAGCAAACGAACACGGGTAACCGGGAAAACCGGTAGCTCCGTGTGGGTCGTAATCATGTCGTATTCGACATACTTTTGGGCCAGTTCTGTTATGCGATCAGGTCTCATCCTCTGCCTCCGAGCCGCTAATACTGACATCTTCGTTTACACTCTGGAAACAAAGATGTCACAATCTTGTCTATTATAGCATATGTTATTTGGGAGCGCACGGAGGGGCTTAATGGATTTTATCCCTCCACAACGCCGTCTCCGTCAGACGGAACCACCGCTTCAAATCCGCCGGGATTTCTCCGTCTCCGGTCTTGCGAAGCCGCTCCGGCGCGTCGGCCGGCCATTCCCCGCGGCGTACATCCGCGGCTACCAGCAAATACCGGCTTCCGAGCCACCGGTCCTCCGCGATGAGGCGAAGCAGCAGTTGGTCGATGTTGGGCGTCCGAGCAAACGCAAATGAAATCAGCTCCGCCATTCCGGCATACAATTCACCTTTAGTCAGCCGTTCATCCTTCACCTTGAGATCGACCGAGAGAATCCCGCCATTCAAATCCACCTTCGCAATTGGGACATTCAGTTCAAGGGAAGACAAGCTGTCGACCAGATTGTCGTCGGTCAATTCGACGGGCTTGCCGGTCTCCGAGAAAACCTCGGCGACAAGCCGCCCCTGTTCGTACAAGGGGCCTCCTTCTCTCGTCATCAGAGCCAAAGCGACGGCCACGCCGCAGGTCAGCAGCAGGGCTCGCATCATCCAATTCGACTTCACGGGAATCCCCCTTCGATTTTCACCGGATCTCCCGGACATCCTTAAAGGTTCATATCCCATTCTACAAAAGAAAAAAGCAGGCTATGCCTGCAAATTGATATTCATTCGTCCGTGTCGATGATCCCGTGCTTCGTATAAACGACCGCTTTGCCCCTGACCTTGACGGCCGAAGTATGGTCGGTGAACTGGGCGATCAGCACCTCGCCCTTATCCAGCTTTTCCGTATGGTGAAACCGGGTATCCTTGCCACGGGTCAAGCCGATGACCGTTACCCCTTGTTCCTTGGCCTTGACGACGAAATAATCGCCGCTGCCCGTCCCCTGTTCGGCTCCGCCGGATTTGGACTGTTGCTCCTGATTCATGAACGGCATTCCTCCCCGACAAATATTAGCACACTGTTGATGTTAAAAGAAAAGGCCGTGAACAAAAATGCCCACGGACTCTTTCAACACGGAAAATATGTAGAAATCTTTATTTAATTCCGTCTTTGAGCGCTTTGCCTGGTTTGAATGCTGGAATTTTGCTCGCAGGGATTTCGATTTCTTCTCCGGTTTGCGGGTTGCGGCCTTTACGTGCGGAACGCTCGCGCACTTCAAAGTTTCCGAAACCTACCAATTGTACTTTGTCTCCGTTTTGCAGAGCCTCAGAGATTGCGTCAAAAACCGCGTCGACCGCTTTGGTCGCGTCTTTCTTGGACAATTCTGCACTTTCCGCCACTTGAGAGATCAAGTCGGATTTGTTCATCAGGGTTCACCTCCCTACCAAATTTAATAGACCATTCTGATATTCTGTGTTTCCGTTTTGCCGTAGAATATACGTGGAACCGCGCATAAACCTTGGAATTTCCCGAAAAAATCGGGTTTTGACGAGGTTTAGGGCCTGCGGAACAAACTTATAGTAATACAGTCAAAAGATATTTTCAAGTTTTTTAAGTTTTGGACCGGTTCAGGACATAGAAAGTTACGGACAGCGCGAGTACCAGAACAGCCCCTTTGACGATGTCATGCGCAAAATACTGGACATTCATCATCGTTAACCCGTTCACGAGCACCCCGATCAGTACGGAGCCCACAAAGGTGCCGATGATATTCGGTTTCCCTGCCCCGAGAACCGAAAAACCGACAAAAACCGCCGCTACGGCCTCCATCAGCAGCGGAGCTCCGGCATCGATCTGCCCTGAACCTACCCGGGAAGCGAACAGAATCCCCCCGATCGCGGCGAATACGCCGGATGCGACATACGCCAGGGTCCGCACTTTTTTGACTTTGATCCCGGACAGACGCGCCGCTTCCTCGTTGCCCCCCGTTACATAAATCTGGCGGCCGTATTTGGTCCGGGTGAGGAAAAAGTGGACCAGCACGACGAAAATCAGAAGCAGGATGACGGAAATCGGGATTCCCAGCCATTTCCCCTGTCCCAGCAGCAGGAAAGTTTTGTCCATTTCTCCCGCCGCCTTACTGCCGTCCGGGAATTGCATATGATTATAAATCGTGTAGCCTTGGGCATATGTTTTATGGATTCCGCCCACGATGTACATCATCGCCAACGTGGCAAGGAGATCGGGAATCCGCATTTTGACGATGAGAAACGCATTGAGCAGGCCGATAATCGCCCCGATCGCCAGCGGCACGATTAGAACGATGTACAGCGGCATCTGGTACCAGATCATTAGAGTGGCCGTAACGACGGTGCTAAGCGACACCGTGGAGCCTACGGACAAATCAAACCCGTCGACCGCCAGCGACAAGGTAACCCCGATCGCCACAAAGGTTACGATGGCGATCGAATTTAAAATATCGGATATATTGCTGTAGGTGAAAAAGTAAGGCAGCCGGAACGAAAAAAAGGCGAAAACCAGCACAACCACGACCAACGCCCCGTATCTAAACGACAAGTTAAGCAATTTCTCTCTCATGACAGTTGTTCCCTCCGTCCCCCGCTAGCGTAAAACAACGCTTGTTCCTGTGTGATTTCTCCCCGCTCGAACACGCCCGCGATCCGGCCGTCAACCATGACGGCGATCCGATCACCGATCCCGAGGCCTTCATCCAGCTCGCTCGTGAAATAAACGATGCCTTTGCCCTGGGCGGCCAGGTTGCCGATGATCCGGAAAATATCGCTTTTCGCGCCGATATCCACCCCTTTGGTGGGTTCGTCGAAGACCAGCACCTCGGCCCCCCGCTCCAGCCATTTGCCGATGGCGACCTTTTGCTGGTTGCCGCCGCTCAAGTATTTAACCTCCAGCTTGGGGCTCGAGGTTTTGATGCCGAGCGCGGAGATGACCCTCTCCGCCAAGCTGCGCTCCCTGCGGGCGGACATGACGCCGAGGCGGCTTAATTGGCCGAGCAGCGGCAGGCTGAGATTCCGCTCCACGCTGTCCTGGATGACGATCCCCTGCTTGCGCCGCTCCTCGGGAATGCTGACGATGCCGGCTTGGACCGCGTCGGCCGGCTGGCTGAAGCGGAAGGCCCGCCCCTTCAATTCGATCGTCCCGGCATCGGGGCGATCCGCGCCAGCCAGAAGGCGGGCCAGCTCGCTCTTTCCGGCGCCGACCAGTCCGACGACGGCCACGATCTGGCCGCGGCGCACCTCCAGGTCGACGCCGCGCACCTTGGTTCCCCGTTTCAAACCGTTGACGCGCAGCAGCACGTCGCCGATCTCCGCGGGAACCTTGGGGAATTCCTCGGCAAAGGTTTTGCCGAGCATGTGTGAAATGAGGCCGTCGATCCCTCCGGCATCCCCCAGAGGGCCGGTATAAACCACCCGGCCGTCCCGCATGACCGTCACCCGGTCGGCATGATCCACGACCTCCTGCAAGCGGTGCGTAATGAATACGCACGCAACGCCTTGATCCTTCAGTTCATGAAGGATCCGGAAGAAGCTCTCCGCCTCCGCTCCGCTGAGCGGCGCTGTCGGTTCATCAAAGATGATCACCTTCGCATCCTGGGACAAAATGCGCGCCAGCAGGATCATCTGTTTCTCCGCGATGCTCAGCTCCGCCACTTTTCGCTTGACCGGAACGTTGACCTTAAGCCGCGCCAGCACAGCTTCGGCCCGGCGGGCGGTCTCGCCCGGGGAGATCCAGGTTTTCGCCCCGGGCTTGGCGAGCTCGTCCAGCATAACGTTCTCCGCCACCGTCAGTTGGGGCACCAGGGCGGCGTCCACCTCCTGATATACGCAGTGGACGCCGTGCAGTTTGGCGTCGGAGGGTCCTTGAAAGCGGACCTCCTGCCCCAGCAGCTTCATGCTGCCTCCGTCCCGCCCATAGGCGCCCGACAAGATCTTCATCAACGTGCTTTTTCCGGCGCCGTTCGCCCCGAGCAAAGCGTGGATCTGCCCGCCTTCCAGCGTCAAGTCCACTCCGTTCAAGGCGGTCACTCCGGCAAACGATTTCGTGATTTCCCGCATCTCCAGCACCTTCGGTGATAATGACATCTCCAAGTCTTCCTCCTTTCACCGGGAAAAGGCGGCGCCGTCCGTTGCCGGACGGCGCGCCTTGGTATTCTCCGAAAATTATAGGTTTACCGCGTTATTCCACGCCGTATTCCTTCATCCATTCCTGAATCCCTTGCTTCGATCCGCCCCAGCCTTCCACATACTGCGACAGTTCATCGGTGGAAATCTGCTGTTCCGGCAAAGCCTCGCGCGTAACCAGAACGGCCTTCAAGACCACCTGATCGTCCGTCGCATCGCCATGCAGCTTCTGATAAGCGTAGCGGACCTGAATCCGTCCGATATCCTTCGGATCCACCGCCGCCGATGCGACCCACGGGCTCTTCGGATCCTGGATCATCTGCAGATCTTCATCGCTAAGGTCCATGCCGTACACCTTGATCTCATCGCGGCCCGCCAATTGAATCGCCCGGGCCGCGCCTTTGGCGAATTCATCCCAGGCGGCCCATACCGCGGTGATTTCGCCCTTCGGATACTGCTTCAGCACCGCTTCCATTTGCGTTTGGCTGTCCAGCGCCGGATTGGACGCATTGCCGAACGCGGCGATTTCCTTGATTTCGGGATTTTCCGCAAGGAACTTCTTATACTCCTGCTCGCGCCGTTCCATCGGCGCAAAACCCGCTACCCACACCTTGACGATGTTGCCCTTGCCGCCGCTGTCCTGTTTCAATTTGTCCAGGGTAAGCGCCGCGAGACTCTGGTCATCCTGGGACAGCACCGTGGCCCCCGGAACGTTTACCAGCGCATCGAACACCACGACCGCGATCTTCTGCTCGACCGCCTTCTTGATGCCGGGTTCCAAAAATTCCGCCGAACCGTGATCCGTCAAAATGACATCGAACTTCTGATTGATCGCCGACTCCAGCAAGTCAGCCATTTTGGCCCGATTGTTCTCCGCGACGAAGGTCGTCAGTTCCCCGCCGAATTTTTTCACTTCTTCCGTGACGCCCTGTACGTACTGCTGTGAAAAGGTGCCGGTATTGAATTCCATGATCAATGCGATCCGTTTGCCGGCCAGTTCTTTGCCTTCCGCGGTATTCCCTTCCCCCTCCGCCTGGGCGGCCGCTGCCGGTTCGGTGGTCCCGCTATTTTCGGCGGGCATTTTCTTGATGCCGCAGGCGCTGATCGTCAACACAAGCGCAAGCAGCAGCAGGACGAAGCCCGTTTTTTTCAAATCTGTGATTTTCTTCATCGTTTCTCCCCCTGAATTATGATATGTAAAAATCTTTATAGATTACTATAATGCCAAATACCAAGTATGTAAATCGGTTTTATTAATTTAACGCAAAAAACGCGTTTGGCTCTTGTTCCCAGCCAAACGCGTTTGATGTCTATCGATCAAAGGATGATGGCGATCAAGCCGCCCGAACCTTCGTTAATAATTCTCCCCAGCGTCTCTTGCAGTTTATAGCGGGCATTATCCGGCATCATGGCGATTTTGCCCTGGATGCCTTCCCGGACGATCGAATGCAGCGAGCGGCCGAATATATCGGACTCCCAAATCTTGATCGGATCGTTTTCGAAATCCTGCATCAAATAGCGGACCAGTTCCTCGCTCTGCTTCTCCGTTCCGATGATCGGCGCGAATTCGGACTCGACATCGACGCGGATCATGTGGATCGAAGGCGCGGTCGCTTTCAGGCGAACCCCGAACCTGGAGCCTTGACGGATCAGTTCCGGCTCGTCGAGCGCCATTTCCGCCAGCGACGGAGCCGCGATCCCGTATCCCGTCGTCTTGACCATCTCCAGCGCTTCCGCGAATCGGTCATACTCCTTCTTGGCATGCGTAAATTCCTGCATGAGCTGAAGCAAATGATCTTTGCCCCGGATTTCCACGCCGACCACTTCCATCAAAATCCGGTCGTACAAATCGTCCGGCGCGTAAAGATCGATCTCGGCGACGCCTTGCCCCATGTTCAACCCGCTGAGCCCAGCCCGCTCGATAAAGTCGTACTCCATGAAGTTGCTGACGACCCGGTCCACGTCGCGCAGACGGCGGATGTCCTTGACCGTGTCGCGTACGGAATTTTCATAGTTGCTGCGGAGCCAATGGTTCTCATTCAGCACCATGACCCAGCTCGGGAGATTGACGTTGACCTCGTGCACCGGGAACTCGTACAGGACCTCGCGCAGGACGCCCGTGACGTCCTCCTCGGTCATCGTAGCCGCGCTGAGAGTAATGACCGGAATGTCGTACTTCGCGGCCAGTTCGCCCCGGAGCTGCTGCGTTTCCTCGCTGTTCGGGCGCGTCGAGTTAATGACGAGCACGAACGGCTTGCCGACCTCCTTCAGTTCGGCCACGACCCGCTCTTCCGATTCGACGTACGAGTAGCGTGGAATATCCGCGATCGTACCGTCCGTGGTGACGACGACGCCCAGCGTGGAATGCTCCTGAATCACCTTGCGCGTTCCGATTTCCGCCGCCTCCTGGAACGGAATCGGCTCTTCGAACCACGGCGTCGAAATCATACGGGGACCGTTTTCATCCTCATATCCCTTGGCGCCTTCCACGGCGTAACCTACGCAATCCACCAGTCTGACATTCACTTCAAGCCCTTCGGCCACCTTGATTTGCACCGCGTTGTTCGGCACGAATTTCGGTTCGGTCGTCATGATCGTTTTGCCGGCGGCGCTTTGCGGAAGTTCATCCACCGCACGCGCCCGATCGGCTTCACTCGCGATGTTCGGGAGCACCACCGTTTCCATAAATCTTTTGATAAATGTAGATTTGCCGGTGCGGACAGCTCCGACGACACCCAGATAAATATCCCCTCCGGTACGTTCGGCAATGTCCTTAAAAATGTCCACTTTCTCCAATACCAATGATATCCCCTCCTCAAAATTCGCCGAAGGAAAAATGCTCGCCGAGCATCCGCTTCGTTATTCGCCAATAATTTGAAATCATAGCTACGGTTAGGAGCGGCAGCTCCTTTGTACCTGTGTCCGCCGCCGCAAACCCGGGTGGAGAGAACAGCAACGAAGCGGCGTAACTCGTACATGCATTTGGACTAGTAAAATCATATGTACCAGATGCGGAATTATGACGGTTTAGACCGTCCGAGCCAGCTTTTTTTCGCGCCTCGCTTCGTCGCGAATATGACGGGCCATCTCCCGCCATATTGAATAGTTATGAATCTATCGTTTCCAATATGTATTTTTGGGCAAAAAAAACCGCAGCCGGCGGCTGCGAAATGAAGATAACTTATTCGATTTGCGGTACGGGAGTACCGTCGACCCAGCGGTAAGGGAGCGACTTGACCGGAACGAAATAGGACTGGTCGGTCAAAATCTCCCTTAAATCTTTATCTTCCCCGGGCTTTGCGCCCGTTTGGTCCAACGCTTGCATAATATCGAATGCATAATCTACATAAACGCGGCCGGCCTTGTCCACGAGATAGTCTAGAGGCTGACCGGAATAAACGCTTTTGAGGCTATAGTTTTCCGCTCCGGCCGCTTCCAGGTCGATCCTGTACACGCCCGGGGAAATCTCGCCGTTCTCCTGAACGGGAAGTTTACCATCCCGCTTGCTCCGGTATAGATCGACCGCCCGCTGTACGTCATTGACCTTTTGCACGGTAGCCAAATCCATCACCTTGACCGTGGGATCAATTTCCTCATTGATCACGAGAAAATAGACGCTCCCCCCTTTTTCGAAGGCGGCCTGCGGGATTTGCTCCAAATACCCCTGTTGATTCAACTGGTCCAAATTGATTCTGAATTTCTCGTATCTTGGCGTCTCTTCACCCGCCGTTATAATCGGCAAAATCCCCTGATCTTCTTGGAATCGGTCGATGGCCCTTTGCACCCTGTCAACGCTTTCAATGTACGAAACCCGCCTTTCCTGCGGTTCTCCCCGATACAAACAGCCCGACAGCAACCCCGATAATAAAAATATCGTCAATCCGCACGCAAAACGGCGGTACATCCTTCCGCCCCGTCGTTTTCGATTCTGCATGGTTCAATTCAAGCTCCTTCATTTTATACTCTTTCGCCGGACGGGTCACCAAAGGCTGTCTTCCTCGTTTTGAGCTTCCAGCTGCTTGCGGATCGCCGCCTTCAGCGGATTTTCCGGCAAACTGACCGTGGCGGGTCCCACAACCTTGGCCTGGCAGGCCAAGCGGATCCCCTGTTCCAGCAGGGGGCCCAGCTTGCGGCGTTCCGCCTCGCCGGGAGGCGTAAGTCCAGCCGGCGTCCCGTCCGTGCTCCTAACCTCCACTTTACACATCAGGCAGCCCGCATTTCCGCCGCAGCGGGTCGGAATATGAATCCGGGCTTTTCGGGCCGCCTGCAGGAGATTCGTGCCGGAGCGTACTTTTAACGTTCGATTACCCGGCAAAAAGGTGACTTGCGGCTCCATTCTCGGAATACCTCCTTATCGGCGGGCGTTCTCCAGTTCGCCCCACGGGCCCGACAGCAGCGGCTGATTCAAAAGCTCCGCCATTCTCGCAACAACCTCTGCCGACCACCGGTTCCGACGCAGCAGTTGATAGAGCAGCGGAAGATGCCCCTCGGCGTTCCGGCGCATGACACTGGCGATGTTCAAATAGCGATCCGGGCGACCTCTCAAGAGGTTGAACACAAATTCATGACTTAAGGGCATCAGGCGTAGTTCCGACTCGCCCAACCTTACCATCGGCGCGCCGGGCGCCAAAACTTCGTCCACTTCCGTCCGGTATACGGCCCCTTCGGTTTTCACCTGAAAACCGCCGACCAGCTCCAAAGTCCATTCGTTCAGCCGGTAATGGCTGAGTTGGGACACGTAAAGTCCGCTTTGGTCCAGGCGCGGTTCGTCCAAGGCACTTTCAGCCAACAGGCCGTGCAGTTCCTCCGCTCCGGTCATATCCGCATAAATGTCGATATCCCGGGGCGAAGTATCCAGGGGTACGCCCTGCAGCCAAAGTCCGCAGCTTCCCCCAAGCAGCCAAGCTTCCTTCGCTCCCTCACACCGCTGCGCAAGCGACTGGAGAGCGCGGCTGATATCCGGGAATTTTTCATTGAATCCCTTCATATCCAAGTCCATATTTAATCCTCTTCTCTTATCCCAGAAATTCTAGGTGATCGATACGAGTCCCGTTAGAAAACCCGCCAGCATAATGACGAAGGCGACCAAGGAAAGAACGCCGCGCAGGATCCCTTTCGTTTTGGTCCGGGCAAACGTAATCAAAAATACAGACAAGCCCATGACAAGAATCGCGGCCAAGGACAGCCACATTTTAGTCATTGCGTCCATGATCGGTACACTCCCTATCTGAATTCACGGCATGATTATGATGATTATTATAGCATCTCCGAAGCGTACAGGCTATGTAAACGAGAGTCTAATAAAAAAAGCTGCCATAGGCGGCAGCTCTGCCCATTCGGGCAGCCATCTCATATTTATTTCTTTATCATCATTTTCATTAAGGCTTCCATATTGTTGGGATTCATGCCGCTTTTCTTGACAGCACCGACAATTTCGTTGACGGTGCTCTCCGAGACGGGGACCTTGGCCATCGCGGAAACCTGCTTGATCAGCTTTCTCAGTTCGGCCTCGCTCTGCATCGTCGAGGGCTTTACCGTGCTGGCCAGCTTTTTGACCGCGCCTTCCGAAATCTTCTTCCCGGTCTTCTTATTGATGGCATCCAAGGCATCCTTGGAAACTTTGCCCATATTCTCGCCTCCTCCATTGTCCTCCCCAACAGTTTATGAGAAGGAGCAGGAAAAGGTCCTAGGCCTTAGCGGATGATCCCCGATGCCCTTTAGATAACTCAGGTATGCCACTGCTCCCAGGTTTCCAGCGACATGACCTCCATTTCGGTTTTGCGGTCCCGTCCCATCAGCGCCTCCACCGCGGTTCTGGGATCCATTCCTTCGAACAGCACGTGGAAAAGCTGTTTGGCGATCGGCATCTGGACCTGGTATTTCTCGGAGATGGTGTGGGCCGCTTTCGTCGTCCGTATGCCTTCGACAACCATCCCCATCGAGCCCAGCACCTCCTCCAGCGATTTGCCTTCCCCGAGCAAATAGCCGGCCCGCCAGTTCCGGCTGTGCCGGCTCGTTGCCGTTACCACAAGGTCGCCGATGCCGGCCAATCCGGCGAAGGTGAGCGGATTCGCGCCCATCTCCACCCCGATCCGGGTAATTTCGGCCAAGCCCCGGGTCAAGAGCGCCGCCTTGGCGTTGTCCCCATATCCGAGTCCGTCGGACATGCCCGCGCCCAGGGCGATAATGTTCTTCAAAGCCCCGGCCAGTTCAACGCCGACCAAATCCCGGTTCGTATATACCCGGAAATAGGAATTCATGAATAAGTCTTGGGCCGCGGAGGCCTGCGATTCATCCAACGAGGCTACGACCACCGTCGTCGGACATCGTTTCACCACTTCCTCCGCGTGGCTCGGACCGGACAGCACGACAATCCGGCCCTCCTCGCAGCCGAGTTCCTCGGCAATAACCGTGGAGATCCGTTTTAAGCTCTCGGTTTCAAACCCTTTGGTGGCGTGGACGATCAGCATATCTTCCGTCCAATGCGGCTTCAAGGAGCGGGCAACCTCCCGTACGGCCGAAGAAGGTGCCACAATGACCACCGCTTTGGCGCCTTCGACGGCTTCCTTCATGTCCGTGGTTGCGCGCAGATGGGGCGGTAGTTCCACGCCCGGCAAAAAGCGCTCATTACGGTGCAAATCGTTGATCTCATCCCGTTGCGCTGCGTTCCGGGTCCATACCATGACATCCATTTTCTTGTCAGCCAATACGCTGGCGAGGGCCGTTCCCCAACTCCCTGCCACCAGCACAGCAGCTTTGTCAGACAACGCGTTTTCCTCCTTTGGAGCCCAGCTTGTTCTCTTTGCCCTGGGCGATTTTCACGATGTTGGTGCGGTGTCTCCAAAAGGCGAAAACGCAAATGACCAGACTTGCCCAGAAATAGGGGCCGAATTCGCCTGTCACCGCAAGAAAAACCGGCGTCAAAAACACGAAAATCAAAGAGCCCAACGAGACGTATCTCGTAAACACGATCGAAAGAATCGCGATGATTCCGGCATACAAGGCCGGAAAGAAAACCAGGGTCGCCATGACCCCGATGGTCGTGGCGATGCCTTTTCCGCCGCGAAAGCGGAAGTAAACCGGCCAGTTATGCCCGATGATCGCGGCGATTCCGCTAAGCGAGGCGACCCAGGCGGAGTCGCCGCCCAGCCAGCGTCCGATCCATACGGCCGCGATCCCCTTGAGCACGTCCAAGGCCAGCACAAGAATGGCCGGACCTTTGCCGAGGACGCGGAGCGTATTGGTTGCGCCGGCATTCCCGCTCCCGTGCTGGCGGATATCGATCCCTTTCAGCGACTTGGCCAGCAGTACGCTGAAGCTGACGGAGCCCAGCAGATAACACACAATTACAGCTACGACAGGTAAAATCACTTCGCCTCTACTCCCCTAACCTTCATCTGACTTGCGCCGCGTGAACAACCGGATCGGCGTGCCTTCAAAGTCGAAGGCGGCTCTGATTTTGTTCTCCAGGTACCGTTCGTACGAGAAATGCATCAGCTCCGGATCGTTCACGAAAACTACGATGGTAGGCGGCTTGACCGACACTTGCGTCACGTAATTAATCCGCAGACGGCGCCCTTTGTCGGTCGGCGGAGGATTGATCGCAATCGCGTCGGAGACGACGTCGTTCAGCAAATGCGTCTGCACACGTTTCGTATGCTGGTCTGCGACATGCTGAACCACCGGAAGCAACTTATGCAGGCGCTGCTTGGTTTTGGCGGACAAAAACACCACCGGCGCATAAGTCATAAACAGGAAATGGTCGCGGATTTTTTGCTCGAATTGGTGCATTGTTTTATCGTCCTTCTCCACGACATCCCATTTGTTTACGACGAATACCGAGGCTTTCCCCGCTTCATAAGCGTAACCGGCGATATGTTTATCCTGCTCGATAATCCCTTCCTCCCCGTTGATGAGGACCAGGACGACATCGGCGCGCTCAATGGCTTTCATCGCCCGCATCACGCTGTACTTCTCGGTCGTTTCATAGACCTTGCCGCGCTTGCGCATCCCCGCCGTATCGATCAGCACGAACTTCTGCCCGTCCTTCTCGAAAGGGGTATCGATCGCGTCCCGGGTCGTACCGGCAATGTCGCTGACGATGACCCGCTCCTCGCCGAGTATGGCGTTGACGAGCGAAGATTTACCGACATTCGGGCGACCGATTAACGCGACGCGGATTACATCGTCTTCATACTCGTCGTCCGGCAGCTCCGGCAAGTTCTCGGCGATGGCGTCCAGCAGATCGCCGACCCCGGTGCCATGGCTGCCCGACACGCCGATCGGGTCGCCGAATCCAAGATTGTAGAACTCGTAAATATTGTCCATCCGCCCGATATTATCGACTTTATTTACGGCCACGATCACCGGCTTGCCGGAGCGGTAGAGCATTCCGGCCACCTCTTCATCGGAGCCGATGACACCGGCCTTGGCGTCGCACATAAAGACGATGACATCCGCTTCTTCAATAGCGAGTTCGGCCTGCATCCGGATCGACTTCAGAATCGGCTCCTCGTCATCCAGCTCAATTCCGCCCGTATCGATAATGCTGAAAGCTTTACCGTTCCATTCGGCGGCTCCGTAAATCCGGTCCCGGGTAATCCCCGGTTTGTCTTCCACGATGGCCAAGCGGTCGCCGATAATACGGTTAAAAATCGTCGATTTGCCGACGTTCGGCCTGCCCACAATGGCCACTACAGGTCTTGCCATACGCATTCCTCCCTAACCATTCGTCTATATTTTAATTTTTCGTGTCCTTTTTTCGTTATACCTAGAACATCATAGCAAAAAAAACCACGATTGGCGAACCGGGCCGACTTCGCTATTTCCCTTTGCCTAAATAAAATCGGCGAACCCGCTTGCAAGGGTCCGCCGATCCATTCGTCTGCCTGTATCCCGCTTATTTCAGTTTGCTCAGCTTATCGCCGAAACGTTCACCCAGCGTGATGCTCAGTCCTTGGTTGCTCAGCGAAACGTTCGGGTTGTCGCCCAAATCTTCTTTTCTCACGCTGCTGCCTTTGGAAGGCTTCTCGCTTCTAGGAGCCGGAGCAGGAGCTTCTTCGGTTTCCTTAATGCTAAGGCTTACCCGCTTCTCGGCCGGATTAACATCCAGCACTTTCACTTGAACGGTTTGACCTTCTTTCAGCACTTCATGAGGCGTGCCGATATGTTTATGCGAAATTTGAGAGATATGAACAAGTCCTTCAACCCCAGGCGCGATTTCCACGAAGGCCCCGAAATTAACCAGACGCTTCACTTCACCGCTTACGATGTCCCCGGTGTGGAACTTCTCGGCAGCCGTCTCCCATGGTCCCGGTGTAGCGGCTTTGATGCTAAGGCTGATTTTGCCCTTCTCCGGATCAACCTTCAACACTTTTACCTTCACCTTGTCGCCTTCGGAGAGAACATCAGCCGGTTTGTCGACATGGTTCCAAGCGATTTCAGATACATGGACCAGTCCGTCCACCCCGCCTACGTCCACAAATGCGCCGAATTGAGTCAAGCGTTGTACCGTACCTTCCAGCACTTCGCCTTCCTTCAGTTCGCTCATGACTTTCAGCTTGTTGGCTTCAAACTCTTCGTCCAGCACATCCTTTTGGGAAAGGATGACTTTGTTGTTCTCCGGATCGATTTCCTTGACTTTAACACGCAGAGTGCGTCCTTTATAGTCGCTGAAATCTTCCACGAAATGACGCTCTACCATCGAGGCCGGAATGAATCCGCGTACGCCGACGTCCGCCACGATTCCGCCTTTTACGACATCGGCGACCGTAACTTCGAACGTCTCTTGACTTTCGAAGCGCTTCTTCAGCTCTTCCCAAGCATTCTCGCTATCGATCGCGCGCTTGGACAGAACCAGACGCTCTTTCTCGTCGTCGATGCTGACAACTTTGGTTTCCACTTCCTGTCCCACTTGAACGGCATCGGCTGCGTTGTCCAGGTGAACCGAGGACAATTCACGAATAGGAATAACGCCGTCGTATTTATATCCAATGCTTACATAAGCCTGGTTATCTTCAATTTTGACGATCGTTCCTTTTACGGTGTCCCCTTTTTTCAAGGATACGATTTGTTCCATTTCTTCCTGGCTTGCCGTTTCGGCAGCTTCAAACTCGTTTTTTGTTTCTTCCGACATGTGAATACCCTCCTCAATTCAGAAAACCCATTTATTTAAACCCGCCTGAAGCGAAGTTCAAAACATTCATTCCTAGCTTGCCAAATACCTCCTGCCTTCATGCATGAAAAGGGAGGCGGTCAGCCGCGTGATTTCAATTCCGCAATACGCGCCATAATCGCTTCGGTGGCCATTTCGGCGGCGTCCGCGCCCTTGTCTTCCTTGAAGGCCGACAGATCGACAGGCGGACCGTAAACCACTTTCATTTTGCGAAAAAGCTTGTAATTCCCAATAATCGCCACCGGTATAACGGCAGCGTCGCTCCGGAGCGCGAATGTAGCGGCTCCTCGTTTGCCGATGCTCGCGTCTTCCCCTTTGTTTCGGGTCCCTTCCGGAAAAATCCCCATGACATGCCCTTCACGAAGCAGGGTGAGCGCGGTCTTGATCGACTCCTTGCTTACTCCGCCCCGTTTAACCGGGAAAGCTCCGAGCTGCTTGATAAGCCAGCCTAAACCGAAGATGTCGAACAGCTCTTTCTTGGCCATAAAATGCACCTTCCGCTGAAGCAAAATGCCTATGGTCGGCGGATCAAGATTGCTTAGGTGATTGGAGCACAACAGCACTCCCCCTTCGGCCGGAATATGTTCCAAGCCGTGGGCCTCCAAGCGGAACAACAGCTTGTAAATGAGGCGCAGCGCACCCCGGCAAAAACTGTAGATCATTCCGTTTCTCTCTTTCTAACATAAGTTCTGCACATGGAAACGATGGCCTCGGCCACCTCGTCCGGCGTCATGTTCGTGGTATCCAGCAGGACGGCGTCTTCCGCCTGCCGGAGCGGGGAAATTTCCCTTTCCCGATCCAGCCGGTCCCGCTCGTCTATATCGCGAATGAGCTGATCCAAGGTGATCTGATCCCGTTCCTTCATCTCTTTGTAACGCCGCCGGGCGCGTTCCTCGACGCTAGCCGTCATAAAAACCTTGACCTCCGCATCGGGAAGAACCGTTGTACCGATATCGCGACCGTCCATGACGACGCCTTTGCGCAAAGCCATTTGCCGCTGCAGAGAGACAAGCCTGCCTCGCAGCCCCTCGATTTGAGCATATCGGGACACCTGGGCGTTCACCGCAAGGGAACGGATCTCCTCCGTCGCCTCTTGCCCGTTGACGCTAACCCGTTGCCCATCTTCTCCGGGTATTAATTCAATAACCAGGTTGGGCACCGTTTGAAGCACTTTTTCTTCGTCTTCCGGTTCGATTCCAAGCTGCTGAAAATACCAGGTTGCCGCCCGGTACATCGCACCGGTGTCGACGTATATGTATGACAGCATGCCTGCAACCCTGCGGGCGATCGTACTTTTGCCGGCTCCGGCCGGTCCGTCGATCGCGATGTTGATTTTGCCAGATGATGATGACGCTCCGCTAACCAAAAGGGGATTCCTCCTCAGAAGACGGTCTCAAGAAAAAAGCAGGCATTGCCTGCGACGTGAAAATTATACCACACAAAGCAATGGGATGCAAAAGCCTTCCGCGCGAAAAGGCAGATTTTAACGGTTTTCCGCGCGGCGAATCGGAGTTCCTTCGTATTTTTCGGCGGATGCCAAAAGATGTCGAATGACCGGAAAGGACATGAGCGCCTGAGACAGAATCAGACAGCATAGCAGGACGATCAGCGCCTTGCGTAGCCCATGCTCCACCCTGTCCGAAAATTGCAGGAACAGCGATACGTAAATTTCCCGATCTTTATTTTCGCGCATGAAGTTTCACCTTTTTCCGAAAAAGTCACCCTGTCCCAACAGGTTGCCCAAAAAAAGGCAGAACCTTGCATCCGCCCGGAGATACCGATAATTAGCGGTTTCGGAAATCAAATTGCCGCTCAAAGCAGTAGCGGATAATCTTCTGCCGCTCCATATCGGAAATGCTGACAAATTTCAACATCACGAGGTCTTTCCCCGTTTCCAGTTTCTTGGTCCGCACGACTTCGGCTTCAAACGGAGCGTGTTCAATGCTCCCGTTCTTATAAGGCAACAGCAGCCAACAATATAAAGGGTCGCCTTCTTTTAATCTGTACTTACCGTCGCAAATCATCGAAACCCCACCGCCGCCAACATCTTCGGTCAGCGCCACAAAGCGGGTGTTGTCCTGCACCCGAACCGCGATTTCCAGCTCGGCAACGACCCGCAAATAATGCCGGCGTTGAATTTTGGTGATCGCCTCCGGTTCCGGTTTGCGAATCCGGACCAATTGAACGACATCGTCCGCGTAGCCGAGGACATATGTATTAAAATAATTTTTCACACCGTCTTCGGTTAAAAAATAGACGGACAGCTCGTCTCCCGCAAATAGCCTTCTTATTCTTCCGCTGCCGACTTCGATCGGCACCTCGATCAAGTAAAACTCATCCCCGAGGTCCGCGATTCGGGATTTGCATTCCTTGTCATCTTCCTTTTTATCCGCAGAGGCGACCTGGATATAAATCAAATCATTTACTTTTGGCAACAACGTTTCCACCGACCCCTTTATTCATCTTGCTGCTTTTCGTCACTTAAACGATTATATCATGAGCCGGGTCGATGGAGGAGAGTTTTGTACCGGCGAATTACAAGAAACCCTTTATTGAGACTATTCCCAAAAAACAATAAAGGAGAACCCGATGCCGGGCCTCCTTCTTTAAACCGTTATTCACTTATGAACGGGTTCCCTGTCCGCGGCTGCGAATTTCTTCAACGGTTTCTTCGGTCCCCGTTTCCGCATTGATGAAAATCTTATAATCCGAGCCGTTGATCGATCCCCCGAATTCGTAGGTAAGCACCTTTTCCGACATGTCGTTCTCGATCAGGGCCAGACGATGGTATTTCTCCTTAAATTCCGAGTTCAGGAATTTCCGCGCTTGCTGCAGCGTCAGCTTCGGTTTGGGCACTTGCTCCCGATTTTCCCGTTCGTACACGTAATCGCTGGCCTGCAAGCCCGTCACTTGGCCGTTATCCAGACCCACCCTTACGGTTAACTTCTCGGGGTACAGCAACACGCCATCCTGCTTGGATACAAAAGTAAAGGTGCCAATGTTGTCATACTCGTCATAGGAAACGGGAGTAAGATCCGGATATCCCTTTTCCTGCAGAAATTTTTCCGCGGACGCTCTGGCTTTGCCGGTACCGACCGCTTTAGGCCCGATATTTCGGTCATGCACGTAGGAAATCAGGTAACCTCCGTTTCGGGTATAGTCCAGGGTGACCCTTTCCCCCTGATTGCCTTGCCGCTGCGCCGTAAACGAAGCCCACTCGGTGCCGCGGCCGTTTTCGACTACTTTAAACGAATTCGCATCCGGCGTGCCCGTAAAGCGGGCGGCTTCCGTTTTGATCTTCTGCTCGGTCACCGGGGCTCCCCCCAATTTCTTGACCGACCGTTTATTGTACATGCTTGAGACGGATGGACCCCAATCCAACTCGGGATATTCGCCCACCTTCTTGTCAACGGTTTTGAAACCGTCGATGATGGTGTTGTCATTAGGTTCCCTTTGGCTCGCCAAGGCCGTCTCCACGTCCATCCAGCGCAGACGGTTGCTGATAACCTTGTTCTGAACTTCCTGAAGATTCTTGGAGATCTCAGCGGAACTTTTATAAAGTTCCTTCAGGTTTTTAAGCTCGCCGTCGGTCAAAGGCTGCTTCGTTAAATCCCGAATTGCCGTCTGATAAGAAAACTTGGAAATGCGCGACAGGAACTCCTCGGTTTTGTTAAACGGCAGCAGCGTCAGCGGCAGTTGATTGATTTCATTCTGGGCTTCGCTCGTAATCCGCCATACGTTAACCAGGCCTTTCCGGTGCGAACCTGTGGATGCGGTATGTACCGCCAACGTATTCCCGAGCTCCCTGTGGAGTTTGTCCACATGGAAGGACAAATCATGAAACGCCCGTTGGTACTGGTTTTCCGCCTTGATCAAAATCGCGTTTTTTTCCTGGTTCTCCTGATAGCCCCAAACCAGGGCGCCGATCAATAGTATCGTGGCAACCGGAAAAAGTATAGCACTCAATCGTTTATACATCGGTAATCGGACTCCCTTCTTCAACTGTCTGAGGGTAGTTTGACTAGAAGCTGGGAGGTTTATGCATTCATAACTTCAGAAGAGAAGAACCGTTCATCCTGCTCACGCCTAGAGGTGCTCCTCCTCGATTTCAAAAGCGTGGCGGTTGTCGCAGACACACTGCTTAAAACCCGTATCAATCTGTCCCTTCTCTTTCTTCCCGCGGAGAATAAACCTTTCCCCGCAGTTCTTGCATAAAATTTTCACTTTTACGCGCACAAAAAAAGCACCCCTTTCAGAATACCGGCCATCAGCCGCGCTTCCAAAATAAAGGATGCCCTCTTTGAATTCATCTTAATCTTGTCCCCTGGCTTCCGTGAGACGGAAAGGAGACCGGTTGTTGGCGCGGTACATTTTGCCGATCCCTCCGTACCATAAAAAAGCCATCAGAGGGACGATGTACCAAATCCAATAATGCGTCACATTGTCCAGGATCCAGTCGTAGACCCCGTGCCACAAAAGCGGGAGCAACAAGGAATAAATCAAGAACTTGGTGCTCTTCCGCCCGGTGGAGAATTTCGCCCTTCCCATGTAATATCCCATCATCACGCCGAACATCGCATGCCCTGACACCGGAAGCAGCGCCCGCACGATCAACGTGCCGATCGAAGCGTGGCTGGCGAACGCATAAATGACGTTCTCCACGGTGGCAAAACCCAAGGATATCGCGGCCGCATATAAAATGCCGTCATAGGGCTCGTCAAATTCGGTGTGATTGTAGATCATATGGAAAAGAACAAACCACTTTAGGGTTTCCTCCACCCCGGCGGAAATACCGAAGGCCGAAATAAGCGGACCTTCCCCCAACCAAATCGCGATGCCGCGCTGCACGATCATTACCGGCAGAACGATCAGAAAACCGAGCAGAAACACTTTAATAACCATATGCAGTGGTTCGGCATCATACTTGTCCTTCAAATAAAAATAGGTCAAGAGAGCAATACCGGGAGCAACCGCTGCTGTGGCAATCGAGAAAAAGAGCAACGGTATCCCCCCTTACCTTCCTCAATGACCGTCTTCTCTCCCGTGACTCGTTCACGCAAGAAACAGCTATCTTCAATCCTGACGTTTAAAATGGCTGCAGATGACGCCGATCGCGTTCTCCGCCATGATCACGTCTCCGTATTCGTCCAGCATGGCCGATGTTACGGAGGTAGCCTCGCCAAATTCGGCGAGAACGGCAATCAATGCCGGCACTTTCGTCTCGTCAAGCTCGTCAGGTTCCAGCCTCAGAACCCATTTCCCGTTATATTTATACAGTCTCCCGGCGTCGTCTAGCATAGGCCGGAGAACGTGAGCCGCTTCAATCAGCACCTCAAAATCATCGAAAGAGTAGAGAATCGTATCGCTCTGTTCCAGCGTCACTTCCATCTCGTACACTTCCTCGGGCAGTTCGTCTTCATAAGGCGAACTTGCTCCAAAATGATGGTGATCGTATTTGCCTCGTGTAACGATGACGACCATACCTTGAGCAGGAAGCGCGAACACTTCGACCGCCAAAGGACCCGTAGCATCAAAGCCCACTTCGTTGTAAGCCTGATCCATCATCTCCGTGAACAGATCGTGGACCTTCGGAATTTCCTGCCACATATCCTCTTTCTGAATACCGCGTTCGCTCAGATCGTCAAACGTGAGGAAAATCCGTATTTTATCCTGACCAAGTCTTTCAATCCTCATACAGGATCCTCCTCTCCATGCCTTGTTATAACAGATTATGAAACCTGCTGTAATATGTGCTGGAAATGGTTCTTTGTAAGTATGTTATCATTAATTTTCTCTAAATGCACGTAATAAAATAATCAAAAAAGAATCATTTTCCGCATTCCTCCAAAGGACGCGAAAAATGATTCTTAAGCGTGCCGAAATTAGATGCCGGGAATGGCCGAACGGGTTTCTTTGAGGATCGCCTCGACCTCGCGGCGGACATCGGCGTCCCCTTTAATGAAATCGGTGATCTGCTTCAGACTGTATTCTTTCGAATGACCCGCATCTGCCTTTGAAACCGAACTGGGATACACCTGGGCCGTGGGGTCGGCTCCATTTTTTCCCGAAACTGAATTCGAGGCTGCATGCGACGTTTTGTCATCGTTGTTCCCATCCTGGATCGCCGGCAGTTTAATCATGGATCCCGCTTCGCTAAGCATGGACATCCAACCGCCTTTTCGCCGGGATGCCAAGCCCGTCGCCACGGCGCCTAGGATAACGCCAAATAAAAACGAGGAAGATTTCACCTAAACAACCTCCTTAGATATGTTAAAATCAGTTGTAGTGTTCGCGCTTTACAACAAACTCATGCGGCTTAAATACAGGAAAGCGAGTTGATACGCTTGATCAGCAAGAAAGCGCTGCTCATCGCAGCCTTGTGTCTGTTGTTAAGCTCGTGTGCCCAGAAACAGGACGAACCTCCCCAAGCGGAGCAAACGACTCAGGCACAAACCGTTCCGGCAAACGCTCCATCCGCCGGCGACACGAGCGACAGTCAAACGGTGCAAGAAGAGACCCCGGCGCAAGCCGGCGATTCGGACAAGCCGAACGCCGAACCGACGAAGGATACGGAACTCCCGCCATTGCTTTATCATATCGATAAGGCCTACAATGTGAAGCCGAATGAAGACGGAACCGAGAAAAAAGTCGTATTGCTGACTTTCGACGACGGTCCAAAGGAGAAGGAAATGATCGAGGGATTGATCGATACGCTGGACAAACATCAGGCGAAGGCGATCTTTTTCGTGAACGGGTATCGTGTCAAGGCGCATCCGGAGCTTCTAACCCTGATTCACGAGCGGGGGCAGATTATCGGGAACCACAGCTGGGATCATATCGATCTGAAGAAAGAATCGGCGGCAAGCGCCCGCAAACAGGTGGAGGACGTTCAGGACATTGTGGAGAAAACGATCGGAGAGCGCCCGCGCTTTTTCCGGCCGCCGTTCGGCTCCGGAAACGACCGGCTTCATCAAATTGTCGAGGAGAACGACATGATCTATATGACCTGGTCAAACGGTTCCTTGGACTGGGATTCCAAAAACAAGAACAAACCGGAGGCGGTCATCCAGAATGTGCTTGACCAGCTTCATCCCGGCAGCAACATCCTTATGCACGAACTGCCGTGGACGGTGGAAGCCCTCGACGAACTGCTGACGAAGCTGGAGGCCAAGGGCTACGGTTTTGCGGATCCCCGCAGCATCGGAGACAAGCCGGTTGCCGGTCAGTAAACTTTGAGCCAAAGAAAGGAACATATCCAAAAAAGGGGCCGAACTGAAGCATGCCTTCAGTCGGCCCCTTTTTTAAGCTTATAAATTCGGCTTTAATATGTCCATCCCGGCCATATACTTGCGCAATGCCTGCGGGATGTGGATCGAACCGTCCTCCCGCTGGTGGTTCTCGAGTAAAGGAATCAGGATTCGCGGCGACGCGACGGCCGTATTGTTGAGGGTGTGGCAATATTCAAGCTTCCCCGCCTCGTTCCGGCAGCGAATGTTCGATCTGCGCGCTTGAAAGCCGTGCAAATTCGAAGACGAATGCGTCTCGCCGTATGCCCCACGGCTGGGCATCCAGGTTTCAATATCATACTGCTTGTACGTTTTCTGCGACATGTCCCCGGCACAGACCGCCATAACCCGATACGGAAGCTCCAGCAACTCCAGCAAGCGTTCCGCGTGCCGGGTAATTTCCTGGTGAAGCGATTCCGACACGGCGGGATCCGGTCGGCACACTACGACCATTTCCACCTTTGAGAATTGGTGAACCCGATACAACCCGCGGACATCCCGCCCCGCCGACCCTACTTCGTTACGGAAGCAAGTCGAGACCGCAGCCAGCTTGATCGGCTCGCTCACATCCACGATCTCATTTTGAAAAAACGAAATAAGCGGAACCTCCGAAGTGCCTGCGAGCCATAAATCTTCCCCATGGATTTGATAGGCCTGGTCTGCGCCCAGCGGAAAAAATCCCGTGTTCCACATTTGCTCCCCTCTCACAAGCATGGGGACCTCCACCGGCTGGAACCCAGCCTCCATCACCAGATCCAGAGCTAGCTGCTGAACCGCCCGATGAAGCATCACTCCAGGCCCTCGCAGAAAATAACTCCGGCTGCCGCCAACCTTGACCCCGCGTGGAATATCCAGCATGCCGTGCATAAGACCCAGCTCCACATGGTCGCGAGTTTGAAAGTCAAAACTTGGCGGCGCCCCATGTTTCCGGAGCTCCACATTATCCGCATCGCTGTCCCCCGGCGGCGTGTCGGGCGATGGCACGTTAGGGATGAGGCCCATCAGCCGGTCGAATTCCCGCTGGGCCTTATCCAGCGCCTTTTCGGTCTCCTTCAACGCCTCATTCCAGCGCCTGACCTGCATTTTCGAATGATCGACGCTCTCATTCAGCCGCTCCCCCGACCGAGAGGATTCCGCTATCATTTTCGTGCTCTCGTTTTTCCGCCGCCTCAAATCCTCCGCTTGCTTCAGCAGCTCTCGCCGCCGGTCGTCCCATAGCAGCAGCTCCGCGACCGAGACGCCGATTTTTTTGGCGTCCGCCGCCAATTGGACCGCTTCCCGGTGTTCGCGAATCCATCTTACATCCAACATACCCACACCGCCTCTTTTCCTTGAGATAAAAAGACAAAGAGCGCCCTCATCCTTGGGACGAGGAGCGCTCTGCTCGCGGTGCCACCCAACTTATTGCAGCAAGCCAAACACTGCAATCGCTTGGTTCCGCGATAACGGGCGGTCCGGTAAACTTGGAGATAACACGCTCTCCTGGCGAATACGCCTCCGAGTTGGATGCTCTTCATCGGCATAGTACGGATTTGAAATTTTTATCATTTTAACTAAAACCCAGCGGAAATGCAACCCCGCCGGAGAGACCGTACTTCTCCCCCCATGGGGAATCGCTCAGGCCCCACCATAGCAGGACGAGCAGGATAGCGACGAAAACATAAAGAAGCGTATTAAAAAACCATTTTGTCCACTTGACGCGCTGCGAGGGGTAGAGCTCCCTACGGGTCGGAAGCTTGCTCACCTCCACCTCGGCGGACTCCTCCCCGCCCGTGCGGGTAATTCTCCCGGGAGCAACCCCTCCGGTTAGCTCCGCCGGCATGGCCCGAGATGGCAGCGCACCGCCTTCCGCTATCGCGCTTTTTCCTTTGCGACTCCGTTTATGACGTTCCGATCTACTTAAACGTTCGTTCATGGTTCCCTCCGATATTTAATCACTAACCCAGAGATGAGGTCGATGAGAAAATGGCAAACGATCGGGGCCCAGAGGGTCCCTGTTTGTACATAGATATAGCCGAGACCGTAGCTGCTGGCAAAAACCCAGCCCGTCGGCAGCCAATGCCTCAAGTAACGGATATGGATGGCCGCGAAAAGCACGCTGGTCCAATACGGCCCGATTCCGTGCTGAATGGCGCCGCGAAACAACAGCTCCTCGCACACCGCTACGACCAGGGCGATCAGCACGATGTGCCAAACCGGCCGGGTCCTGAACAGCTTGTTGTTAATCCCGCCGTCATCCATCGCTTCCTCCATGATCAATTTGGAGAGCGCCAGATCGATTAGAAACATGGCGGCCGCCAGGCCTGCGCCCCAATATAGGAAATTTGGATCATTTGGAAAATTTAAGATGGGAAGCGGGTTTCTTTTCTGAAAAAAAAGGATGATTAAGCCGATAAATAAAGCAAGTCCCTGAGTAAAGTACAGGTTGATCAGCAGCAGTCGATCGTCGATCTGAGCCGGATCCACTTTTTGAATTTTTATGTTGCCGAATTTGAATTTTTTCATAGTTTATGTCAGACCCTGTCCTTTAGAATATGGTATGAAGATGCATCCGGCCTAGTCTTACAGACTCACGGACTAAAATATGGATAAGGAGCGTTCGTTCTATGAACAGTAAGAAATCATCGCGTTTTGAGGTCTGGTTTACCTTCGGATTCCTGTTTACGCTAATTGCGGCGTTCGGCACTTTCATGCTCGGGCTGAGCATGGGGATTACCCGGACGGAGGCCAAGTATTTAAATTATAAAGCCTCCGCCCTCGAATCGGAAACCGAGGCTTCCTACGGACAGCAGGATCTGGTCACTTTCTATTATGTCGTTTATCAACCCTATCAGCAATTTAAAGAAGAATACATAAGCATGGAAGATCGCCTGCAAAGAGCGGATTCCAAACTTGCGGCGGCCAAGATTTTAAAGGAGACGCAGAATTCCGCGCAAAACCAATACGGCCTGATCTCGGCCAATCCGATTTCAGGATCTTCGCCTCTGCTGAAGCAGGCCCAGAACGACATTTTAAAGAGCCTGAAACTGTTTGACGAAGGCATATCCCGAAACGTATCCTTCATGAGCGGCCAAGCCGGTCCCGAGCTTGCCAAGGCATTGTCCGGCGACGAATTCACGCAAAACGCCATGGATTACGGATTGAAAGCTCAAACCAAGTTCTACGCTTCGATTTTGAAATGGAGCGCCAAAACGGATCGGCAAATTCCGGATCAATACTCGTTCCAGGCCGACACGACAATCAAGCAATGGAAAACATACCCGCTCGCTCAGAAAAACAAGGCGGTATCGGACATCATGCAGAACAGCAGATTGTATGTAACTTATCATCCGCAGGATATGACGGCTAAAATCGACCAAATGATCGCTAGCGGCAAGGCTTCCGCCCTGAAACTAAATTCTGTGTCTTCCATTGTGAAAATCCTCACAGAAACGGAAGCCGTTCAAAGCAAAGAATTCAAAAAGTGGAGAGCGACGTATTATAAATCCGAGCTTCTGCCCGAGCTCCCTTTCTTTATGGAGAACTGAGCATACGCCTTCAGTCGGGAGTTTTCGACATACCTAAAATGATAACTAAAATGCCACCTCGATTCAAGGCCGTCAAGCCTTCGACTGCTCGGGTTCCGAAAGAGTATTGACACGTTCTTACGCAGCATGATACATTATGAAAAATTAGATCTGCAAAACACGTTGAAGGAAAAGAAGTCGTCCGAAAGCTCTCAGAGAGCCGGTGGTGCTGCAAACCGGTAGCGGAAAGACAACTTTAGCGATCCTGAGTCACTGCGTTGAACCTCTTGCGACAAGTCAGTAGGCGCAGTCGGATGAACTCCGTTATCATTCCGTCATTTCGACACTGAGGCTGTGACCTGTAAAGGCGCGGCGAATTAGGGTGGTACCACGAACAACTCTCGTCCCTTACTACGGCAGTAGTATGCGGTTCGGGAGTTTTTTTATCATCTGTTTTCGGGTAGGCTTGAAATGGCGGATTTGGCCGACCTCCGCTCTTTGACGCACTATAACGGTAGTGGAGAAAAGTGTTCATGTTTGCGAGTGCTTTCGAAGGGGATCCGTCAGGCATGATCTCTCTTCGAACAGCAATCCTATATAAACAAATACTTAGGAGGAAGAAATCATGTTTAAAGTGTTAGTATCGGATCCGATCAGTGACATGGGAATCCAACAGCTGATGGACGCCAGCGACGTCGTCGTAGACAAAAAGACGGGACTCAACGAAGATGAGCTGGTTCAAATCATTCCCGAGTACGACGCTCTGCTCGTTCGCAGCCAGACGAAAGTGACCGAGAAGATTATGGAAGCCGGCAAGAACCTGAAGGTCATCGGACGAGCCGGTGTGGGCGTCGACAACATTAACTTGGAGGCCGCCACGAAGCGCGGGATTGTCGTTATCAACGCGCCGGACGGCAACACCATTACGACCTGCGAGCATGCTTTCGCGATGATGATGGCCCTCGCCCGCCATATCCCGCAAGCCTACGCCAAGACGATTCAAGGCACTTGGGACCGTAAATTCCTCGGGGTTGAGCTGCGCAACAAAACATTGGGCGTGCTCGGTATGGGCCGGATCGGCAGCGAGGTCGCCAAACGCGCCAAAGCGTTCGGTATGGATATTCTCGGCTATGATCCGTTCTTGACCGAGGAGCGCGCCGAGAAACTCGGCATCAAGCTCGCGACGGTGGATGATATCGTGCGGAACGCCGACTTCATTACGGTGCATACCCCGCTCACTCCGGAGACGAAACATATGATTTCGCGTCCGCAATTTGAAGTGATGAAGAAAGGCATGCGGATCATCAACTGTGCGCGCGGCGGCGTGGTTGACGAGATGGCGCTTGTCGAGGCGATCGATCAAGGAATCGTGGCCGGTGCCGCTTTTGACGTATTCGAGAAAGAACCGCCCGAAGCGGATCACCCGTTCCTGCATAACCCGAAAATTATCGTGACCCCGCATTTGGGCGCTTCCACGGTCGAAGCCCAGGAAAATGTGGCCATCGACGTTTCGGAGCAGGTGCTGCATATCCTGCGCAACGAACCGTTCAAAAACGCCGTCAATATGCCGCCGGTCGCTCCTAGCGTCATGAATAAACTGCAGCCGTACTTCGAACTCGGCGAGAAACTCGGCGCATTTGCCGCTCAACTGAACAATGAGGCGGTTCAGGAAATTCATGTGGATTACGCCGGCGACCTGGCCGAGGTCGATACTCAGCCGCTGACCCGCTATATTATTAAAGGGGTGCTGTCCCGCCATTTCGGCAGCGACGTCAACACCGTTAACTCGCTGCATTTGGCCAAGGTCCGCGACGTGAACGTCGTCGTATCCCAGGCTTCGGCCACCAAAGGGTTCACGAACCTGATCAGCGTCTCCCTGAAAACCCAGGACGGGGCGGAACGCCGTGTAGCCGGGACGTTGCTGAACGGTTACGGCGCCCGGATCGTACAGATCGACAAGTTCCCGGTGGACATCGCTCCCGAAGGCCATCTGATCTTCATCTCGCATAACGACAAACCCGGCATCATCGGCAGCGTCGGCACGCTGCTCGGCAAGAACGACGTCAATATCGCCGCGATGCAGGTCGGACGCAAAATCGTCGGCGGCGAAGCGATCATGGTCCTCACCGTCGATAAGGAAACGCCTAAGGAAGTCCTCGGCGAATTGACGAAATTGCCGGAGATCAATAAGGCGCAGCAAATCGCTTTCGCGTAAAAATTCAATCCGATATGTTTCACGTTGAACAAGATTAATCTTCCGGGTTCAACAAAAAAACACCCTTTTCTTAAAGGGTGTTTTTACATTTTTATCTTTCCTGCGGTTTCTCGACAGGAAGAAGCAGATGAAATACCGTACCTTTGCCGAGCTCGCTTTCGGCATATATGGTTCCGCCGTGAGCGTCCACAATATTTTTCACGATGGACAGACCAAGCCCCGTTCCGCCACTTTCGCCGCGCACCCGAGCTTTATCGGCTTTATAAAACCGCTCGAAGACGAAGGGTAAATCGTCCGCCGGGATGCCTACACCGCTGTCCCTTACGCTGACATGAAGCGCGGGTCCTTCCCGCCGCGCCTCCCTATGTGCGCCGATCACGATTTCCCCGCCATCCGGCGTATGCCGAAACGCGTTATCCAGCAGGTTCGTCAGCACTTGCTCCAATCGATCTTCATTCGCATGAGCCAAGAGCAGGCCGCTCTCCCCCAGTTCGAGCCGCAAGGCGATTTCATGGTCCTTCGCCCGTACCAGAAATTTGCGGTATACCCTTTCGGCCAGTTCCCGGAAATCCACATCGCGCATCGGCATGTCGGTATGGCCGGCTTCCATGCGCGCCAGGTCCAGCAGGTCGCGGACCAACCTCCCCATCCGCAGCGACTCGTCATGGATGACCTGCACCAGTTCGGCGCTCTCCTCGGGGGATGTCGCCATCCCGTCCAGCAGCGCCTCGCTGTATCCCTGCATCATCGACAACGGCGTGCGAATTTCATGGGACACGTTGGCTACGAAATCCCGCCGCATTTTCTCCAGCCGGACCTCCTCGGTGACGTCCCTCAGCACCGCCACGGCCCCGCGGATCTCTCCGTCGGAGGTCAGCGGCGCCATATGCACGGACCACACGCCCTTCTTGACGTGGATGTTCATACTCTGGTCGCCTTCCTGCGCCAAAATCCGGTGGAACATCTCCATTAACGGTCGGGGCACCTTGGAAGCGTTCCCCGAATCGGACGGGGACGAAGGGCTTCCCTTTGCCGGATCGCCTTCCTCCTCCGGCAAATCCCCCCACATCTGCAGCATGCGGTCCCCGGGGGGATTGGTCAGGATGACATAGCCGTTTCCGTCCAGTGTGATCACCGCGTCATTCATGCTGCGAAGCACGCTCGAGAGATGCTCCTTCTCGTGGTTCAAGCTGCGGATCGTCCTTTCCAGTTCCTCGGCCATATGATTGAACGTGTTGGAGAGCACGCCGATTTCATCGCTCGTGCGCAGCGACAACCGGGTATCGTACTTTCCTTTCCGGACCGAATCGGCCGCCTGGATCAGCCGCTGCATCGGCTGGGTTATTTTCGTAAACAGAAACAAGGCAAAGAACGTAGTCAGAGAGAACCCGATCATCCCTACGATGACGAACAGCTGTTTGACCGCTCCGGGGTTCGTGAAATTGGTGTCGATATACGGGAGCAGAAACAAGCCCATGGAGAGCAGGATAAACGCAACCAGACAAATGATCGTAATCCATAGTTTACCGACGAGCGTTCTCCAGAAGCGCACTTATTTCGCGACCTCCAATTTATACCCCACGCCCCACACCGTCGTAATCATAGCCGCGGATTCGGGAGAAACCTTGTTCAGCTTTTCACGAAGACGCTTGACATGCGTATCGACCGTGCGCAGGTCGCCGAAGAACTCGTAATTCCAGACATCCTTCAACAGCTCCTCCCGGGAAAACACTTTATCCGGGGATACCGCCAAATAATGCAAAAGTTCATATTCCTTCGGCGTGAGACTGACTTCGTGGCCGCTGGCCGTTACCCGGTGGGCGTCGTGCTCGATAACCAGATGCGGAAACACGATGTTGTTGCTGGTCCCGCTTTCCTTGGTCAAATAGGCGGTTGCCGAAGCGCGGCGCATAATCGCCTTGACGCGGTAAATCACTTCGCGCGGGCTGAACGGCTTTACCACGTAATCGTCGGCGCCGACTTCAAACCCTTGAACGCGGTTGATTTCCTCCCCCTTGGCCGTCAGCATCAGAACCGGCGTGGATTTCACCTGCCGCAGCCGATTGCAGACCTCCACGCCATCGATGCCCGGCAGCATGACATCGAGAAGAATCAGGCCGTAATCATTGGCCGTCGCTTTTTTCAGCGCCGTTTCGCCGTCTTCGGCTTCATCGATTTCATAACCTTCTTTTTCCAAATACATCTTAAGCAAGCGGCGAATCCGCTCTTCATCGTCGACTACCAGGATGCGATTTTCTTGATCTGACATGGACAACAACCCCTATTCATCATCTTACATTTCAGCTTAACGGCCTAACTTCGAAGTTAGGCCGGTTCAGTCCGTTCCCGCATAGGAATGAAGACCGGCAATAATAAGGTTTACGCCGACCAGCGTAAACATAACGACAAGAAACCCGAGAACGGCAAGCCAAGAAGCCTTCTTGCCCTGAAACCCGCGGGATAACCGAAGGTGCAGGTACGCGCTGTAATACAGCCACGTGATCAAAGCCCAAACCTCCTTGGGGTCCCAGCCCCAAAACCGCCCCCAAGCCTGCTGTGCCCAAATCATGGCAAAGACCAGCGCCCCCAGCGTGAAGATCGGGAAACCGATCGCGATAGCCCGATAGCTGATCTCGTCGAGATCGTCCGGGTCAATTCCTCTCACCGTAGGAGCCAGCAACTGACCGAGCGGCCGGCGCAAAATCAACCTTAACAGAGCATAAATCACTATACCTGATAATATCGACCACAACACCGTGTTAAATTTACGTCCCGCATTCACGCCCTTCATCCAGGACGGAGCTTCAAATAAGGCATGATCCATCCCCAGGAAAGGCTGGACGGATTCAATCGTGCTGTTATGAGGAGCCACGATAGGCGGCAAATTGTACACTTCTTTACCTATTGTACTATCTTCCTCTACTTGGCTGTCAATATTTGTCGTATTTTGAGTGAAAACCGCCTCGTATCCGGCAGCCCGGAACGAGTATACAGAGACAATGAAGCCCACTACTATAATAATAGAAAAAAGCGTAAATTCAACCCATCTTTTTTGCCGGCGGGCACTTTTGTCATGGCTGCCAAAGTCGACGGTGCGCAGCAAATACATCAGTCCCGCGGCGAAACCGACAGCGAAGAACGATTCGCCCGTCGCCGCCAAAGTGACGTGAATGTATAGCCAAATGGACCTCAGCGACGGGATCAAAGGCTGAACTTCCTGCGGAAACACCGCCGCGTACGCCATCACGAGGATCGCGACCGGCAGCGCGAACATGCCGAGCAATATTTTCCGGTAGATGAGGAATACAACCGTAAAAGCGATCATGATCATCATGGACAAGAAGGTCATGAATTCGTACATGTTGCTGACCGGAATATGGCCGCTGTAGGCCCAGCGGGTTCCGCAATAGATCAAGTGGGCCAGAAGTCCGAGCGACGAGGTCGCGAACGAAATCCGCCCCCATTTGCGTTCATGCTGCTTGGGATCCCGGTTTTTCCACGTTTTTCCGGTGACCGCGATTACGTAAAAGATAAAAGAAAGACAATAAAGATAAAAGGCAGTTACAAACGCCAGCCTGCTGATCTCCAAAAAATTCATGACCGATTCCCTCCGTTTTCCAAGTCCTTCTCATCCACATCCACGTCCATCGTTTTCAGGAACGCGGCTACTTCCCGGCGCAGGCCGAACCAATTCTTCGACGTATGCGCCCCGAGCGTCAGTACACCGTCATCGATGCGCAGCCAGATCCGGCGGTGATGCCAGTAAAATCCCATAACCAGACCGATCATCACAATGCCGAGACCCAACCATACGAACGGCATCGCGCGGTCGACGCGAATGTTCAGATAACTGGAAGACTCGATAAAATCGACATCCTCCATCCCGAGGACATCCAGCGCAAGTTTGTTCTGAAGTCCGCCCAGCTTCTCGTTAATGGCATCCTGTTGAAACCGCTCTTTGTCTATGACTTTAGGAAAATAAATATATTGGACCCCTTCTTGCGGCAAATCGGGGCCTTTCACCAGAAACAAAAAAGCCGGGGCGTTCGGATTGTTCGATATGGAGACCGGCTGCCCTTTTTCATTGAGGGAAAAGTCCATAAACTTGTTCTTCAGTTCAAGCGTGTAAGGCCCGAGTTCGTATTTCAACTGCGGGTCGGTCATGTCCAATTGGAACTTGCCGTACTGTTTCCCCGTTTTTACATCGACCAGAACGGGTTTGACGGACCGAAGCTTCGGCGTAAGATCGAAATCGAACTGGTAGGCTTTAAAGCCCTGGTAATTCAGCGGATCATTCACGCGAATGGCATGCCGTTTGACTTCCGTGAGCACCGGCTCTTTAGAAGGGTCGTCGCAATTCGCCGTACATTTGTAAAGCACCGCTTTAGTCTCAAACAGCTTGGGAACGACTTTACCGGTTTCCCGGAATTCCTTGGACATTTCCTCTTCCGTATAGTATTCCACCGTAAACTTCTCATTTTTAAGATACAAATTCGTATCGGGAATTTTGGTAATCTCGCCTTCGGGGAACCAGTAATGCTTGTCAAGATGCAGTCCCGGAAGACCGCGGAACAGCACGGCCAGCAGGAAGACGATCAGTCCGATATGAATGACGTAAGGCCCCCAGCGGCTGAACCGCTGCTTCTCCGCCAGCAGCGCATCGCCGTCCGTATGCACCCGGTACCCTTTTTTCTTCAACGGCGCGATCGCCCGCTGCGTCCAGGCTGCACCGTTCTCCGAAACCGGTCCCTGGTAAACCACCTTTTGGCGCGTAAGGAACTGCATATGCTTTTTGATCTTCTGCTTTGAAAGCGCTTTGTAAAGCGGCAACACCCGGTCCAGACTGCAAATGACCAGGGAAGCCCCGATCATGACGAGCAGCGTGACGAACCACCAGGACTCATACGTATGGGACAGGCCCAGCTTGTAATAAAGGTCCCCGATCGTCCCGTATTTTTCTTTATAAAACGTTGAGGGATCGAAACTGACGAAATTGCTCTCCTGTTCGAAAATCGTTCCGAATATGGCCCCGATCAAGGTAAATATAATCAGATATACCGCAACTTTCACCGAGGAGAAGAAATTCCAAACTTTATCGATCCAATTCGGGTTGGCCCGCTGCGATCGCCGGGCGGCCCCGTCATATCTCATTTCGAGCAGCTCGGTGGAATCGCCGTTATCTTCCAATGGTTTCCCGCACGCCTCGCAGAGAACGGTTCCGACCCGGTTCTGATGACCGCACTCGCACTTCGTGTTTTTTATCATGGCTACTTCGCCCCCTATCGTCGTTAAGGATTAACCAGTTGCTTGATTTGGTCGTCCAGCGTCTCCAAATCCAGCTCCCCTTCGCGGATAGAGGCGATCCTGCCCTTCTTGTTCACAAAAAAGGTCGTCGGCATCGGCACTACGCCGTAATTGCGGACCGCGTCGTTCTCGAAATCGTGCAGGATCGGAAAATCGATGCCCAATTGTTCAGTAAAATTCCGTACGGTCATCTCATCCTCCCCGGTGTTGATTCCGAGCACAACAACCCCTTGATCGCGCCATTTCTCCCACTGCGCTTGCAGGGCAGGCATTTCGTTGACACAATAGGTACACCAAGTCGCCCAAAAGTTGAGGACCACGGCTTGCCCTTTGTACTCCTCCAGCGTATGTACCTTGCCGTCCAGCCCAAGCAGCTTTACGGCAGGAGGCTTGTCTCCCGGTTCCGGCTTGCCGGTGCCCCCGCCGAATACGGCCGAACTGATGGCATATCCCCCGAGAATGACGATGAAAACCAATATAATGATTTGAACAGGCCGTCTAGCCTTCCCCATGAAACAACTCTCCTCTGTGATGATTATCATAATCATTGACGAAAAAGTGAACATCCTATGAACATTATAGCTAAAAGGAGTACCTTTTCCGCCGGGGAAATTTTGAATATTATGTGACCTTCTCATTATATAATAAAATCGCATAGCTGCAATTCAAAAGGCCGCTCCATCGGCGGCCTCCCAGCTTGACACGATTTAACGAGAACGCTCACCGTTCTCTATGGCTTATTCCGACCGTCGACTCCCGGACGATGAGTTCCGGGTCAATCCTCTGCACCGCGCTTCTTTTGTTTTTCCCCTCGATGCGTTTCAGCAGCATCTCGGCGGCCGCCAGGCCGATTTTGTCGGCAGGCTGGCGAACGGTCGTCATCTGGGGGTGCAGCTGCGACGCGATGTATTGGTCGTCATATCCCACCACCGCGACCTGGTCGGGAACCCGGACTCCCGCTTCCATCAGCGCGTTCACGACGCCCAAGGCGATATTGTCATCGCCCGCAAAAACAGCACTCGGCAGCTTCCCTTGTTCCAACCATCGCTTGCCGGTCTCATATCCGAAGGCGATTTCAAAATCCCCGTTAACGATTTCAAAAGGGGCGATTCCCCTTTCCTCAAGAGCCTGAAGAAAGCCCGCACGCCTTTCCCGGGTGCTTCGGAACGTTTCGTTGCCGCACAAGTGGGCGATGGAAGTGTGACCGAGTTCCAGCAGATGTGCTGCTGCGGCGTACCCCCCCTTCAGATTGTTGATCGTTACGGAAAAAGCGTCGTTCTCCGGCTTCTGGTTATCGATCAGGACGTAAGGGATCCCCCGCCGCTTCATTTCAACTATATAGCTGTCCTCTTCCATCGGTGAGAGAAGGATCAGACCGTCAACCCGGTCTTCCTGGATCAGGTAGTGGCTTCCGTCGCTGCCGAGTCCGTCGGACACCGAGATCGCCAGAAAATACCCGTGCATGGCCAACACTTCATTCATTTCTTTTACGATGGCATCGAAAAAAGAATCTTGCAGCGTTGTGACGATCAAGCCGATGATCCCCGTCTTGCCGCGGGCAAGACTTCTCGCGGCGGCATTCGGGCGATAATCCAGCTCCCGGATGGCTTCCAGCACCTTTTGTCGATTCTTTTCCCGGACCGTTTCCGCCCCGTTCAGCACACGCGATACCGTGACTACGGAAAGTCCGGACTTTTTGGCCACGTCAAAAATGCTAACTTTCATTCCCATTTCTCCTTGCGGCATCAGATTCCGACCCAGGGTCTACCCCCAGTATACATTGCCAACAGATCTTCCGCTAACCCCGCTCTCAAAAAAGCCGCCCTTCCGGGCGGCTCGTTTTGCTCCATGAACTACCTGTTCAGGATTTCCGTTACTTTCTTCTGTATGACCGGCATCACTTCCTCCACGGTTTTGTGCCCGGTTTCGATCGGCTGCATCTCATTTATAAACATATCGTTGATTTGGGAGTAATGAACGACGAGATGGTTATACGATTCAAAGCCATACTTTGTCGATCCTTCAATCACCTTTTTGACATCCTCCGGCTCGATCCCTTCAAAATGCTTATAATACGCTTCGGCCGCCTTTGTATTCACGGGCGGGTTGCCGCCGCTGAGCTCGATCGACTTCTCCTGGATTTCGTCGGTCAGCAAATATTTGATCCACTCAAACGCTTCCTTCGGATGCTTCGAATCTTTCAGGATCATCAGCGGATCGACAAACAGGTTGCTGCGAACCTTGTCGTTCCCGCCCCAAGGTACGGCCGCCACGCCGACCTTAAACGGAAAGTCGTTGGAGCCGGCGAGAATCCAGGAGCCCCCAACCGTCATGCCGATTTTGCCGGCCACAAACGGGTCCCCGTTCTGCCCCGCGACGCTCTTGCTCCACTCGGAAGTCGGCGACACCTTCTCTTTGAAGATCAGGTCGAAGAGTTTATTGTAGGCGGCGATCACTTCCGGAGAATCAAAATACGTCTCCGACGGCACCCCGCCGTTCGTCCATGTATCCTTCGAGTAAGGCTCGGCTCCAAAATACAGCGGTTTCATGTCGCGTTCCGACCAAGCGAAATCCACCCCGTATTGGGTCTTGGCGATATCGTCGGATACCACGGTCATTTGTTTGGCATACTCCACCATCTTGTCGAACGTCCAGCTTTTGTCCTCATAATCGCTCGGCGGGTACGGCAAACCGGCCGCATCAAACATGTCCTTGTTGTACATCATCAAAGTTACGTAGATATTGACCGGTATACCGTAGGTTTGCTCGTTCACTTTATAGATTTCCATCAGTTCCTTGGGAATGCTGTACGTTGCGGCGTCAAACCCGTCTTCCTTCATCAGGTCGGTCAAATCAAGCAGCATGCCTTTGTTGTAATATTCCGCGAAACCGCCGTAGCCGTAGTGGCTCGTCACATCGGGCGAATTTCCGCCGGCGATCAGCGTCTGCAGTTTGCTGTCGAACTGCTCGTAAGGCGCTTTCTCCACTTTCACCTTGATATTGGGATGCTGCTTTTCAAATTCAGGGACAAGCTGCTCGATAAACGTACGATCCGGGGAATCGATCGTGTAATGCGTGATGGTCACTTGACCGCCTCCGCCGGAATCCGTTTCACCGCCGCCGGGGGCCGTATCCGCCGCCGACTTTCCGCCGGCGCAGCCAGACAAGGCCATCGCCGCTACCAGGATCAATATCATTCCAACAATACCTTTTCGCCTTCTCCGAATGTTCATGTTCAAATCCTCCTCATTGAATATGATTTTGATGGACTCGCTCCCCCAAGCTATACTACGACTTAATGCCGGTGAGAACGATCCCCTCCACAAACTGCTTCTGGGCTACGGCAAACAAAGTGACGATCGGAACCATCGCCAGAACGGACGCGACCATCAGTAAATGCCAAGGCGGAATCCGAAATCTCGACGATGTTAACGACGACATACCGATCGGAAGCGTAAAATGCTCGGACGAGCTCAAGTAGAGCACCGGGGTCAGCAGATCATTCCAGCTATAGATAAAAGCGAATATCGCCACCGTAGCCAAAGCGGGCCCGGAGAGCGGCAACGCGATCTTGTACCAGATCCGCAGTTCGCTGCACCCGTCCATCCGTCCCGCGTCAAACAAATCATCGGGCAGGGTCAGGAAAAATTGGCGCAGTAAAAAGATGTTATACGCGGACCCGAAAAACGCGGGTACGATCAGCGGCAAAAAAGTATCGATCCACTGCAGCTTGGAAAACAGGATGAACTGCGGCACCATGATCGCCGGATAAGGCAGCATCATCGTGCTGAGCAGCAGCATAAACCAGATGTTGTTGCCCCGACCCCGATATCTCGCAAACCCGTAAGCCACCAGCGCCGAGGAGATCAACGTTCCGAGTACGCTCATCGCGGCGACGATGAGGCTGTTTTTATACAACGTGCCGAATTGCAGCGTATCGAAAATCTCGAGGTAGTTCCCAAAACTCCAGGTTTCCGGTATAAAAGTCGGCGGGAATTTCAACATCTCCCGGCTCGATTTCAGCGACGTGGAAACCATAAAAAACAGGGGAAGCAGCATCGTAAAAGTCGTCGCCAGCAAAAGCAGAAAACTGACGATTTTCACCGTATCCGGTTTGCGCGCACCCGGGGTTTCAAACGATGGGCGCCCGCGTTCCGCGGCCGTTCGAACCGTGCTCATCTTCGGCCACCTCCCTCATAATGAACGAAGCGGTTGGACAGCTTCATAATCAAGGCGGTACAAAGCATAACCGCGATCAATAGTACCCAGGCAAGCGCCGAGGAGTAGCCGGCGCGATATTCTTTGAATGCGCTGGTGTACAGGTTGTAGACGTAAAACCAGGTGGAGTAATTCGGCCCGCCCTGCGTCATTACGTAGGCCTGTGTGAAGACCTGGAACGAATCGATGATGCCCATGATGAGTTGGAACAGCAAAACCGGGGAGATCATGGGCAAGACGACGTGCACAAAAATTTTGAACCTTCCCGCCCCATCGAGTCTGGCCGCCTCCACCAAACTGGACGGCACGCCCTGAAGTCCGGCAAGGAACAGAATCATTCCGGACCCGGCTGTCCAAAACGTCATAATAATCAGCGCGTACAAAGCGGTATCCGGGTCCATCAGCCAGGCCGGACCTCTGATTCCAAACCAGGACAGCATGTAATTGAACAGACCGATTTGCGGATTGAAAATCCAATACCACAATAATGACATCGCAACCCCCGACACCATGCTCGGGAAATACATCGCCGTTCTGAAAAATCCGCGCAGCGGAATTTTCTGGTTCAGCAGCAGCGCAAACCCGAGCGCGAGCAAAAGCTGGACGGGAACGCTGATAAAAGTGAACTTCAGGGTTACCCGAACGGATTGCCAGAAGAGTTCATTTTGGAACATCTCCCGGTAATTCGCCAATCCGATAAACTCGGGGGGATGAATGATGTCATAGTCCGTAAAGCTGAAATAAAGCGACGACAAAATCGGGTAAAGCGCAAAAACAAGGAAGCCGATGATCCAAGGTGAAATAAACAAGTACATGTAAAATGTTTGCCTCCGACTCTCACGACGAGTCACAAAACCACCATCCTCTTTCTAAAATTAAAGCGCTTTAACTTTTTGTCGTCAAATTACATGTGATTTCAATACTCACACGCATTAACCTAAAGTTTAAGTGCTTTAACTTTATTTCTTTTGTACTCTTAGCATAGAAGATCATCCCAAAATAATCAATAGTTTTTTTTGCAAATGTAATCGCTTCCTGTTATTAAAGCTTACACAACCTTATAAAATCAAGGCTTCTTCAGGCCTTTCGATTTTACTTTACGACCTAAAAGGAATGGATTCCTAAACTCATGTAATAAAAAATAACACAGCACCGACGTTGTGCTGTGTTATTTTTTCATTTGTCTTTTTTGGGGGTTGGTCTGTTTCCGGGCTTGCCGGCCGTTCTCGCCAGCTTGATTAAACCTTCGACCTCTTCCTTGGTCAAGTGACGGTATAACCCTCTCTTGAGGTTGCCGAGATACAGATCGCCGAAGGATATCCGCTTCAATTTGGTGACCGGGTGTTGAATCGCCTCAAACATTCTGCGCACCTGCCGGTTCCTTCCCTCGTAAATCGTGATGGAAATGGTCGCGTGTTTCTCTTCCGGATCGATATCGTAATATTCCACCTCGGCGGGGGCCGTCATTCCGTCCTCCAGCATGATCCCGTTCTTCAGCTTGTCCAAAGCCGTGCCATGAGGGACGCCTTTGACCGTAGCCAGATAAGTCTTCGCCACATGATGCTTCGGATGAGTCAGCAGATGGGCAAATTCGCCATCATTGGTTAACAGCAGCAAGCCTTCCGTATCGTAATCCAGGCGGCCTACCGGGTACAGCCGCTCGTTAATCCCCTTCAAATAGTCGGTGACGATTTTTCGGCCCTGTGGATCCGAGGCGCTCGTGATGACGCCTTTCGGTTTGTTGAACACGATGTACATTTTCTTCTGCGCACCGACCGTTTTCCCGTCGACGGTAATCACGTCCGCTGCGGGATCCGCTTTGGTTCCCAGTTCGGTAACGGTCTCCCCGTTGACCTGAACCCGGCCGCTTTGAATCAGTTCCTCGCACTTCCGGCGTGACGCGACACCCGCCCCCGCCAAAATCTTCTGCAATCTCTCCATGTAAATAAGTCACCTCATACACATGATACCCATAGAACCTGAAATTAACAATAGCGGGAGGCAACTTGCGCCTCCCGCATCCTATCCTTTTTCGTTATAAGGTTTGCCCTGGCCCCGGCGGATTGGCCGGACGATCCTGGGATTCTTCCGGCTGCCCGGTTTCGCCGTTCATCCCGTCCTGAGGGCCTTCCGCCACTTCCGTCGGCGGATTCTGGTTATTCTTTTTCTTACCGGTGATCAAGCGCCAAACGACGCCCAAAGCGGCGATAATGACATACCAGAACTTTCTCAACAGCAGAACCAGACCGGCGATCAGCCCGACTTTTTTCGCCACCGCTAAACCCGCTCCGCCAAGAATCAAGGCCGTCAACCCGTATTCGGCCTTCTTGTCCGTCTTGGCGTCGAAATCCTCATAACGCTGACCTTCTTTAAGCGTAAAGGCCGGCAGCAGCTGGTCCTCCAAGATCTTCTTGGATGCCCCCAGTTCGTTCGGATCGGAGACCAAAATGGCGGATACGTTGCCCTGTCGCGTTAAAATTCTAATGTTGTAGTTGATAAAGGTGTTGTTGTTAATGTCATGCCCTCGCAATGCCCAGGTCAAGCTTTTCAGCTTCTCGTCGTAGGCCGGAGGCGTTTCCCATCCGTCCACAAACATGTGATCTTCTTCCGGCCGTTCTTTGTTGCTCTCTTCAGTCCCCTTTTTGTAGCTGTCCAATAAGGCGTCAGCGTCGATTTCGTCCTTCTCGTCATCCGAAATATGACCGCTTTCTTCATATTCGAAGTAGACCGACCACGTTTGATCTTCGGCGATCGGGAATACGGAACCGATCTCCAAGCCGTTCGGGACGCCTCCGCTTTCCCGCTCGAAGGTTTGGGTGTCGGTGCCATTCAGGAACACAAAGTCCTCGCTCAGCTTCAGATCGGCCAGATTGTTCCCGAGCGTTACCGTTTGTCCTTGCCCTACGACCCAGTTCAGTTCCGTCTCGGCTTGTACGCCGGTGGACGAGAACACGGTAGTAAGCAGCAGCGCCGTTATAGCGGCCGCCCCCATTTTTTTCTTCCATGCACTTTTCATCCGCATGTTATGTAATTCCCTCTTTCCGTTATGTATTTGCAAAAAATGCAGACCTATTCATTTAACCATAACAACTAAAAAAAACCGATAACCCTGAGCGTAATCAGGAGTATCGGTCCGTGAATTTAGGACTAATAGGAACTTCATCTAGGAAAAAGGTCACGCAAAATTATCCAAACAATACAAGACATACGGCAATCGCCGCGACAAACCCGACCACGTCGGAAAACAATCCGACCTTCAACGCGTATCTTCCGTTCCGGATCCCGACTGCTCCGAAGTACACCGTCAACACATAAAGCGTCGTATCCGTGCTTCCCTGGATGGTAGAGGCAATGCGTCCGATCATCGAATCGGGTCCGTACGTTTTGATCAAATCGGTCGTAAAAGCCAATGAACCGGTCCCTGTCAACGGCCGAAGAATTCCGAGGGGCAGTACTTCCGAAGGGACGCGAAGCGCCTCCAGAAAAGGCGTCATCCACCCGACGAAAAACTCCAGCGCACCCGAAGCCCGAAAGACACTGATGGCTACCATCATACCTACCAAATGCGGAATAATCCCGATCGCCGTTGAAAAGCCGTCCTTGGCCCCATCCACAAAAGATTCGTAGACGGGAACTTTCTTTATGTAGGCGTATAAAGGAATGAATGCGATCATAACCGGCACGGCCCAGGCGGACAACAGATTGACCCAGTTCAGCAAATGTCATCTCACCTCTTCATCGATAGATTGGGCGTGGAGGGCGTAACGGTCGGCGGCTTTTTCCAGCTGTATCTTTTTCTGCACCAACGGTCCGCGGCGATGGCGGCAAATGTGGCGATGGCTGTGGCTAACAGAGTAGATCCGACGATCTCCGCGGGATTTGCCGAATGGTAATTCATGCGTATGGCGATCAAGGTCGTCGGAATCAGCGTAATGCTCGCCGTATTCAGCGCCAGCAAGGTACACATGGCGGGAGATGCCGTTTCTTTGTCGGGGTTCAGCTCCTGCAGCTGCTGCATCGCCCGAATGCCCATCGGGGTGGCGGCATTGCCAAGCCCCAGCAGATTGGCGCTCATATTCGATAAAATATATCCCATGGCGGGATGGTTCTTCGGAACATCGGGAAACAAATAGGAAACGACCGGCCCCAAAAGACGCGAGATGACTTTGACCAGGCCGGATTCCTCGGCAAGCTTCATCACCCCCATCCAAAAAACCAGAACACTGATGAGTCCGAAACAAACGGTTACTCCGGTAGCGGCTCCTTCAAAAGCAGCCTGGGTAACCACGTTAATGTCGCCTTTCACGGCGGCGAATAAAAAACCGATGAGTATTAAGGCTAGCCATATTTTATTGACCACCAAGATTTCCCCCTTCCGCAAAAACGCTCCATTAATCCCCCGCCAGGAACAGCCTCCTCAGCACCGTTTCCAGCGAGCCGGGCCGCTTGCCGCCCGATTGATCGAAAGAAGAAGCCGCACCCTGCCCGAAGCTGCTTGCCGCGGGCGGGGCGCCGTCGTCGGAGCGACTTTGGTAGACCGGTACCTTGCCGATTTCCCGCCCTTGAAGCGAAACTACAATCTCTCCGCGATAACCGAAGGACAAGGCACCCCCTTCCCTGATCTTCAGACGGAGCTCGACCTCCCGCTTCTCGCTATCCGTGAGCGGGTATCGAAACCCGCTGCCGGCGGTTAAGCCGGTTTTCACCGCTTGCCCTTCTTCGATCAGCGTTTCCAAGGGAAAATGGGCGAAGCCGAAATCCAGCAATTTTCGATGGTCGTTCCAGTCATCCCCGTCGTTGATCGTGACCGCGACCAACTGCTGGCCGCCACGGGTGGCGGAACTGACCAGACAGCGCCTTGCCGTCTTGGTATACCCTGTTTTCACGCCGTCTGCCCCTTCATAAAAGCGGAGCATTTTATTTTTGTTATCCCAGCGGTAATCCCAGGGATCGTTAGGGTTCGGCGCTTTGCGGCTCGGCGTTTTCACGATTTCTTTAAATAAAGGGTTGTGCAGGGCGTACGCCGTAAGCTTGGCCAAATCGTTCGCCGAAGAATAATGCCCTTTGGCATCAAGCCCGTGTGGATTCTTAAATTGCGTATGCTCCAGCCCAAGCAGCTTGGCCTTCTGGTTCATCAAATACACGAACCCTTCCTCGGAACCGCCGACATGCTCGGCGATCGCCGTCGCCGCGTCGTTGCCGGACCTGAGCATCAAGCCGTAGAGCATGTTCTCCAGGCTCATTTCCTCGCCGAGGCGAAGATAGATCGACGAGCCCTCTTTGCCGTACGCGTTCCGGCTCACTTTGACAAGGTCGCCGGGTTTACCGTGCTCGATCGCGACGATGGCCGTCATGATCTTGGTCAGACTGGCGATGGGAAGCTCTTGGTCTCCCGACGAACTGTATAGGATCCGCCCGGATGACACATCGATCAGCGAGGCCGCCTGAGCGTGCGTTGTCGGGGCCGCCGGCTCACCCTGCGCGCGTCCCGATAACGATAGCGCACATATAAGGCTTAAGCTAAACATGCCAAGAGCCCGAATTCTGGATGTACGTTTCATCTTTATTCCTCCGACTTTCGCTTATGCGAACTGGTATATTATATGCTGCGGTTCATGGGAGTATGTCCAAGCCCTGATCGGCAAACACAACGGCACTTTCGCTACTGTTCAAAAAAAGACCCCTCCCGGGGTCCCGGAAAGGGAGCAGCGATTACGCAAAAGGATGGATAGCGGGAGTTGGGGATGTTCCAACCGTCGCGTTCGCCATGTTTGCCGTTGACATTGCGCCTGTTGTCTGTGTCTGTGCTCCGCCGTTGTTCGGCAGCATCGATTGGATTCGGTCGATCACCGAAGGAACGGCGTCGATGATTTTCTCCATCAGATGGGTCTGATTGTCCAACGGAACGATATTTACCCCCTGCTTGCCCACGACCAGGAAGGCGATGGGATTGATCGATACGCCGCCGCCGCTGCCGCCGCCGAACGGCCGGCCTTTTCCGCCGTCGGCATGCGTTGCGCTTTTTCCGTCTTGCTCGTCAAGGTTAAAGTCGCTTCCCCCTGCGGCAAAGCCGAAGCCAACGCGGCTGATCGGTAAAATGACGCTTCCGTCCGGCGTCTGGACGGGCTCGCCCACGATCGTGTTCACATCGACCATATCTTTAATATTTTCCATAGCGGTCTGCATAAGGCCTTGGATTGGATGTTCATTCATTGGGTCATTACCTCCTTAATAAACCGAATTTATTAAGCAAGCATTAGGTTGTCCTGTCCCGAAGGGAAATATGCAAGCCGTCCCTATTGCGGTTTTGTTCCGGTAAGGAGCCGACGCCATCTTTTCAAGCCGCCCTTTACTTTCAAAACCCGATAAATCAATATCAGTCCGGCGTAAACAGCATAACCGAAGCTAATTTCAGCCCTGCAGACCAATTCCGTGGAGAATGTCGGGCTTGTCCCGAACAGGGGAACGACAAACAGCTTGGGACGCCGGCGCAGCCTGATATGATAGGACAGCCATCCGACAATCGTGCTTTTTACGGCCCACAAAGCTCCGGTTAGCGTAGCGGTATGCGCCGCGTCCCGCATGGCCACATTGGTGGACCAATCGAACTGGACAAAAGAGATCTTTTGAAGCGTGTTGACCAGCCATCTTTTAAACCCTTCCGTCGCCGTCACCAACTCACGAAGCTGCTGCATCCAATGTTTTACCTTATCCTTGTTGATCGCGTCCTCCCCGGCAGCCGAAGGCCCGGGCGTAAAATTGTCGATCCGGCCGCTCTCGACCCACAAACCTTTCTTCAGATCGGCAAAACCCATGGCCGGAATTTCATAATGAAGCGATAACAAACCGAACAGAAGTGTGACGTCAAGCTGGATCAGTTCGTCCCGGTTTTCTTTTTTAGCTCTCAAGCGAATTGTAATTTTGGAATTCAGGATGACGAATAGGACGACCAGCAGCAACAAAACCAGGATGCTTCCGAGCCAAAAAATCCACACAGGAAAGCCCTCCATGCCATTCTATGGAATATTAAGCTCCGATTAGTATGACTCGGGGTTCCTAAAAAAATTACAGGTTTGCCAAAAATAAAAAAACCGCCCCACCGGGACGGTTCTAATTAATTCGGTTCATCCTTGTCCACATCGTCAAACGTCAACTGCTGTTCCTCCAGTTTCTGGAATAACAGCTGCGTTTCCTCTTCCAACTGCTCGCTGCTTTCGAAATCGGCCAAATCCGGCAAATCTTGAAGGCTCGCAAGTCCGAAATAATCGAGGAACGCCTTTGTCGTCCCGTACAAAATCGGTCTGCCGATCGCATCCGCCCGGCCCACTTCTTCGATCAAATCCTTATTGACCAGCGTGTGGATCGCCCGTTCCGACTTGACCCCGCGAATTTCCTCCACTTCAATCCGGGTAATCGGCTGACGGTATGCGATGATGGAGAGCGTCTCCAAGGCCGCCTGCGACAAAGTGGAACGCGAGGGGGAGTAGGCCAGTTTCTCGAAATACGGCGCATGCTGAGGCAACGTGGCCAACTGGTAGTTTCCGGCGATCTGAACGATCTGCAGCCCCCGACCCTGATTCTCGAAGGAGCTCTTCATATCCTGCAAGGCTTCGACAATCAAGTCCTGCCGCTGGTCTGTCACTTCCGCCAGCTGCTTCGGACTGATGCCTTCCTCCCCCGCCAGAAAGAGCAACCCCTCAATAATCGATTTCAATTCCTGATAATTCATCGGCCTTTCCTTCCCCTCTCCACTCCATGACGATATCATCGAACAATTTGTTCTGGTAGCATACGATTTGTTTCATTTTCATTAACTCCAATACGGCCAAAAAAGTCACGACAATCTCATGTCTGTGCATCTCCTGATGCAGCAGCTTGGAAAATAACAGTCTTCCGCCTTTTCCCACGGTTTCCAGGGCGGACACGACCTCCCTAATCCGGTCCTTTACCGAAATTTCGTCGCGATGAATCCGCGCCACCGCATTACGCTTGACGGATTTACGGATCGCCCTCTGAAACACCGCGATCAAATCGGCGGCGTGAAGCCCCTTTACCGGATTCTCCTCGATGTCCGGCAAATAGGGCGTTAAATCTTCGGGCTCTTTGGAAAAGATCAAGCTGCGCTCCCACTCGCGCTCATGAAGATGCTCGGCAATCCCTTTATATTTGCGATACTCGATCAACTGGCGGATCAGCTCGTCCCTCGGATCCTCTTCTTCCTCCAGCAAATAATCGAAATCGTCCTCCAGTTCAATAACGGGCGGTTTGGGCAGGAGCTGTTTGGATTTTATGGACAGCAGCGTGGCCGCCATGACGAGGAACTCGCTGGTTACCTCAAGTTCCAATTCCTGCATATTGTGCAAATACTCGAGGTACTGGTCCGTGATCTCACTGATCGAAATTTGGTGAATATCGATCTCGGCCTTATCGATCAGATGCAGCAGCAAATCCAGCGGCCCCTCAAATGTCTCCAGTTTATATAATACGGTCGTCAATGAACATCCTCCACCCGTCGTACCAATCGCGAAGCAACCCGTGCCTCTAAAAAGAAAAATGCAGTACCCGAAAAATAGGGTACTACATTAAATAAGCACTATTTTAGCTGTTTCGTCAAGTTTGCCATTTCGATCGCGGCCATTGCGGCGTCCCAGCCCTTGTTCCCGGCCTTGGTACCCGCTCGCTCAATCGCCTGCTCGATATTTTCCGTCGTCACGACGCCGAATATGGTCGGTATGCCAGTCTTCAGACCGATGGCCGCAACGCCCTTGGCCACCTCGTTGCAGACATAATCATAATGCGACGTGGAACCCCGAATGACGGTGCCGAGAGTGATGACCGCGTCGTAATTCCCGCTTTCCGCCAGCTTCTGCGCGGCCAAAGGAATTTCAAACGCCCCCGGTACCCATGCGACGCTGATTTCTTCTTCCTTGACGCCGTGACGCTTCAGGGCATCGAGCGCTCCGCTAAGCAGCTTGCTTGTAATAAACTCGTTAAACCGGCCTACAACGATGCCGTATTTTAAACCTTCCGATACCAGATTGCCTTCAAAAACATTCATCATGAATTTCATCCTCCCTGTGATTGAAACTTGTTTATGTGCCGATTTCGAAACGGACGTGTTGCCCGATCTTAAACCTCGGCGGATTCGTTCTGCTCCAGATCGTCGAATTTCAGCATATGCCCGAGCTTGGCTTGCTTCGTATGCAGATAACGGGTATTGTCGGCATTCTCTTTCATTTGCAGCGGTACCCGTTCCACCACTTCCAAACCGTATCCTTCCAGGCCTTTAATCTTTCGCGGATTATTCGTAAGCAGCCGGATTTGGCGTACGCCCAAATCCTTGAGAATTTGCGCTCCGATGCCGTAATCCCGCAGGTCGGCCGGGAAGCCCAGCTTCAGGTTGGCGTCGACCGTATCGAATCCCTCTTCCTGCAGCTTGTAGGCTTTCAGCTTGTTGACCAGTCCGATCCCGCGGCCTTCCTGGCGCATATAGAGGAGAACCCCTCGCCCTTCTTGTTCGATCTGGCGTAGCGCGGCTTCGAATTGCGGGCCGCAATCGCAGCGGTGCGAGTGAAAGACGTCGCCGGTGAGACATTCGGAGTGAACCCGAACCAGAACCGGTTCATTCCCGTTGATGTCGCCTTTAACGAGGGCCACATGTTCCTTGGTGTCCACCTCATTCGTATAAGCTACCGCCCGGAATTCACCGTAATCGGTCGGCATCCGTACCTCGACTTCCCGGTTGACCAGCTTTTCCTTCTCGTTGCGGTAATGTATCAGATCTTTGACGCTGATGAGCTTCAAATCATGCTTCCTGGCGATTTCCACCAGATCGGGGAGTCTCGCCATCGTCCCGTCCTCTTTAATCACCTCGCAAATGACGCCGGCGGGATACGAGCCGCACATCCGGGCCAGATCGACGGCCGCTTCGGTATGACCCGCCCGGCGCAGAACGCCGCCCTTCTTGGCGATCAGCGGGAACATATGGCCCGGCCGCCGGAAGTCCGACGGCTTCGCCTTCGGGTCCATGATCCCGCGAACCGTTAAAGAGCGCTCATAGGCGGAAATTCCGGTCGTCGTATCTTTATGATCGATCGAAACGGTAAACGCCGTCCCGTGGTAGTCGGTATTTTGGGTAACCATCGGCGCCAGTTCCAGTTCCTCGGCACGCTCCGCCGTAATCGGCAGACACACCAGCCCACGGCCCTGAGTGATCATAAAATTGATCACTTCCGGCGTGGCCTTCTCGGCCAGCGCCACAAAATCCCCTTCATTTTCCCGGTCTTCGTCATCCACCACGATGATCACTTTGCCGCGCATCAGTTCGTATATCGCTTCTTCCACGCGGTCCAGTTGAAACTCGCTCATGGGAATCCCTCCAATTTTACATAAATCCGTGCTCCGACAGAAATTGCGGATCGATGCCGCGCGTGGAAGCGGAAGCCGTCTTCCGGACTCCATTTCCCGAAGCTCCGTAATTCAAAAGATGTTCTACATATTTGCCAAGCACATCGCACTCCAGGTTAACCGTATCCCCCGCCCCTTTATAGGCGAGGATCGTCTCTTTTAGGGTATGGGGAATAATCGATATGGAAAACCCGCCGTCATGCGTTTCTACCACGGTCAGACTGATCCCGTCCACCGTAATGGAACCTTGGGGAATGATGTACCGCGAGAGGGAAGCGTCGGCCAGTCGGATCTCGTATACGACGGAATTTTGATCCTGACGTTTACGCACGATTTGACCCGTTCCGTCCACATGACCCTGCACGATATGACCGCCGAACCGGCCGCCGGCCGCCATCGCCCGTTCGAGATTGACTTTGCTGCCGGACTTCAGATCCTTGAGGTTGGTATGCCGGTACGTTTGCGGCATCACATCGACCATAAACGAATGATCGTCAAAAGATACCGCCGTCAGGCATACCCCGTTAACGGCGATGCTGTCGCCCGGTTTTAACCCTTCGGTGACGACCTTGGCCGCAATGTGCAGAACTAGCGCTTCCCCTTGACGGCTAACCGATTTCATCGTCCCGATCTCCTCGATAAGCCCTGTAAACATTGGCTGCCTCCTTTACGCTTCCGTACTTCCTTGGATGTCCGCTTGCTCCTTCTCCGGCCAGACCGGCCTTCCTTGAATATAGACATTGTCTCCGATCGTCTCGACTTCTACACTTGTCAGCGTTACGGCCTCGCTCATTTTTTCATATCCCGAGAAAATAAAGCTTCCCGGCGCTTCGCCCCCGCCGATCAATTTCGGGGCGAGAAACAAGACGATCTCGTCCACCAGCCTCTTTTCCAGCAGGGAGCCGTTCAATCGTCCGCCGCCCTCGACCAGAACGGAGGAGATTTCCCGTTCCCCGAGTCTCTGGAGCGCCAGCTGCAAATCAACATGAGGCCCCGCCCCGCAGGGAATCACCTCAATGCCCCGCTCCGCCAGGACAGCCATCTTTGCGCGGTCCGCCATCTCGGTCGTCAGGACGAGGGTCGGCGCCGCTCCGTCGCTCAGCACCCGGCTGGCGACAGGAACGCGAAGCGTCGAATCCACGATAATACGCACCGGATCCAATCCGGGAACCGCCAGGCGTGTCGTCAATTGCGGATCATCCGCAAGCACCGTTCCGGAGCCGACCATAATGCCCTGATGGCGGTGTCGCATCGTATGCACGATTTCGCGCGAGGCTTCATTCGAAATCCACTTGCTGTCGCCCGTTTTCGTCGCGATTTTCCCGTCCAGCGTACTGGCCGTTTTAATCGTCACGTAAGGAAGACCGGTTGTAATGTATTTGATGAATTTCCGGTTTAACGCCACGGCCCGGTCTCGAAGCACCCCGGTCGTCACTTCAATCCCGTTTTGCCGCAGCAGTCCGATTCCCCGCCCGGCCACCTGCGGGTTGGGATCTTCGGTGGCCACGACAACCCGTGCCACCTTATCCTCGATCAACCGCTCCGCGCAAGGAGGCGTCATGCCGTAATGGCTGCAAGGCTCCAGCGTAACGTATACCGTGCTCCCTTCGGCCAAGGGGCCCGCCATGCGGAGCGCGTGCACTTCCGCGTGCGGCGTTCCCCTTTTCAGGTGGGCGCCCAGGCCGACCACCGCGCCGTCTTTCACCACGACGGCTCCGACGACCGGATTGATCCCGGTCTGCCCCTGGGCGCGTTCGGCCATTTGCAGGGCGAGCTCCATGTAATATTCATCGCCGATCGTTTGCATAACCGCCCCTCCTTGTGCCTTAGACATAAAAAACTCCTGCCGGAGCATTCCGGCAGGAGCTGTTGAGAGTGATCATCCGCGAAATAAAAGCTGCATTAAATTACACCTAACCAAGCCATGATAAAATCATAGCCTGCAGGCATACTTCGCCTCCGTCAAAACGAACATATCGTTCAACATGGAAACACAAATAGACCATGTGAAAACATGAACTTTAACGTACGAATGCTTTTCGCGTCTCCTTCTCCCATCCAGACTATACTGTCGGTCCCGGAATCGCACCGGCTCAGCCATATGCGGGCAGATCCCGCATACGGGTCACGGACTTGTGCCGGCCTCGGTTTCCGCTATTGCTGGAAATCTCAAGACCCGCCATCACCGTCGGTAGGGAATTTCACCCTGCCCCGAAGGAATGCATATAAATTTGATAAAGTCATAAATCCATCTGACTTGAGGAAAGAATAGCATAAAAAAAATAAAAATACAACAACGCCGCAAATCGGCTTGGGCTCTGCTAAGCCAAACCCCTTTCCGGAATAAAATCAGCGCTCGAGTGCGACAATAACATTGCCCCGCTTCCCGGGGAAGAAACCTTCAGGAGGGAACTGCCATGGCCAAACCCGACAACCGCGCCGATAATGTGGAAAAGCTGCAGGACAACATCCAAAATACGATCCGCAACTTCCGCGAAGGCCAGGAATACTTGAGCGAGCATGCCGACGAAATCACCGGCGAGGAAAAGCGGCAAATTGAAGAAAAGAATGCCCGCCGTCTGGACAGCATCCGCGGCTTCCGGGAGGAAGTCAAGGACGAAGCGGCCGACCGGCAATCTTAACTTCATTCATCATGAAATAGCGAAAGGGCTCCCTTGGCCGAAGATCGGCCGGGAGCCCTTTCGCATTTCGGGGATTACTCGTCCCAGACGGTAACCTCTTTCATTTTATCCCCTGGGCGGATCTGGTCCACCAGGTCCATTCCGGAAGTGACTTTACCGAATACGGTATGTACTCCGTTCAGGTGAGGCTGCGGCTCATACACGATGAAGAACTGGCTGCCGCCGGTATCTTTCCCGGCATGGGCCATCGACAGCACGCCGCGCTCATGCTTCGTCGTATTCGTTGCCGTTTCGCACTTGATCGTGTAGCCTGGACCGCCGGTGCCGTTTCCGATCGGGCATCCGCCTTGAGCTACAAAGCCGGGGATCACGCGGTGGAACGTCAAGCCGTTATAGAAGCCGGAATTCGCCAACTTCTCGAAATTCGCCACCGTACCCGGAGCTTCTTCGGGCAGAAACTGGATCTCCACTTCTCCGCCCTTTTCCAAAACGATCTTTCCTTTTTTCATATGGGTCACTTCCTCTTCTTCTTTAGTGAGCATACACGTGGGACAAACCTATTCCAGTGTACTATGAAATCCCTCCGGTAGCAAAATACGGACTTAAAAAGCAGGTACCGAAAAAGCCAGTTCATCGAAATGAACTGGCTCCGCACCTCTGTTTTTTAAGTTTCTATCACCAGGCCTTTTTATTTCAAAGACGGCTGTTTGGCGATGCGCTCGGGAATCACGTCGCAGGAGGTAATGTCCTGCAGGGTCTCCCGCTTGACCACCAGATCGCTTTGACCGTTTTGAACGAACACGACCGCAGGGCGGCGGATCCGGTTGTAATTGCTTGCCATCGCGTAGTTGTACGCCCCGGTGCAAGCGACCGCCAGCAAATCGCCGGATTTGACCTTCGGCAGTTCCAGATCCCAGATCAACATGTCGCCGCTTTCGCAGCATTTCCCCGCGATGGACACCGTCTCCTCGGCCGCATCCAGCCCGCGGTTCGCCAGCATGGCTTCATACTTGGATTCGTACAGCGCCGGACGCGGGTTATCGGTCATACCGCCGTCAACGGAAACATACTTCCGGACCCCCGGGATGTCCTTGCTCGTACCCACCGTGTAAAGCGTCGTTCCGGCGTCGCCCACGATACTGCGACCCGGCTCCACCCAAATTTCCGGCAGTTGCGGATAACCGGCGGCAAAAGAAGATTTTACCGCGTCCGTAATCGCCTTCACATAATCGGAAACTTGAAGCGGCGTGTCCTCGGACGTGTAGCGGATGCCGAAGCCTCCACCAAGGTTGATGACTTTAAAGATCACATTCAGTTGATCTTTGACGCGAAGCGAAAATTCCGCCACGCGTTCCACCGCCATCTGGAAGCCTTCGACCTCAAAAATTTGCGAGCCGATATGGGAATGCAGCCCGAGCAAATTCAGATTCAAGCTCCGGGAAGCCTGTTCTACCGCTTCATAAGCGGAGCCGTTCCCGATATCGAAGCCGAACTTCGAATCCGTTTGCCCGGTGGAAATGTATTCGTGGGTGTGGGCCTCCACCCCTGGCGTTACGCGCAACAGGATGTTGACGGTGACGCCTTTTTCGGCGGAAAGCGCCTGCAGCATGTGCATCTCGGTAAAATTATCCACGACGAAACAGCCAATGTTGGCCTGAATGGCCATCTCCAGCTCTTCCGGGGTTTTGTTATTGCCGTGAAAATGGATACGCTGCGCAGGGAAACCAGCTTGCAGTGCCGTATATAATTCCCCTTCCGATACGACGTCAAGGGAAAGTCCCTCTTCCTCGGCCAGCCGGCACATGGCCATGACGCAGAACGCTTTGCTGGCGTATGCCACCTGGAAGGACAAGCCCGATGCCCGGAACGCTTCCATATATTCACGGCATCTTTGCCGGATCAAGGCTTCATCCATAATATACAGCGGAGTGCCGTAAGTTTCTTTCAGCTCTACCGTATCGCATCCGCCGATTTCCAGATGTCCCTTGGAATTGATTTTGCTGGTACCGTGTAAATACATCTATGCAGTCCTCCACTTTCAGTTTTCATCAGTATAGCAAACAACCACCCAACTGAAAAATGGATTTTTAGGAATATCATTTGTGTTTTTTTCGGACTGGCTTACGAATCCCGTCTCTCGCGCGGCATCCTCGTCCGGTCCCTCGTCTTGTTCATGGAAGGCCTTAGCTTGGAAGTGAGCACCGGAACACGGAGGATGATAGCTGCCATCGCCTTTGCATTAAAAGGAATAAACGGCCACAGGTAGGAAGTATTAAACGACCGCTGCAAGCTTAGAAAAATGACAAACGCCGTGATTCCGCCGATAAACCCGGGGCCCCCGAAAATCGACACCAGGATAATCATCAGTAACCTGACCACCCGGTTCGCCAGCCCCAGCTCATAGCTCGGCGTGGCGAACATGCCGATGGCGGCGACCGCCATGTACAGCACCACCTCGTTAACGAACAGACCGCTCTTTACCGCGATATCCCCGATCAAAATCGCCGCAATCAACCCCATGGCGGAGGCCAGCGGCGTGGGGGTGTGAACCGCGGCCATGCGCATCAGATCCACCCCGAATTCCACCATCAGGAACTGGGCGATCAGCGGAATTTTGGCCATTTTTTGCGGTCCGATAAAGTCCAACGCTACCGGTTTTAGTTCCGGATGAATGACGACGAGAAGCCATAACGGCAAAAGAAATAAAGAGGCGAAGATGCCGAAAAATCTGACCCAGCGCAAATAGGTGCCCATAAACGGCGTCTGCCGGTTTTCTTCCGCATGCTGGCAGAGGTCGAAGAAGCTCGTCGGCAAAATCATGACACTCGGGGAAGTGTCGACAAGGATCACAACCCGTCCCTCCATCAAATGCGAGGCGACAACGTCCGGACGCTCGGAATAGCGCACCATCGGATAGGGGTTCCAGCCCCTCTTGACGATCGCTTCCTCCAACTGCTTGTCGGCCAGCGGAATCCCGTCGAGTTCCACCGCCTGAATCTTTTCTTTTACGGCGTCAACCAGCACCTTGTCCACGATGTCATCGATATAGGCCACGCAGACATCGGTTTGCGAGCGGCGGCCTACCTTCATCACTTCGAATTTTACACCGGGGTCGCGCAGGCGTCTGCGTACCAGAATCACGTTCGTCACCAAAGTCTCCGTAAATCCGTCCCTCGCGCCGCGAACAACCCGTTCGAGGGAGGGCTCCTCGGGGCTGCGCACCGGATAAATGCGGGTATCCAGCAGAATCGCCGACTGCTCCCCTTCGATAAAAAAAGCACTCATGCCGACCAGAACACCGTTGATGGCCTTGCTCAGTTCATCCGTTTTCTCAACTTGGATATGAGGAATGTACAGTTCGAAAAAAGATCGCAGCGCGCCTGAACTTAAGTCTTCGGGAGTCAAATAAGTCAGCCGTTTGAGGACTTCCTGAAGAATCGTGTCCTTAACGAAGCCATTAATAAAGAAAAGTCCGGTCTTCTTGCCGCCGAACGTCATTTCGCGAAAAACGATATCGAAACCCTGGCCCAACCCGACGACTTCTTCGAGCGTTTTTTTCGTCGTCGTCAGGCTGCGGCTGATTTGATCGCTCTTCTGCCAATAACGGATCGATTCCTTCACGGAGTCGGATCGTTCGGCTTCCACCTTATGACGCAGGGCCCGCTTTGCCTCCTCGCTGCCCTCCCAATCGTACTCGCCAAAAGCCGGCATGAATTTCGGCTCCTCTCCAGTGTGTTCCCCGCTTCCCGGGCCGCCTCGTTCCTGACCCACCATCTTACATCAGCCTCCTTAAATCTGTTTACTTTCTGTAGATAAACCATTCGAAAAAGGAACCGGCCACTTTCCCGCACACCATCGCCATCAGGAGGCCGACCAGATCGTTTTGCATCCGCAGCCTTTTGGCCAGAATAGGTAGAACGTTCAGCACCTCCGTAAGCGCTGCGGCCAACATACCGATAAACACGCCGTTTAACAAACCTATAAAGCCGGAAGCAAGCCAGGGACCTGACAGCTTCCAATTCCAGAAATCCGCAATCGTCCCGATAAAGGAACCTCCGACCATCGCTCCCTCATACCAATGGACCTTGTTATATGACTTCGTCACTTGGGCCAACCGCGGAATCACATCCAAAACAATGTATAAAGCGATCACCCCGCCTCCAACGGCGATGCCTCCCGCCAAGCCGATAAACAGCGTTACAAACGATGACAGAACGGAACTCAAGGCTCCGTCTCCTTCCGGTCCCGGGAGGCTTCCGCTCGACGTTTCTTCTCGTACTCTTCGGCAATCACATACTGGTTTAGGTTCTCTTGATACAGATACATTTCGACTTCCAGCGGAGAAGGCTCTTCATTCCACTTTTTCTTGAACAGATGGTTGAAGAAGATGATCATTCCGAGGCCGATCCCGATGGAGTATGCGCCTTGAAACAAATAGGGGTGATCGTCCCTCTTTCCCGTCAGCATTTCGACGATTCTGATTTGCACTTGCGGCATGCTTACATCGGCATGAAAATTCATGATCGTCAGCGCCGCTCCGAAAAACAACAGCAACCAGACGAGAATAAACAGGGAGCGCGACGGTTTTTTTTCGTCGGCCACCATCTCAATGAGAACATGGGGCTCCCCCAGTAATTCGATCCGTAAGCCGGGAAAGCGCTTATGAATGCATTCGATGACCTGAAGCATGTCAACAACCAGCAGATTCCCCTCATGGTAATCCGGCCGTTCCAGCACAAGCGTCTTAAGTTCTTCCTCATATTCAGGTTCCGCCAGGATGCGGGCGATGTCTTTCAAGCGGACCGCGCGGCCGGCCTGGAGTTTGACATACTTGCGCAGTCGCAGATAAACGGGAGTTGCCGTCCCTTTCTCCATCATGGACACCCCTCTACTGCCGTAATGTCCATAGTATGCCAAGTCCCCCTGCGCTTTACTCAAAACCGAAAAGCCGCCCGGATACTATCCTGGACGGCCTTTCGTGTCACATATTAAAATATTTACTAAGCTACTGGGCGATCTGGTCCCGAATGCTCTGCAGTATTTTCTTCTCGAGACGGGAGACCTGAACCTGGGATATTCCCAGCCGGTTGGCCACCTCGGATTGGGTCTGATCCCGATAATATCGCAGATAAACGATGAGCCTTTCCCGTTCGCTGAGTCCGTCGATGGCTTCGTGCAGCGCCAGCTTATCGAACCAGCGTTCCTGAGATTCATCGGCGATTTGATCCATCAGTGTGATCGGATCCCCGTCGTTTTCAAAGACGGTTTCGTGAATGGAAGCCGGCGGTTTGTTCGCCTCCTGGGCAAAAACCACATCCTCCGGAGTCACCCCGAGTTCCTCGGCCACTTCTTTGACCGTGGGGAGCCGATTCAACACCTTGGACAATTCATCCTTCTTTTTTCGCACCTTGTTGGCCATTTCCTTCAGCGAGCGGCTGACCTTCAGCGTGCCGTCATCGCGCAGGAAACGCTGAATTTCTCCAATGATCATCGGCACGGCGTATGTTGAAAATTTGACGTCGTAGCTGAGGTCGAACTTGTCGACCGATTTCAACAGGCCGATACAGCCGATCTGAAACAAATCTTCCGGTTCGTAGCCGCGGTTCATAAACCGCTGCACCACCGACCAGACCAGCCGGATGTTGCAATTCACCAGCCGATCCCGGGCCGCGTTGTCGCCGCTCTGGCTTAAGGCGATCAGCCGCTTGACTTCGTTATCGTCCAAATATTCTCTCGAGGCTTGCTTCACTTCGGCATCCATAGCTCCAACCCCTAATTGTACAAAGCTTTCTTAGATACAATCCTTTTCTTCATCCGGATGGAAGTGCCTTCGCCCATCTCGCTGGTCACCTCAAATTCGTCCATGAAATTCTCCATGATGGTGAAGCCCATTCCCGACCGCTCCAGCTCCGGTTTGGACGTATACAGCGGCTGCTTGGCCAGCTCCACGTCCTCAATGCCTCGGCCTTGATCCTCCACCGTAAGAATCACCGTGTCCCCTTCAATAGACGCCGTGATGGTAACGATCCCTTCGGAATCGCCATCATAACCGTGAATGATCGAATTCGTCACCGCCTCGGAGACGACCGTCTTCAAATCGGTGATTTCATCCATCGTCGGATCAAGTTGGGAGACGAATGCGGCAACCGTCACCCGGGCGAACGATTCGTTTTCCGATTTGGCGGCAAACTGCAGCTTCATGAAATTACGGTCAATCTGGTTCATAGGGCAACCCCCAATTCCGAAAGCGCCTGGCTTTCATCTTCGTGCACCGACATGATTTTAAACAGCCCGGACATGTCAAACAGCCGATGAACCGGCGGATTCACTCCGCAGACGACCATTCTTCCGCCCTTTTGCTTAATCAGCTTATACCGGCCCAGAATAACGCCGATCCCCGAGCTGTCCATAAACTGCAGCGATTCCAGGCTGAGCAATAGATGGCGGCAGGTTCCCTTCGCGATTTCCTCGTCCAGGGATAAACGGACCTCGTCGGCGGTATGGTGATCCAACTCTCCAACCAAACGAACGATCAGCGTATCCCGGTGCCTTCTCATTTCAACTTGCAGATTCACGTCTGTTCACTCTCCTCCCTGACATGAACACAACAATTCTACGACCCTGCGCCGTATTCCTTCCCGCTGACAAAACTAGAAGAAAACCGCTACGAATCTACAAAAAACAATTGGGAGGCCGTCCGCTTGAACAAAGTCCACCATCCGGCTTTCTTGATGGCGGTGGCGGCTTTCAGTTCAAATTCGTTCAGTACCTTGCCGTCCTGGTAGACCACAAGCTTGCCGATGATCTGTCCTTCTTGAACCGGGGCGGCGATTTTCTCCGGAACCTCCAGCTTGTGCGTAATGTTGCCTTGGGCGGACCCTTTCTTAACCAGAACGCTCATCGTACGCGACGCGGCGACATCCAAGTGAGCCGTTTCCCCCTTCTGTACCTTGATTTTGCCGATGACTTCGCCGGCTTTGTAGATCGGATGAAGGGCATACTGGGAAAAGGCGTAGTCGAACATCGCGGATACCTCGGCATTTCGGATCTTGGTGTTCGGCTCACCGAGCACGACCGCGATCAGTCGCATACCGTCGCGTTTGGCGGTAGCCGCCAGACAAAAACGGGCCTCGGACGTATATCCGGTTTTCAGACCGTCCGCACCGCTATAAAACCGTACCAGTTTGTTCGTGTTCACGAGCCAGAACGGCTTCTCCGTATTTTTGCGCAAATAATCTTGATACGAACCGGTATACTTTGTGATCGTCTCGTATTTGAGCAGTTCCTTGCTCATCATAGCGATGTCATGCGCCGAGGAATAATGATTTTCCACAGGCAGGCCGTTACAGTTGGAAAAATGCGTGTCCTTAAGTCCCAGCTGTTTTGCCTTCTCATTCATCATTTGAACGAAAGCTTTTTCCGTTCCGGCGATTTTTTCCGCTAGAGCTACGGAAGCGTCGTTGCCCGATGCCATCGCGACACCTTTCAATAGCTCGTCCACGGTCATTTCTTCCCCCGGTTCCAGGAAAATTTGCGAACCGCCCATAGAAGCCGCATATTCGCTGGCGGTGACCTTATCGGTCAGTTTCAGCTTGCCCTGGTCGACCGCCTCCATGGTTAAGAGCATCGTCATAATTTTGGTAATACTCGCTGGCGGCAACTTCTCATGGCTTTTTTTCTCGTAAATGACCGTGCCCGTATCCGCATCGATCAGAATCGCCGACAGCGCATGGTCCGCCAAGGCAATCCCCTCGTTCGCCGTATGCGGCCCTCCGTGGTTGGCCGATACGGCGGACGGCAGGAACGGAACGGCCAGCAGCAGCGCCAACAAACCGATAAACAACCGTTTTTTCAACGTACTTCCCCCTTCGAATAAAAATCAGGATTCTGCTAACCTAGTATGCTCTTGTTCCTGTCATATTATTCCTTTCCATAGCGGTTTCTTTTAATCTCGCGTAGAGGTTGCAGTGTTTAAAAGGTTATGCTACAATTTCGCTAACGCTAAAACGACAGGAGATGAAGAGGATAATGTAAAATTTCTTGCCTTTATTTGGAATAAGACAGATTTGTTTTATTCTATTTCGGCAAGGAAGTTACCTTATTCTCTTCACTCAAAAAATAGATCCTATTCCATCCCCGTTTCCGGGTTGGATTTGCCGTATTTTTTTGAGCTGCAAGAAAGGTGACTTTCTTGCGGCTCATTTTTATTTTGGCAGGAGGATACCGCCATGTCATCAATTAAAGTAACGAACCTGACATTCGCCTATGATGGGAGTTACGATTCGATTTTTGAAAATGTAAGCTTTCAGATCGATACCGACTGGAAATTGGGTTTTACGGGGAGGAACGGCCGGGGCAAGACGACGTTTCTTAACCTGCTGCTGGGCAAATACGAATACAGCGGAACGATTTCCGCCAACGTCGACATGGAATATTTTCCCTTTCACGTCGAAAACAAAGAGTACCATACCGCCGACATCGTCGCCGAGATCTGCCCTGACTATGAATATTGGCAGCTTCTGCGCGAGCTTTCACTGCTAAAAGTGTCGGAAGATGTACTGTACCGGCCGTTTGAATCCTTGTCGCAGGGAGAACAAACGAAGGTGCTGCTGGCGGCTCTGTTTCTGAAAGAGAACCGGTTTCTGCTCATTGACGAGCCGACCAACCATCTGGACCTGCATGCCCGGGAACTGGTCAGCGATTACTTGAGCGGCAAAAGCGGCTTTATCCTGGTGTCGCACGACCGGGCGTTTCTCGATCGCTGCGTCGACCATATTCTTTCGATCAACAAGACCGATATCGAAGTCCAAAAGGGGAATTTCTCCGAATGGTGGGAGAACAAACAACGGCAGGACCATTACGAAATGGCCGGGAACGAGAAACTGAGGAAAGATATCAAGCGGCTGGCCGAAGCGGCTCAGCGGACGAGCAACTGGTCGCACGAAGTGGAAAAAACGAAAAACGGCACCCGTAACTCCGGCTCCAAAGTCGATAAAGGGTACGTCGGTCACAAGGCCGCCAAAATGATGAAAAGGTCCAAGTCCATCGAGCAGAGGCAACGAACCGCCATCGAGGAAAAATCTCAGCTGCTGAGAAATGTGGAAAGCTCGGAAAGCCTGAAAATATCCCAGTTGACGTACCATAAGCACCAACTTGTGGAGCTGGATCGGGTTTCGATTCATTACGGTGAGAAGCAAGTGTGCCGCGACGTCAGTTTTACGATCGAGCAGGGGGATCGCATTGCCCTCTCCGGCCCGAACGGCTCGGGGAAATCCAGCTTGCTTAAGCTCATTTGCGGCGAGGAAATCCCTTACGCGGGGACGCTACGGATCGGAAGCCAATTGAAAATATCTTACGTTTCGCAAGACACATCGCAATTGCGCGGCGATCTGTCGGATTACGCCAGAAGCAACGGCATCGACGAAAGTCTGTTTAAATCGATACTAAGAAAACTCGATTTCTCCCGCCTTCAATTCGACAAGGACATCGCTTCTTACAGCGGAGGGCAGAAGAAAAAGGTGCTCCTCGCAAAAAGTCTCTGCGAACAGGCTCATTTGCATGTCTGGGACGAACCGCTTAATTTTGTTGACGTTATTTCCCGGATGCAAATTGAAGAGCTTCTGCTGGAGCATGCTCCGACGATTCTTTTTGTCGAGCATGACAGCGAGTTTTGCAAAAACATCGCGACTAAAAAGGTGGAGCTGGAGATTTGATAGACTAAAGCCAACCAAGAAACCGTTTTATGCTTGTTAAACCAAAGAAGAATTGGCGTCGGGAAAGGATGTGATAGGGTTTCGAATATACGTTGCCAACATCCACAATTGTAGATATAAAGTCCCGCCGTCGGAGTCTGCATTATTAACGGGAAGAATTCCCTTTAATTCGAACCAAATCATTAGTTGCAGGTCAAGCGTGTGAAATGAACCCCTTACACCGCTGTCTAATATGCAAATCAATAGTTCAACCTATATAGCGACGTATTTAGTCTTTAGCGGCTTGACGGAAAATTAAAAAAGCAGCCGGGAGAAGGATTTATTTCCTTGCTCCCGGCTGCTTTACCATTATCTGGCTAGAACCTGCGCACCCCTTCGGGCGTAATCAAAGCAAATACCAGCGGTCTCCGCGGTACCTTCTCGTCCGTGATCCCGTAGGCTTCTTTCACTTTTCGGCTCGCCTCTTCCAGCCGGTCCCGGAATGGCGGATTGAGATGGAGTACCGCGAGAACTTCGCCGATCTCGACCGGATCGCCGATCTTCTTGCGCAGACTCAGCCCCGCCGCCAAATCGATGACGGAATCTTTCGTCTCCCGGCCTGCGCCCAGCAGCATCGCGGCGACGCCGATTTCCTCCGCCTGGATCGATTCGACAAAACCGCGCTTCTCCGCCTTCACTTCCACGTGAAGCTCGGCCTTCGGCAGCAAGCCCGCGTCTTCGATTTGCCGGGTATCCCCGCCCTGCGCTTCCACCATCATCTTGAGGCGCTCCAGCGCCTCGCCGCTGGCGAGCTTCTCTTGGAGTATGGCCCGCGCAGCCTCCTCATTCTCGGCTTTGCCACCGAGAACAAGCATATGGGACGCGAGGATCAGGCATACTTCCTCCAAATCCTTCGGCCCCTCGCCCCGCAGGGTGGCGATCGCCTCCTCGATTTCGAGGGCGTTCCCGATCGAATAGCCGAGAGGCTGGTCCATATCGCTGATCACCGCGATGGTGCTCCGGCCCACTTGCGTGCCGATATCGACCATCGCCTTCGCCAGACGGATCGAATCGTCCAGCGTTTTCATGAACGCGCCGCTGCCCGTCTTCACGTCCAGCACGATCGCATCGGCACCGGCGGCAATCTTCTTGCTCATGACGGAGCTTGCGATGAGCGGGATGGACTCCACGGTCGCGGTCACGTCCCGCAGGCCGTAAAGTTTCTTGTCCGCCGGCGTCATATTGCCGCTTTGGCCGACCACGGCCAAGCCGATCTCGTTCACCTGGCGGAAAAATTGCTCTTGTCCCAACTCCACGGAGAAGCCGCCGATCGCCTCCAGCTTGTCGATCGTCCCCCCGGTATGTCCGAGGCCTCTTCCCGACATTTTGGCAACGGGCACGCCGGCCGCCGCGACAAGCGGACCGATGACGATCGTCGTCTTGTCCCCCACCCCTCCGGTGGAGTGCTTGTCCACTTTGACGCCGCGGATCGAGCTTAGATCGATCATATCGCCGGAAGATGCCATGTGCATCGTCAAATCGGCGGTTTCGCGCGCGCTCATGCCCTGGTAATAAACGGCCATCGCCCAGGCCGCCATCTGATAATCCGGGATGGCCCCTTCGCTGTAGCCTTTAATCAAAAAGCCGATTTCCTCATGGGTCAGCTCCTGGCCGTCCCTTTTTTTTCGAATCAGGTCAACCGCTCTCATCGGCTCACACCTCCCTAAGCTACATTTGAGGAATAATCGCAAGCACCAGGCTTAAAAACTTCTCCCGTACCCGATCCGTCGTCTCCATCACCTCATCGTGGGACAACGGCTGATCCAAAATGCCGGACGCCATGTTGCTGATGCAGGAAATCCCCAGCACTTCCAGGCCGGCATGTCTTGCCACGATGACTTCGGACACGGTTGACATGCCGACGGCATCTCCCCCCAGCGTCCGGAGCATCCGGATTTCCGCTGGCGTTTCGTATGAGGGTCCCAGCATACCTACATAGACGCCTTCCTGAAGCGGTACCCCCGCTTTTTCCGCTGTATTGCGGGCCAACTCGCGCAGCCTGCGGCTGTAAGCCTGGGACATGTCGGGAAAACGGGGGCCCAATTCGTTATCGTTCTGCCCGATCAGGGGACTTGTGCCGGTCAAATTGATGTGGTCGGAGATCAGCATCAGATCCCCCGGCTGGTAAGAGGTATTGATACCGCCCGCCGCATTGGTCACCAGCAGCTTTTCGACCCCGAGCTCCTTCATGACTCTGACCGGGAACGCGGTAAGTTCGGGACCGTAGCCTTCATACATGTGGAAACGGCCTTTCATAAGGACGACCGGCGCCCCGTTCAAGGTGCCGATCATCAGTTCTCCGGCATGCCCTTCCACCGTCGATTGAGGGAAATAAGGAATATCCGAATACGAAATGCTAACCGCCTCTTCAATATGGTCCGCCAGGACACCGAGTCCCGAACCGAGGATTAGACCGACCTTTGGTAAAATTGTCGTTTTGGAGCGGATAAAATCCGCCGCCTCGCGAATCATGCCAATCGTAAGTACTGTCGCCATCGTTCATCTCTCCCGTTCTTATTTCAATAGTCCCAAAAAACTCTTGCCATGTTCGGTGCCGTAAATGCCGAAATTGTCGGCGATCGTTGCCGCCAGATCGGAATAGGTCGAGCGTACGCCCAAGTCACCAGACGCCGTCAGACCTTTGCCGTACACGAGGATCGGCACGTATTCCCGCGTATGGTCCGTACCCGGATGCGTCGGGTCGTTTCCGTGATCCGCGGTGATAATCAGCAGATCCTTTTCCCCCACCCGCTGCATCAGATCGGGTAACGAAGCGTCGAATTCTTCCAGGGCGCGAGCGTAGCCTTCCGGATCGCGGCGGTGCCCGTAAAGCGAGTCAAAATCGACGAGATTCGTAAACAACAAGCCATGAAACGGCCGTTCCATCAAGCGCAGCGTTTCGTCGATGCCATGACGGTTGCTTTTGGTGGGATAGGATTCCGTAATGCCTTCTCCGGAAAAAATATCGTTGATCTTGCCGACCGAAATGACGTCCTTCCCGGCATGCTTTAGCGCGTTCAGCACGGTCGGTGCCGGAGGAGTAACGGCATAATCGTGCCGGTTGCTCGTCCGCTTAAAGGCTCCCGGCTGACCGACAAAAGGTCTGGCGATCACCCGACCCACCGAATGCTCCGGCTCAAGGGTTAAACGCCGCGCCACTTCGCAGGCCCGGTACAGTTCATCCAAGGGGATGATCTCTTCGTGGGCCGCGATTTGAAATACGCTGTCCGCGGAAGTATAGACGATCCATGCTCCCGTTTTCATATGCTCCTCGCCCAGCTCGTCCAAAATTTCCGTGCCGGAGGCCGGTTTATTCCCGAGGATTTTCCGGCCCGTCTCCTGCTCGAATCTGGCGATCAGATCGCGTGGGAACCCGTTCGGATAAGTCTGGAATGGGGTATCGATTTTAAGCCCCATCAATTCCCAGTGTCCGGTCATCGTGTCTTTCCCCGAAGACACTTCGGCCATTTTGCCGTAATAAGCCGCCGGAGCGTCGACCGGGTTCAGGTGGGGCAATTCCGCGATATTCCCGAGCCCCATGTTTTGCAGATTCGGCAGCTTCGTGCCGGGTACCCGTTCCAGAATGTGACCGAGCGTGTGCGAGCCCTTGTCGCCGAATTCGACGGCGTCCGGCGCTTCCCCGATTCCAACACTGTCCAGGACGATCACCGTGATTTTCTCGAAACGATTCTTATGTTCCATCTTCGTCACTCCTTCAATCTTTGCTGTTAGTTATCCCTGCGGCGGCAAAAACCATTCCCGATTCCTCTCATTCGCTCAGACTCCTCAAGGATTACCCTTTGCCTGAGCCCTGGGATGAAAATGATCGTAGACCGACTTCAGATTCGGCCTCGCCTGGTTCAGGTAGATCTGCAAAGTCGCCATATCGGCATGGCCAAGCATCTCTTGAACGGATCGCACATCCGCACCGCCTTCAAGCAGATGAATCGCAAAAGAATGGCGCAGCGTATGAGGCGTAATCTCTTTAGCGATTCCGGCGTCACGGCTGTACTTCTTAATTACCTTCCAGAATCCCTGCCGGCTCATTTTACCGCCCGTCCGGTTGGGAAACAGGGGGGATTCCGGCCCATTCGGCTCCCAAACGGGGCGTACCTCCTGCAAATACCGGTCCAACCAATCGGCGGTGAACCGTCCAAAAGGGAGCACCCGCTCCTTGCCGGTTTCTCCGGAGCAACGAAGGAACCGGACTTTTGTGTCGATATCGCCAACCTTGAGCGACATCAGCTCGCTGACCCGAACCCCCGTGGCATACAACAGCTCGAGCATTGCCCTGTCCCGAAGGCCTAACGGAGTATCGGTCCGAGGCATGTCCAACAGCTTTTCCGTCTCCTCTACCGTCAGCACCGCGGGAAGATTTCTGTCAAACCTCGGCAATTTTACCGTGATAAAAGGATCTTGGCCAATTATTTTTTCCTGAACCAGGAACTGAAAAAAAGCGCGCAAGGAGACCGAAATCCTCATTATGGTGGCCGGAGCTTTCCCTTGATCCCGCAGTGCCGAAAAATACAGCATGATTCCCGCCCGCGATACCTCGTCCAGTCCCTCGATCCCCCGGCCGCTCAAATAGGCAAGAAACTGTTTTACATCCCTCCGGTAGCTGTCCAGCGTGGAGTCGCTCAAAGCTTTTTGGACCGCCAAATGCGAAATAAAAGAGGCTGCGTACTGCTCCATGGTTTCAGCGCCTCCCTCTCACTTGTCGAATATTGTCTTTTTGTGAACTCCCTCATACTTCAATTCAACATCCCTTTGATTTTTCCCTGCCTGAAGACAGGCTTTATTCGCCAATCCAGAAAAACAGCTTCAGACGTTCCGCCATACGTTCCATCACCGGGGCTTCCAAAGGCTCGAATTGGAACACCTTGATGGCCGAGCCCTCAGGAATCCGATATTTGTCCGGCGGAAACACTTTGCTCTCGAGCATTCCGATAGCTTGATAGATGAAGTAAACAAGTGCCATAAATATTAAAGCATACTTTACGGATGTAAGCCATTTTCGCAGCGAAATGACCATGGCGGTCTCTCCTTTCCATCACCGTCAGCCCGTCCCATTGTAGAGCGGATCGCCTCCGTTTACTACGGGACTTTTGTACAGTATATAGAAAAATATGAACGAATATGAGCCGAAGCCCCATCCGGACGAACAAAAAAAGCTCCTTGCGGCTTGGAACCGTTCGGAGCTTTGCTTATTATGATTTCTTGTTGCCGTTTCCCGGCTCACCGTTCTTATCCTTGCAGCGGTAACAGATACCTTGGAAATCCAGCCGGTGGTCCAGAACCGTAAAGTTGAATTCCTTCTCCAGCCGCTCTTCCAACGGCCCCAGCCAATCTTCGCGGATTTCATCCATGGCGCCGCACTGTACGCAGATTAAATGATGGTGATGGTGCTTGGTCGTATCCGTCCGCAAGTCGTAACGGGCAACCCCGTCCCCAAAGTTGATTTTCTCCACAACATGAAGCTCGCTCAGCAGCTCCAAGGTCCGGTAAACGGTCGCCAAACCGATCTCCGGCGCTTTATCCTTCACCAGCATAAAAACATCTTCCGCGCTAAGGTGGTCATCTTCGTTCTCCAGCAGGACTCGAACTGTGGCTTCTCGTTGGGGTGTCAATTTATACCCGTGGGATTGCAGCTGTTGTTTAATTTTTTCAATCTTTGCTTCCATGTTCTCCCCCCCAGGATCTGCCGCAAGTCGCACTTGAATCGCTTCTATCATTATAGGGGGTCCCAATCAACAAAGTCAAACATTAACTACAGCTGTCTGCCCGGTTGCAGCATTTTAGCGGAATGGAGTCCGCGTCTCTTTTCCGATGTCCAAAATAATAACTCCCACTTCGGTTCCTTCGGCCTGACCCGGTTTCTTACCTGACATTTTAGTGCTTAACTTTTTTATTTTTTGATGAAGTTTTTTATTCGAGGTTACGTGTACAAAGTAACCGGGTTTGCTGCTCTCTACTTTATATCTTACATGATCCTCGACAGTTGCCGTGTGTTCCCCTTCCTTAACGTCAATTCCGATCAATACATCCGGATTGTGAACTAACACCGTTGCTTTACTCACACCCTTTACCTTCATTACTTCATCGGTAATTTTTTTTGTGGCCGGATCGATTGCTGTTTTTTTCTGAACGCTTTGAGCTTTAGGTTTGTTATTGGATTTTGACGATTTGTTTGCTTGGCACCCTGTTCCTGAAAACACCAGCATGACCGCCAGCGTGAGCATCCCTAATCGTTTCATTATGGTCACCGTCATAATTGCTCCTCCTTTTTCGATATTTTGTGTGTTTGTCTCAAATATATACCGTTGCTAAATTAACCGGCATGGAGCCTAGTCCTTAATGTGAATTAGTACATATTTGGTATAACGATCCCATCCGAGATCGAAAGGCACCTGATAGCGATCCGCCGTATGCGAATTGACAAGCGGATACCCGTTCGGATCAAAACCGACAAGTATCGAAAAATGGTCGATGTCGTTGCCCTGGATGATATATCCGATTAAATCTCCGGGCTGGAGCCTGGCAATCGCTCCATTTGGATGTTCCTTCGTCGGCGTTGCAATATGTTGAAAATCTCCTTTAGCGATCATTTTCCCATACCCGCTGTAGATGAGAAATTTCCCTAGCGAGTCCGTCCTGACCCAATGCTGGGTGCCGCCATAGCCTTTGCTGTAATTCCACTGTTTCGTCATCGGCAGCCCCCCTCCCTCTTTGTCGCCAAGAACTTGGGAAGAAAAGTTGGTGCAATCCCCTCCATGATAGGTGTAATCCTTATAATTGGGGTTGTACCTGCGGTTATTTCCGGCTCCCCAGGCTATGCCCGCGTACTTATTTGCGTAGGCTACAGCCTGTTCCCTTTTAAATTTTTTGCCGTCGGTTACATTTCCCGTGATCTTGATGGAAGGAAGGGCTCCTTCAGCAATTTTTTTGGGATTCTCATCCAACGGATCCAAATACCATTCCCGTGAAACCATCCATTTGCCGTTAACAAGTTTTAATGTAAGGAAATGGCGGGTTCCAATGCCGAAGGAATGGGTTGGAATTTCCTTGTTCGGGTAGTCATAGCTTACCTTTAAGGACTGAACTAAAGAAACCGTAGCCCGGTCGTCTTTCACTTTTATTCGCACGATCTTGATTTCACTTTTCGCATCCACTAATTTGAGAGATCTTTTGTTCGCCCAAGCATTGATGTAATCCATTCGTCTTATTTCGTTCTTTAACGCATTACTGCTCTGCTTATCGGTTAAGTAATAATCATCAAAAGCACGTTCATTCTGATGAATTAAGGCCGTTGCCCTTATGTCGTACAGCCGCTTTAAAAAAGATTCAATATGCGCTTCAGTCTGATTTTCTTCATACGCCTTTGTCTTATTTTGTTCGGAGTAGGCAATCCCGCTCCAAAAACAAGCCACTGTGAGAATAGCGGCACACCACATGGTTTTTATGACTTTAATCATTTCACACCATCCAATTTAGCGAAAATAACCAGCCGTTCTTCATGTTCCTTTTTTTTACGACTATATCTCCCGGTGCAAGTTATCAAGTTCAATTTGTATCCGGAAGATGGTCCGAATACCCGCTCAATGGGAGCTTCGGAAGTTTTGAATGCCTCAACGGATTCGACTCGATAAGTCATTGATTGGTCTGAATGTTGATTACGGACAATAATGGCGTCACCAGGACTCAATTTTTTCAGGTTAAAGAAAACAGCCGGGCCCGTGTAGCTATCTACATGACCATCCATCACCATATTTCCCCGTTCACCGGCCACTACGCCCGGGTATAGAATCCCTACGGATTCAGTATCTTTCGGTACGTCCATTTGCCCGTTATCCAGAACACCAACCGGAATGACTTTTGCGGAAACTTTGATCGCCGGAATAATCAATTGCGTGGGAGAAAAAGGCTGAATGGTTTCAACATGAATATCCTGCCTATTTTTTATCGGGTCGCTTTTTCTTTGGAGACGAACCTGCGGCTCTTTAACTTCCGCCAAATTTTGATTTTTTCCTTTATCATGACAGGCCGAGCAAAACAAGATTGAAATAATGATTAAACACAGCGTCGGCAATTTGATGGGTATCCGTTTCATGCTAAGAAAGAAAGAGGGTGCTCCCCTCTTTCATCCCCCTATTCTGTTTGTTCGCTCGCGCCACCGAAACCGGATTTCGGCATTTCAGTCGCTTTTGTTCTGATGCTCTTGGTCTTCATACTTTTGGCTTTCACGCCTTTGCTTCCGCTCTTCATGCCTTTACTTCCGCTCTTTCCTGCGCCATCCGATTTTGTTTTGATTCCTGATTCGCGAATGGACTTAGCACGAATCTTCTTCTCTTCATGTTTCTTTACTTTGTGCTCATGAACCTTGTGCTGTTGTTTTTCGTTCACGGGTGCTGCGCTGACAGCCGATACGGAAGAAAGCAGCAAGCAAGAAGACAAAACGGCGATCGATAACTTCTTCATATTCATCCTCCTAAGGTTTATTTTCCCCAGAAGGTATGGTTTCCAATTGTCCGTACGACAAAACTGGGAATTTTTTAAAGCCTTCTCCTTCCGCTCCAACAGAAGTCCCGCTGTATTTTCAAGTGAGTGATCAACATGAAAAAAGGCCCTGCATTTTATGCAGGGCCTTCCTTAAAGGCAATCTCTAAAATCAGTTACTATTGCTTTATAGGCTATTTTGAGCAATTAACGGAGTGACCCAAGTCATCATGACCGGCGTAACCCAGGTTTCAAAAGAAGACACCGCCATGAGGACGAGAGCCATAGCCACCGTCAACCCGGTGTAGGACAAGAAAGGCCGGGCGGCGGTGCCTTTGCGGTTCAACAGCACCCGGCTGCGGATAATCCCCAGCGAGAAGCTGACAGCCGCCACGCTCGCTATCAGAAGCGCCGGAATGACGACCAAATTGTGCGGAGCGATCGACACGAGCGCAAACAGCAGCCCCTTCCAGGTGAATTGCCCCACGAGACAGCCGACGGTAAATCCGATCAGGACGCCTTTAAGAAAATCCAGAATCAGGATGCCGGGCAAGCCGATAACGGACAAGCCGAGCAGCCAGATCAGGCCGAGCCACTTGAGATGAAGCGCCGCAACTTCCCAGTAGGTCAACGGCTGAAAACTCTCTCCGCCTTCATTTACGGAGATGAAGAAATCGCCCAAATACCTGGACAGATCCTGCTGCTGCTCCAGCGTCAGCGCATTGACCATTAAGGCTCCGAATACGACGCCCATCAGAAAAAGCACGGCGACAAACACGTACAAAGGGGTCTGGTCTTTTAAAGTATGACGAAACGGCTCCAGCATAGGCGGCCCTCCAAGCTTGTTCATCTTAGTTCCGGCGAAAAACCAGCAGCTTTTCTTGATTTCGCTTATTTTCTAAGGTATGAACAAGCTCAGCCGCATATGCCAGTCTTAAGCCCGTAGAAGGAACCTCACGGCTTGGATACTCTGCCGTACTTGCCGCCGCCTCCGGATTCCAGCTGGAGCGTTCCGCTGCGGGCCGCGGCGATTTTGCCCGCAAGCTCGGCTCCCACTACGTCCGCCAGATCCTGTTCGGGTACCCGGTGCAGAATGTTCATTTCCGTTCCGAAAGTGCGGAGCAGGAGCTCATGTTTTGCCGGACCGAGCCCCGGTATAAACTCCAGCGGGATCTGGTAGTGATAGTCCGGGCGATGGGCGGGCACCCGCGGCTCCGTCCGATCGGCGATCGAGACGATCCGGTCCAGTACGCCGCGAACCAGCTTGGGACTTCCGCAGTAGGGGCAGCGCTCCACGGTCGCTTCGGTTTCTTCGACGATAAAGCTGCAGCCCGAACAGTACGTCCGATGATATTTCCCCAGCCGGGGGTTCAAGCCATAATTGCCCGCTACCCTCCTTCCCTCGGTTCTCTGCAGGGCTTTCTCGAACTCCCGGTAATTCGGCTCGCGCAGAATCAATTCGTTATACTCCCGCCCGATTTTTCCCAGGGAGTGCGCGTCCGAGTTGGTCAGGATCGTGTACGGATCGAGTTCGCTGATCCATCCGGCCATCTCGCTGTCGGCGCTGAGTCCCAGCTCCACCGCGCTGATCAGCTTCGGATCGAGCACGTCCGCCATACGCGGGGCGCAACTGCCGTAAATGCTTCGGTGGGGCGTGAAAATATGCGCCGGAATAACCATTCCCCCGCGGGCATACACCTCCTCCTGCAAAGTCCGCGCAGGGGCGTAAACGCGCTGGGAGCTCAGGTTGACGTTTTTCATTCGCTTCTCCAACCAACCCGTGAACGAGCGGATCGTCGAAAAATCCGGGAAGAAGGCGAGCAAATGGGCCGGACCCATGCCCGGTTCCCGGATTTCCAGTTCGCTGCCCAGCAATAAAGTCGTCTCTTTATAAGCAATTCCGCCATCGGGCAATTCTCGCATTTCCCCTTGCTTCAGGCTGGCTTCAATGTCTTCCTGTACCCCGGGGGAATGGCAGTCGATAATGCCCACAAGCTGAATGCCTTTTCGTTCGGCCGCCTCTTTCGCGATATTGGCGAAGGTGAGGTCCCGGCTGCCGCTGATTTTTACGGGCGCGCCCTTTCCGGTTCTTCCGATATGGATATGCAGGTCCGCGAAAAAAGAGGATAATCCGCCGTTGGACGACTGTTCCCGCTTCATTTTCCCGTCTCCCGCGACCCGATCAACTGGAGCCGCCAAATGTAAGCCGCGAGGATCGTCTTGGCGTCGGAGATTCGGCCTTCTTCGATATACCGCTGCACTTCCTCATAATTCGCCTCAATGACTTCCAGGAACTCATCTTCATCCAGCGCCATGTCCCCTGCCGTTAATTCCTCCGCCAAATAGAGGTGGATGATTTCATCGGCAAATCCCGGCGACGTGTAAAAAGAATGCAGAAGCGTTATTTTGGCGCATTGATAGCCCGTTTCTTCCCGAAGCTCCCGGCGGGCGGCCTCCATGGGGTCTTCCCCCGCCTCCAGCTTGCCCGCGGGGATTTCCAGTTCACAGCGTCCCAACGCCTGCCGATACTGGTCGACCAGCAGAAGGCGTCCGTCCTTCACCGCCAAAACGGCAACGGCCCCCGGATGACGGATGATTTCCCGCGTTCCCGTGGAACCGTCCGGGAGCTCTACGGTATCGATTTGCAAAGAAATTACTTTTCCGCTGAATATCGGCTTGGTGGTGATCGTTTTCTCGGTCAATTTTGGATTCGAATTTGTCACTTTAAAACTCCCCCTGTCATAACTTGTCCCTTGCGAACATATGGTGTTATTATACCAAACCCGTAAAAAAGGAGTATGGCGATGAAAAGCTACTTTTCCGTAAACAGGATGTGTTTCCAGGGCAAAGCCTGGCAGATCCGGATTCTTCTGTCCCAATGGAAGAAAGAGGCCGGAGCATCGACGACGGTGGCTGACCTCCTCCACCGCTGCGCCTGCAGATAGGAGAAGACGATGGATAAACAGACGAAAAACTTGGATAGCAATCGATGGACGTTTCTCCCCCCGGCGGAACCGGAAGGCGTGGAGCTGGATTCCGACGCAGAAGCGGAACTGCTGAAGCAAGGAGCCCTTCTCGGGTCATACGGCGCTTCCGACGCCGATATGGCCGAATCCCTGGCCGAATCCTTGAAGCACCTGAACCTGTCGCCTGACGAGGCAAACGGGGTGCTGTTCCGGACCCTGGTGCGGCTCGGCGCCTACCGCCACGCTCTGGATCGCTGCATCGCTTCGGTCCCTCCGGCGGAAGAAATGTTTCGGATGTATCTCCGCTGTTTGTTTCACTGCGGGGAGCCGAGGCGAGCCCTGGAAGAAATAGGCGTCCGAAAAGAACAGATGTCCGATCGTTCGGAAAGCGAAGCCTTTTGGGCCCAGCTCGAACGCCTTGAACTGCTCGCCCGACTGACCCTGGATGAGAAGGGAGAAGAAATCTCGGCGGAGCCCCGTAGTCTGCAGGAAACCATCACAGTGATACGCCTTGCGGTCGAATACGGACAGATTGCCGTCGCGACAAAGCTGGCTGCTGCCGGCACGGCTCATGCCAAGCCACCCCAAACAAGCGACCCGCATCTAGCCTGCGCACTGATCCGCGCGCTTTATGCGGAGGGATATCTGGACCTGGCGAAAGAACAACTCGCCCGGTTAGGCCACGGTTTTCTCCGGGACAATCGGTCGCCTTTCCGTGAAACCGCCTATATTTATGGAGAGATGCTTCATGACGACGGACTTTATGATGAGGCTGCCGCCATTTTCGAAAGTTTAGCCGCCACCTGCCCCGATATGGCCGAAGCGCGATTTGCCGCCGGCTCCTGTTATCTGCAAGCCGCCCTATCCCGTCTGGCCGGCCGTATTTCGCTGTACCGTCCGGACGAGACGGAGCGGGCCAAAATCGATAAGCATCTGAACGAGCTGAACCAGGCGCTCGAAATCATCTCGACGGTACCGTGGCACACGGAATGGACCTATGCGCAGCGGCGCAATTTTCCCCGGAAAGACGACGATCACCGTCCCCATTGAAAAATGAAACAGCCGCCGGGTCCGAAATCATGCATCCCCTGGCGGCTGTTTCCGATTTACTTTTTGCTTAAGGATTGGTTGACGATTTCCAGAGCGTATTCCGCGACTTTGACGAGATCCTCGCTCTTGATTCGTTCCGCGGTGGTGTGGATATCCTCATAGCCGACAGCCAGATTGACGGTGGGAATCCCTAGGCCGTTGAATACGTTGGCGTCACTGCCCCCGCCCGACATAAACGTGTGTCCCGACATCCCCAATCGCTGTGCGGCTTTTTTCGCCAACACCACAACTTCCTCGTCCTCTTCAAAATGAAACGCCGGATAGGCCAGATTGCTGCGGAATTCATAGCGGGTTCCATATTCGCCGCAGACCGCTTTCACCGCTTCCTCCATGCTTTCGATCTGCCGGTTGATCTTCTCCAATGAAGTGCTGCGCGCTTCGGCATACAGAACGACATGATCCGGCACAATGTTCGTCTCCCCGCCGCCCACAAACTTGCCGATGTTCGCGGTCGTCGTTTCGTCGATCCGTCCGAGCTTCATCCGGGCGATCGCTTTGCCCGCGACCTGAATCGCGCTGATGCCGTCCTCCGGATTTACGCCCGCATGGGCCGATTTGCCGAGGATTTCGATTTCGATTTCGGCCCGGGTCGGCGCCGCGATGCAGATCGTTCCGACTTCCCCGTTCGAATCGATGGCGAAGCCGTACTGAGCGTCCAGGAGACCGGGCTGCATCGCTCTGGATCCGGCCAAGGCCGACTCTTCGCCGGCGGTGATCACAAACTGGATCTGGCCATGCGGCAGATTGTTTTCACGCAGCACCTGTATGACTTCCAACAATGCGGCAACGCCCGCTTTGTCGTCGGAGCCGAGGATCGTCGTGCCGTCGCTGCGGATATAGCCGTCGTCTCCGACGACAGGTTTGATCCCTTTCCCGGGAACGACCGTATCCATATGACAGGTGAACAAGAACGGACGAACCTGAGACGTGGACGCATCGCTAGGCTTCAAGGTAGCCACCAGATTTCCAGCCGCATGGCCGGTGCGGGCCGCCGAATCATCCTCGACGACCGTTAACCCGAGCTCGGTAAACTTGGCCTTCAGGAAATCGGCGATTTTCCGTTCGTGTTTGGTTTCGCTGTCGATTTGAACGAGCTCCAGAAATTGCTGAATGAGCCTTTCTCTATTGATCACTGGACTTTCCTCGCTTTCGTATTTACGATAATATAATTAGGAATGCTCTAAATTTATGTCCGTGAAGGAGATTTTTTGCGCTATGAAAAATAAATGGTTCAAAATCGTCGTATACGTCATGCTGTTTTCCATGCTCGCTTCTACGCTGATCGCTTTGTTGGAGCCGCTGTTCATTCGCTGATGTTAAGGGCTCACATCTCCCCCGTATACCCGAACAGCTCGGTAAAATACGGCACGATTTCACGTGCCGTTTCTTCGACATCGTAACTGCGCCCGGTTACATCCTCAAGCGAAGTGACGCCATACTCCTGAATGCCGCAAGGAATAATGCCCCGGAACCCCTCCCGGCCAATCCCCGCCTTGACGTTAAGCGCAAAACCGTGGCTCGTGACAAACCCTTTGCGCTGGCGGCATTTATTGAATTTCACGCCGATCGCGCAGATCTTTTCGTCACCTACCCATACCCCGGTGTACTCCGGTTTCCGGGAGCCTTCGATCCCGCAGCTCCCCAGGTAATTGATAATCACCTGCTCCAGATTGCGCAAGTACCCGTGCAAATCCAGACCTTTTCCGCCTTCAAGATACAGAAGAGGGTAGCCGACCAACTGACCGGGGCCATGATATGTAATATCCCCGCCGCGGTCGATTTCAAACAGGGCGATGCCCTGTTCGCGCAGCTGCTCGGGACCGAGCAGGAGATGCTCGGGGTGCCGCTGCGAGCCGATCGTATAAGTCGGCGGATGCTGAAGAAGCAGCAGGTGTTCCCCCTGCTGCTGTTCATCGATGGCCCGGACAAGCTGTTTTTGCTTGTCCCAAGCCTCTCCGTATTCCATCTCCTGAATGTAAGAAATATGCAAGGATCTCGTCATTGCCGCCGCCTCCAAATCAATAGACTTGCGTATCGAGCGAATAACTTTCCATATTGTCTTTGACGCGCTGCATAAATCTTCCGCAAATCACGCCGTCCAGAATCCGGTGATCGAGCGACAGGCACAGATTGGCCATCGAACGGACCGCGATCATATCGTTGATCACAACCGGCTTCTTCACGATGGACTCGAAAGTCAAAATCGCCGCCTGCGGATAGTTGATAATCGGCTGGGTCAGAATCGAGCCGAAGGAGCCCGTATTGTTTACCGTAAAAGTGCCGCCCTGCATGTCGTCGAGCTTCAACTTGCCGGCGCGCACTTTGGTCGCCAATTCGTCGATTTCCCGGGCCAGGCCGGCGATGTTCTTCTGATCGGCCTTCTTGATGACCGGGGTCAGGACCGAATCCTCGGTGCCGACGGCCAGGGAGATGTTGATATCGCGTTTGACGATGATTTTGTCGACGGCCCACACCGAGTTCATGATCGGATAGTCCTTGATCGCGCTCACGACCGCTTTGAGCAGGAAGGCCAGATAAGTCAAGTTGACCCCTTCCTTACGCTTGAACTCGTCCTTGATTTTGTTGCGGAGCTGGACAAGGTTTGTCACGTCCACCTCAATCATCATCCAGCCGTGCGGAATTTCCGACACGCTTTGGCGCATCCGGGTCGCAATCGTATTGCGGATCGGGGTGACGTCGATGAAATATTCAGACCGGTCCCCGCCCTCGACTTCGATCGTCGGGATGCGCGGCGTTTCGGTCAAATGCAGGCCGGAATGGCGCACCGGTTCGGAAGCCGCCCGGCTCAGATCCGCGGCGACCGGAATCGCCGGCGGCGCAGCGGGCTGGCTGACGGCCGCAGGCTGCGTCGGCGCCTGTACCGATGGCTGCGTCGGCGCCTGTACCGATGGCTGCGTCGGCGCCTGTACCGATGGCTGCGTCGGCGCCTGTACCGATGGCTGCGTCGGCGCCTGTACCGATGGCTGCGTCGGCGCCTGTACCGATGGCTGCG